>NZ_CP019952.1:3481240-3783626 GCF_002021815.1 Pseudomonas parafulva
CAGCACTCCAAGGCGGCACGCATCAGTTGCACGTTGCCGATGCACTCGAAGGAGAAGTCCACGCCGCCGTCGGTCAGGTCGACGATCACTTCCTGGATCGGGCGATCGTACTCCTTGGGGTTGATGCAATCGGTAGCGCCCAGTTGGCGAGCGATTTCGAACTTGGCCGGGTTGATGTCGATGGCGATGATGCGCGAGGCCTTGGCCTTGACCGCACCGATGATGGCCGAGAGGCCAATGCCGCCCAGCCCGAAGACGGCGACAGTATCACCCGGTTGTACCTTGGCGGTGTTCAGCACTGCGCCAATACCCGTGGTCACGCCGCAGCCCAGCAGGCAGACCTTCTCCAGCGGCGCCTCTTTCTGGATCTTGGCCACCGAAATTTCCGGCAACACGGTGTATTCGGAGAAGGTCGAGGTGCCCATGTAGTGGAACAACTGCTGACCCTTGTAGGAGAAACGCGTGGTGCCGTCGGGCATCAGGCCCTTGCCCTGGGTGGCGCGGATGGCCTGGCACAGGTTGGTCTTGCCGGACAGGCAGAATTTGCACTTGCCACACTCAGGGGTATACAGCGGAATCACATGGTCACCCACCGCCACCGAGGTCACGCCCTCGCCCACGGCTTCGACGATGGCGCCGCCTTCGTGGCCGAGGATCGACGGGAAGATGCCTTCCGGGTCAGCACCGGACAAGGTATAGGCATCGGTGTGGCACACGCCGCTGGCGACCACGCGCAGCAACACCTCGCCCGCCTTGGGCATGGCCACATCGACTTCGACAATTTCCAAGGGTTTCTTGGCTTCGAAAGCTACGGCAGCGCGGGATTTGATCATCGCAGGGTCTCCAGATACGTGAATGAAATCGGCAGACAGTGTATTTCACCCGCAATTGTTGAATAATCCGGTGAAAGACAAAACATTATTGCCGTGCAGGGATAATCATGAATAACCGCTGGGAGGGCATCGATGAATTCGTTGCCGTGGCCGAATTGGGGCAGTTCACGGCGGCAGCGCAACGGCTGGGCGTGTCCTCTTCCCATGTAAGCCGGCAGATAGCGCGCTTGGAAGAACGCGTACAGACGCGCTTACTGTATCGCAGCACACGAAAAGTCACGCTCAGCGAGGCCGGCCAGACGTTTCTGCAGCACTGCCAGCGCTTGCAGGACGGGCGCGAGGAAGCGCTGCGGGCGATGGGCGATCTGGCCAGCGAGCCCAAGGGGCTGCTGCGCATGACGTGCGCCGTGGCCTATGGCGAGCGCTTCATCGTGCCCTTGGTCACCCGTTTCATGGCGTTGTACCCGCAGTTGAGGGTGGACGTCGAACTGAGCAACCAGACCCTGGACCTGCTGCACGAAGGCATGGACCTGGCCATCCGCCTCGGTCGCCTGGCCGACTCGCGCCTGATCGCGACGCGCCTGGCACCCCGGCGCATGTACGTGTGCGCCTCGCCAGGCTACCTGGCGCGCTACGGCAGGCCGCACAGCCTGTCGGAACTGGCCAGGCACAACTGCCTGATAGGCAGTTCGGATGTGTGGGCGTTGCAAATGGAGGGGCGTGAAATCAGCCAGCGCGTTCAGGGCAACTGGCGGTGCAACAGCGGCCAGGCGGTGCTGGACGCGGCGCTTCAAGGCATCGGCTTGTGCCAACTGCCGGATTACTACGTGCTCGAACACCTGCACAGCGGTGCTTTGGTCCCGCTGCTGCAAGCCCACCAACCTCCCAATACGGCGGTGTGGGCCTTGTACCCGCAGCAGCGGCACCTGTCGCCCAAAGTGCGGCGCCTGGTGGACTATCTGAAAGAGGGCCTGGCAGGTCTGCCGGAGTATCGGGCATGACCGGCGCTCAGCCACAATGGCGGGCGCTGGCAGCCTGATTCAATCACTGGCGAGGTGAACGGCCCAGGTCAACGTCTCCCACTCCAGCGCTGGCGCAGCCACTCCAGGTCTTCAGGGCGCGTAACCTTGAGGTTGTCACTGCGGCCCTCGATCAGCCGTGGCGATTGACCGAACCATTCGATGGCCGAAGCCTCATCGGTCACCACCACATCCGACACCAGGCACTCGGCCAGTGCCCGATGCAGCGCCCCCAAACGGAACATCTGCGGTGTATAGGCCTGCCAAATGGTGCTGCGGTCAACCGTGGCGCTGACGCGCCCGTGGCCGTCGGCCCTTTTGAGCGTGTCACGGGCAGGTACGGCCAACAGGCCGCCCACCGGATCATCTGCCAATTCAGCCAGCAGCTTGTCCAGGTCACTGCGTGCCAGGTTGGGCCGCGCCGCGTCGTGCACCAACACCCAGTCATCATCTTCCGCGCCCTGGGCATGCAACAACAACAAGGCATTGAGCACCGAATCAGCACGCTCGCGCCCTCCGGCAGCCCGGCGGATGCGCGGGTCGCTGGCGCACCGAAGGCCGGGCCAGTACGGGTCGTGTTCAGCGATGCTGACCACGACCCCCTTGAGGGAGGGGTGGTCGAGAAAACACGCCAGGCTGTGCTCGATGATGGTCTGCCCTGCCAGCTCCAGGTATTGCTTGGGACGATCGGCAGCCATGCGAGCGCCCACACCCGCTGCAGGAATCACGGCCCAGAAGGCCGGCAAGCGTTCACTCATTTCTGGGGCAACTGAAAGAGGGTTTCGCCTTCCTTGACCATGCCCAGCTCGTGGCGGGCACGCTCTTCGACGGTTTCCATGCCTTTTTTCAACTCCAGCACTTCGGCGTCGAGCACACGGTTACGCTCCAGCAGCCGCTCGTTCTCGGCATGCTGCTCGTCAATCTGCTGCTTGAGCTCGGCCACCTGCGCCAGGCTGCCATTGCCTACCCACAAACGGTATTGCAGGCCGCCCAGCAGCAGAAGCAGGACCAGGAACAACCAATAAGGACTGCGCATCAAGATATCCAGGTTGAAAGACCCTGTTGGTTCAGGGTCTCAGATAGCACGAAGCCTGGCCTAGGCCAGGCTTCTCAGACAGAAACCCGATGGAACGTAGGAAGTTACGGTACGAACGTTCCTACAGCTCCGGCTGCTGTCTTTTTACCATCTCTTGCTTAGCCGCGAAACTCGGTACGGCCACGGTAAACCGCCTTGGCACCCAGTTGCTCTTCGATGCGCAGCAATTGGTTGTACTTCGACACGCGGTCAGAACGGCACAGGGAACCCGTCTTGATCTGACCGGCCGCAGTACCCACGGCCAGGTCGGCGATGGTGGAGTCTTCGGTTTCACCCGAGCGGTGGGAGATCACGGCCGTGTAACCGGCGGCCTTGGCCATCTGGATGGCTTCCAGGGTCTCGGTCAGCGAACCGATCTGGTTGAACTTGATGAGGATCGAGTTACCGATGCCCTTCTCGATGCCTTCCTTGAGGATCTTGGTGTTGGTCACGAACAGGTCGTCACCGACCAGTTGCACCTTCTCGCCGATCTTGTCGGTGAGGATTTTCCAGCCAGCCCAGTCGGACTCGTCCAGGCCATCTTCGATCGAAATGATCGGGAAGCGCTCGGTCAGGCCCTTGAGGTAGTCGGCAAAGCCTTCGGCGTCGAACGATTTGCCTTCGCCGGACAGGTTGTACTTGCCGTCTTCATAGAACTCGGAGGCGGCGCAGTCCAGGGCCAGGGTCACGTCGGTGCCCAGTTTGTAGCCGGCTTTCTCGACGGCCTCAGCGATGGCGCCCAGAGCGTCTTCGTTGGAGGCCAGGTTAGGGGCGAAGCCGCCTTCGTCACCGACAGCAGTGTTCAGGCCACGGGCCTTGAGCACGGCCTTGAGGTGATGGAAGATCTCGGTCCCCATGCGCAGGCCGTCGGAGAAGGTCTTGGCACCCACCGGCTGGACCATGAACTCCTGAATATCGACGTTGTTGTCGGCATGCTCGCCACCGTTGATGATATTCATCATCGGTACCGGCATCGAGTACTGGCCTGGAGTGCCGTTGAGGTTGGCAATGTGGGCGTACAGGGGCAGGTCCTGATCCTGGGCAGCCGCTTTGGCAGCCGCCAGGGACACGGCCAGGATCGCGTTGGCGCCCAGCTTGGCCTTGTTCTCGGTACCGTCCAGCTCGATCATGGCGTGGTCCAGGGCCTTCTGGTCGGAAGGGTCCTTGCCCAGCAGCAGGTCACGGATCGGGCCATTGATGTTGGCGACAGCCTTCAGCACACCCTTGCCCAGGTAACGGCTCTTGTCGCCATCACGCAGCTCCAGCGCTTCGCGCGAGCCGGTGGAAGCACCGGACGGCGCGCACGCGCTGCCGATGATGCCGTTGTCGAGCAGTACATCGGCTTCCACGGTGGGGTTGCCACGCGAATCGAGAACTTCACGACCTTTGATGTCGACGATTTTTGCCATTGTTGTAAGCACTCCAGAATTGACGAAAACAACGCAGCTTAGAAAATTCTTGCCGTTCACCGGACGAGGATGCTGTGGCAGGCCCGGCGAAGGGAGCCCCTGACCGAGTGGTCAGGGGTGAATCGGACGGTACTTTACCCGAGAAAAGTGCTTTACGCGGTTTCTACCGTCGGAAAACTTTTCACCAGGTCATCCAGTTGCTTGAGCTGAGCCAGGAATGGCTCCAGCTTGTCCAGGCGCAGGGCACACGGGCCGTCGCACTTGGCGTTGTCCGGATCGGGGTGAGCTTCGAGGAACAGCCCTGCCAGCCCCTGGCTCATGCCAGCCTTGGCCAGGTCGGTCACCTGAGCGCGGCGCCCGCCAGCGGAGTCGGCACGTCCACCCGGCATCTGCAGGGCATGGGTCACGTCGAAGAACACCGGGTATTCGAACTGCTTCATGACACCGAAGCCGAGCATGTCCACGACCAGGTTGTTGTAACCGAAGCTCGAACCACGCTCGCACAGGATCAATTGGTCATTACCGGCTTCTTCGCACTTGGTCAGGATGTGTTTCATCTCCTGGGGTGCGAGGAACTGGGCCTTCTTGATATTGATCACCGCACCGGTCCTGGCCATCGCCACCACCAGGTCGGTCTGGCGCGACAGGAAAGCCGGCAACTGGATGATGTCGCAGACCTTGGCTACCGGCTCGGCCTGGTAAGGCTCGTGCACATCGGTGATCACCGGCACGTTGAAGGTACGCTTGATCTCCTCGAAGATCTTCAGGCCTTCTTCCATACCAGGGCCGCGGTAGGAGGTGACCGAGGACCGGTTGGCCTTGTCGAAGCTGGCCTTGAACACATACGGGATACCGAGCTTTTCGGTAACCCGCACGTACTCTTCGCACACCTTCATGGCCAGGTCGCGGGACTCCAGAACGTTCATGCCACCGAACAGGACGAATGGCTTGTCGTTGGCGATATCGATGTGACCGACGCGGATGATCTTCTGGGGCATGGATCAGGCCTTGTTCTTCTGGGCGAGCGCCGCCTTGACGAAGCCACTGAACAGCGGGTGGCCATCGCGTGGGGTGGAGGTGAACTCCGGGTGGAACTGGCAGGCGACAAACCAGGGGTGGTCCTTGGACTCCACCACCTCGACCAGGGCGCCGTCTTCGGAACGACCGGAAACCACCAGGCCCGCGTCCACCAGTTGCGGCAGCAGGTTGTTGTTCACTTCGTAGCGGTGACGGTGGCGCTCGGTGATGATGTCCTTGCCATAGCACGCATGCACGTTGGAACCTGCAGCCAGCTGGCAGTCCTGAGCACCCAGGCGCATGGTGCCGCCCAGGTCGGACGCCTCGCTGCGGGTTTCGACCGCGCCGGTGGCGTCTGCCCACTCGGTGATCAGGCCGACGACCGGGTGGCCGCTGTCGCGATCAAACTCGGTGGAGTTGGCGTCACTCCAGCCCATCACGTTACGGGCGAACTCGATGACGGCCACTTGCATGCCCAGGCAGATACCCAGGTACGGCACCTTGTTCTCACGGGCGTATTGCACCGCCGTGATCTTGCCTTCGACACCGCGCAGACCGAAACCACCGGGGACCAGGATGGCATCGGCGCCTTCGAGCAGGCTGGTGCCCTGGTTCTCGATGTCTTCGGAATCGATGTAGCGCAGGTTGACCTTGGTGCGGTTGGTAATGCCCGCGTGGCTCATCGCTTCGATCAGCGACTTGTACGCATCGAGCAGCTCCATGTACTTGCCGACCATGGCGATGGTGACTTCATGCTCCGGGTTGAGCTTGGCGTCGACCACCTTGTCCCACTCGGACAGGTCGGCACCCGTGCACTGCAGGCCGAAACGCTCGACGACGAAGTCGTCCAGGCCCTGGGCATGCAAGACACCTGGAATCTTGTAGATGGTGTCGACGTCTTCCAGCGAAATCACCGCGCGCTCTTCAACGTTGGTGAACAAGGCGATCTTGCGGCGCGAGGATGCATCGACAGGATGATCGGAGCGGCAGATCAGCACGTCAGGCTGCAGGCCGATGGAGCGCAGCTCCTTGACCGAGTGCTGGGTCGGCTTGGTCTTGGTTTCACCGGCGGTGGCGATGTAAGGCACCAGCGTCAGGTGCATCAGCATCGCGCGCTTGGAGCCTACTTCCACGCGCAGCTGGCGAATGGCTTCGAGGAATGGCTGGGACTCGATGTCGCCCACGGTGCCGCCGATCTCGACCAGGGCCACGTCGGCATCGCCTGCACCCTTGATGATGCGGCGCTTGATTTCATCGGTGATGTGCGGGATGACCTGGATGGTCGCGCCCAGGTAGTCACCACGGCGTTCCTTGCGCAGCACGTGCTCGTAGACGCGGCCGGTGGTGAAGTTATTGTTCTGGGTCATGGTGGTGCGGATGAACCGCTCATAGTGGCCCAGGTCCAGGTCGGTCTCGGCGCCGTCCTGGGTGACGAATACTTCACCGTGCTGGAACGGGCTCATGGTGCCTGGGTCGACGTTGATGTACGGATCCAGCTTGAGCATGGTGACCTTCAGGCCCCGCGCCTCCAGGATGGCCGCCAGGGAAGCCGAGGCAATGCCTTTCCCCAATGAAGAAACAACACCGCCCGTGACGAATATGTAGCGCGTCATGAAAAACCCTAGAAGTCTGCGTTAAAGCGGCCAGCGCCGCCGGAGATAGCGAAGGAGGGCAAACGCCCCCGATCACCTGCGTCAATCACAGTGCATCTCGAAAAACTGCCGCGTGTGTACAGACCAGGGGTAACCCTGGCAGGGCGCTCGCTCGTCATTTCTAAGAATCAGCCCAGCAAAAAACTGCTTGGTAATCGGCAACTCCTGTGTTTTCGCGGAACCCACAGAAGCTGTATCAAGAAGGGAGGGTAGTCTACCCGAATGTACCCACTAGCTCAAACCTTGCGCGCTGGTCGGCAACTGCCAGTGCAGGCAGTAATCGCCCTGGGCCAGACCGGGCAGGTTGGCCACCGCCAGCAGCCGCTCGCCTTGGTAGAGCAGCGGCAGGCGCAGGCGCAGAAAATGCGGCACGTGCAGTTCATTGAGCAAGCGCTTGAGATCACGTCGCCCGCGCCCTGGGATGTCCAGCCACTCCCCGCCCTGACGGTAGCCGATACGCAGGCCCGTCAGCGCGCCTGCGCCAACAAGTCGCACGCTGCCGTTGCCAGGTAAGGCCAACGGCTGATCGGCGTTTTCCCACTCCATGGCCTTACAGGGCGTTTGCAACCAGTCGCCGCTCAGCCACCAGATGCGCCCCTGGCTGCGGACCAGTTGGCCATCGGCCAGTTGCCACACGGGACAGGCATCGACCGCGGCGTTGCGCAGGTCCGCCCAGCCGGCCCAGTGGCGCGCGTCGGGCAACCGGGTTCGGTGGCTGAGCCAATACTGCAACGCATTGCGCTGGCGGGCAGGTGAAAGCGCGAGCAGGCCGGCCAGGTCCAGCGAATCGAGTCCAGGCCAAGCAGCAGGAGCACCCTGGCGTACGGGCGCCAGGTCGTTTTCGGCCAGCTCGTCCAGCAGGCTCAGGGCTTCGCCCAGGTGTTCGGCGGCGCGGGCCAGGTTCTGCCCGGCTTGCGGCCAGCGCTGCACAAGAGATGGCAAGACCTCCCTGCGCAGATAGTTGCGGGCAAACCGTGTATCGGCATTCGAAGGGTCCTCGACCCAGCCCAACGCATGCGCCTGGGCATAGCCTTGCAACTGTTGCCGGGAACAACCAAGCAACGGCCTGACCAGCCTGCCCTGCCCTAGCGCCCGCTCCCTCGGCATCGCCGCCAGGCCACGCAACCCCGCGCCCCGCAGCAGGCGAAACAGCAGCGTTTCAGCCTGATCGTCGCGGTGCTGGCCGGTGAACAGCATGTCACCTGCCGCCAATACCCGCTCGAACGCAGCGTAACGGGCCTGACGGGCAGCCTGCTCCAGGCTCGGGCCTGGGGCGACGTCGACCTCGATGACCTGCAGCTCGACGCCCAGGTCATCGCACACACGCTGGCAATGGGCAGGCCACGCCTGCGCGGCGGGTTGCAGGCCATGATGGATGTGAATCGCGCGCAGCGGCGGTGCAGGATGGCTACGGGCGTAGGCGGCGAGCCAGTGCAGCAGGACGGTGGAATCGAGGCCGCCTGAGAGGGCGACGTACCACGTACGGGCGCATAGCCAAGGGGCGAGATCAATCATCGAGGCCTCGATCAACCTGGGTGACGGATGTGAGTGAGCCTGGGATACAGGCTCACCCGAGGGGCCGACAGGCGGCCCCAAGGGCGATCAGACGCCGTAGCTCATCAGGCGGTCGTAGCGGCGCGCCAACAGTGCGTCGTGGTCCAAGCCGCTGAGCATGTCCAGCTGCTCCACCAGCTCGGCGCGGATGCTTTCGGACATGGCGGCAGGATCACGGTGAGCGCCACCCAGTGGCTCCGGGATGACCTTGTCAACGATGTCCAGGCTCTTGAGGCGCTCAGCCGTGATGCCCATGGCCTCGGCGGCATCGGCAGCCTTGTCGGCCGTCTTCCACAGGATCGAAGCGCAGCCTTCGGGCGAAATGACCGAGTAGGTGGAGTACTGCAGCATGTTCAGCTGGTCGCACACGCCGATGGCCAGCGCGCCGCCCGACCCGCCTTCACCGATCACCGTGGCGATGATGGGCGTCTTCAGGCGCGCCATCACGCGCAGGTTCCAGGCGATGGCCTCGCTCTGGTTACGTTCCTCGGCATCGATGCCTGGATAGGCACCCGGCGTGTCGATGAAGGTCAGGATCGGCATGCGGAAACGCTCGGCCATTTCCATCAGGCGGCACGCCTTGCGGTAGCCCTCGGGGCGCGGCATGCCGAAGTTGCGGCGAACCTTTTCCCGCACTTCGCGGCCCTTCTGGTGCCCGATGACCATGACTGGCTTGCCGTCCAGGCGTGCGGTACCGCCAACGATGGCGGCATCGTCGGAGAAGTGGCGGTCGCCGTGCAGTTCTTCGAATTCGGTGAAGATGTGCTGCAGGTAGTCCAGGGTGTAGGGACGACGCGGGTGACGTGCCAGGCGAGCGATCTGCCAGCTGGTCAGGTTGCCGAAAATGCTTTCGGTCAGGGTATTGCTCTTGTCTTGCAGACGGGCAATTTCATCGCTGATGTTCAGCGAATTGTCGTTGCCTACCAGGCGCAGGCCTTCGATCTTGGCTTGCAGGTCGGCAATCGGCTGTTCGAAGTCGAGAAAGTTCGGGTTCATAGTCATCCGTCTTGGGTCTACGGCCAGGCGGCCGGCCGGTTGATCCGTTTGGCGCCATACCTTAAGGGATCAGGCGCCTTCAGGTCGAGATTAAATGTTGAGCGGCTCAACGGTATTGCAAAAAGACGTTCTCACGTCCGAACTGGTCACGCAGGGTCTGAATCAGCCCGTCTGCGGGATCGATGGCCCACTGGTCGCCAAATTGCAGCATGGCCTTGGCATCGCTGCCGGTGTATTCCAGCGTGATCGGGCAGGCGCCGCGGTGACGGGTGATCAGCTCACCCAGCCACTTGAGGCGATCGCCCTTGAGCGCCTCGTGGGCGACCTTCAGGCGCAGGCTCTCGGCCAGCTTTGTGCGGGCATCCTCCAAGGTCATCACCTGCTTGACCCGCAGCCGCAGGCCGCCTGAGAAATCGTCGTTGCTGACCTCCCCTTCGACCACCACCATCGCATCGTTCTGCAGCAGTGATTGGGCCGTGATGTAGGCATCGGCAAACAGCGAGGCCTCGATACGTCCAGACCTGTCATCCAGGGTGACGAACCCCATCTTGTCGCCCTTTTTGTTCTTCATGACCCGCAGGGCGATGATCATGCCGGCAATGGTCTGGGTTTCGCGCGACGGCTTGAGGTCAATGATGCGCTGGCGCGCGAAGCGGCGGATTTCAGCCTCGTATTCATCGATCGGGTGGCCGGTGAGGTAAAGGCCCAGCGTGTCCTTCTCGCCCTTGAGCCGTTCCTTGAGTGTCAGTGGCCGCGCCTTGCGGTAACTGGCATACACGTCAGCGTCCGGTTCGTCGAACATGCCGCCGAACAGGTCGATGTGACCGCTGTCGGCCGTGCGGGCCGTCTGTTCGGCCGCCTTGATGGCATCGCCCAGTGCGGCCAGCAGGATGGCCCGGTTGATGTCGATGTGGGCGTGGTAGGCCTTGATCTCGTCGTGAAAGTGCGGGCCGAGCCGGTCCAGCGCGCCACTGCGCACCAGTGCATCGAGGGTGCGCTTGTTGACGCGCTTGAGGTCGATGCGCTCGCAGAAGTCATACAGGTCTTTGAACGGGCCGCCTTCGGCACGGGCCTCGACGATCGCCTCCACAGGCCCCTCACCCACGCCCTTGATCGCGCCAAGGCCATAGACGATGCGGCCATCGTCGTTGACGGTGAACTTGAAGTCCGAGAAGTTCACATCTGGCGCATCCAGACGCAACTTCATGGTGCGCACTTCCTCGACCAGCACCACCACCTTGTCGGTGTTGTGCATGTCCGCCGACAGCACCGCCGCCATGAACGGTGCCGGGTGGTGGGTCTTGAGCCAGGCCGTCTGATAGGACACCAGGCCATAGGCCGCCGAGTGAGATTTGTTAAAGCCGTAGCCTGCGAACTTCTCTACCAGGTCGAAGATGTTACCTGCAAGATCTTCATCGATTCCATTGTTGGCACAGCCTTCGATGAAGCCGCCGCGCTGCTTGGCCATTTCCTCGGGCTTTTTCTTGCCCATCGCCCGGCGCAGCATGTCGGCGCCGCCCAGGGTGTACCCGGCCATGACCTGGGCAATCTGCATCACCTGTTCCTGATACAGGATGATGCCGTAGGTCGGCGCCAGCACCGGCTGCAAGCCTTCGTACTGATAGTCCGGATGCGGGTAGGCCAGCTCGGCACGGCCGTGCTTGCGGTTGATGAAGTCGTCCACCATGCCCGACTGCAGCGGGCCGGGACGGAACAATGCCACCAAGGCGATGAGGTCTTCGAGGCAGTCGGGCTTGAGCTTCTTGATCAGCTCTTTCATGCCGCGCGACTCGAGCTGGAACACCGCCGTGGTTTCGGCCTTCTGCAACAGCTCGTAGGTCTTGCGATCATCGAGCGGGATGAAGTCGATGTTCAGGTCGGGCAGGTCTTTCTTGGCCTGCTCACGGTTGATGATCTCCATCGCCCACTTGATGATGGTCAGGGTGCGCAGGCCGAGGAAGTCGAACTTCACAAGGCCCGCCGCCTCCACGTCGTCCTTGTCGAACTGGGTGATCAGGCCGCCGCCCTCTTCGTCGCAGGCGATGGGCGAGAAATCGGTGAGCTTGGTCGGCGCGATGACCACGCCACCGGCGTGTTTGCCGGTACCGCGCGTGACGCCTTCGAGCTTCAGGGCCATGTCCCAGATTTCACGAGCGTCTTCGTCACCCTTGAGAAAATCGCGCAGAACTTCTTCCTGCTCGTAGGCCTTCTCCAGGGTCATGCCCACTTCGAACGGAATCATCTTCGACAGACGATCGGCCAGGCCGTAGGACTTGCCTTGCACGCGCGCCACGTCGCGCACCACGGCCTTGGCCGCCATGGTGCCGAAGGTGATGATCTGGCTCACGGCATTACGCCCATAGGCCTCTGCCACGTAGTCGATCACCCGGTCCCGACCGTCCATGCAGAAGTCGACGTCGAAGTCGGGCATGGACACCCGTTCAGGGTTCAGGAAGCGCTCGAACAGCAGGTCGTAGGCCAGTGGGTCGAGGTCGGTGATCTTGAGCACATAGGCCACCAGCGAACCTGCACCCGACCCCCGGCCAGGCCCCACCGGTACGCCATTGTTCTTGGCCCACTTGATGAAGTCCATCACGATCAGGAAGTAGCCGGGGAAACCCATCTGGATGATGATATCCAGCTCGAACTTGAGGCGGTCCAGGTACACCTGGCGCTTTTGCTCGTAGTCGGGCGTGGTCTCTTTCGGCCACAGCACCGCCAGGCGTTCTTCCAGCCCTTCGTGGGACACGTGCCGCAGGTAATCATCGATCCCCATGCCATTGGGCGTCGGGAAGTCGGGCAGGAAGTACTTGCCCAGTTGCACCTGGATATTGCAGCGCTTGGCGATTTCGACGGTGTTGGCCAGGGCGTCCGGCAGGTCGCTGAACAGCTCGGCCATTTCTTCGGCCGACTTCAGGTATTGCTGGTCGCTGTACAGGCGCGGGCGACGCGGATCGTCCAGTGTCCAGCCTTCACCGATGCACACCCGGGTCTCGTGGGCGTCGAAATCGGTCTGCTTGATGAAACGCACATCGTTGGTGGCCACCAGCGGCGCACCCAGCCGATCGGCCAGGGCCACGGCGGCATGCACATACTCTTCATCCCTGGGGCGACTGGTGCGCTGGACTTCGACATAAAAGCGCTCGGGGAACATGGTCATCCAGTCCTCCAGCAGCGCTTGCGCCTCCTCGCTGCGCCCCCCCAGCAACGCCATGCCGATGTCGCCTTCCTTGCCCGCCGACAGCGCGATCAGACCTTCACTGGCCGCTGCAATCCAGTCGCGCTGGATGATGACCAGGCCATTGCGCTGGCCCTCGGTCCAGCCCCGGGAGAGCAGCTCGGTCAGGTTACGGTAGCCCTGGGGGTTCATGGCCAGGAAGCAGATGCGCGACAGCGGCGCCTGTGCATCTTCGCCGGCCAGCCACAGGTCGGCACCACAGATCGGCTTGATGCCCGCCCCCATGGCCGCCTTGTAGAACTTGACCAGTGAGCACATGTTGCTCTGGTCAGTGATCGCCACCGCAGGCATGTTCATCCCGGCCAGCGCCTTGGCCAGCGGTTTGATCCGGACCAGACCGTCGACCAGCGAGAATTCGGAGTGGACGCGCAGGTGAACGAAGGAAACCGACATGAATGATCCTGTAGCAGTGCTAAACGACAAGGGCGCGATTGTAGCTCAATTGGGCAGGGTATTTGGGCGCCGGTTGCCGCCGCGCGACGGCAGGGCTACCTGAGCATGTGCCAGGGTAAGCCGCCCAGCCCGGCCCCGCAGGGCCTGAGCCCCTTGGGTGCGCAATGGCGGGTATCAGATCAGCGAGGCGGTCACAGCCTCACGCACACCCCAGGCGGCACGCACGGGCGCAAACGATCGACGATGAATGGGTGTGGGCCCGAGCCGTGCCAGCGCCTCCAGGTGCACCGGCGTCGGGTAGCCTTTGTGCGCACCTATGCCGTAGCCGGGGTAGATCAGCTCGAAGGCGCCCATCTCGCGATCACGCGTCACCTTGGCCAGGATCGAAGCCGCCGCGATCGCAGGCACTTTGGCGTCCCCCTGCACCACCGACGCCGATGGCACCGACAGCTGCGGGCAGCGATTGCCGTCGATCAAGGCCATGTTCGGGGTGATGTGCAAACCTTCCACCGCGCGCTGCATGGCCAACATGGTGGCATGCAGGATGTTGAGGCGATCGATTTCCTCGACCGCGGCGCGGGCAATGAAAAAGCTCAGGGCCTTGTCGCAAATTTCGTCGAACAAGGCTTCGCGGCGCGCCTGGGTTAGCTTCTTCGAGTCGTTAAGCCCAAGGATTGGGCGTGCCGGGTCGAGGATCACGGCAGCCGTCACCACGTCACCACACAGGGGGCCGCGGCCCACTTCGTCGACGCCGGCGACCAGGTCTTCGACCAGATTGAAATCCAGACCGAACTGCATGTCAGCGTTTCTCCAGCAGGGCCAGCACAGCGTCGGCGGCTTGGTTGGAGGCATCCCGGCGCAAGGTGCGGTGAATCTCGTCGAACGAGTCGGTTTGTCCGGTGCCGTCGCGCAGCAAAGGCAGCAGCGCATCGACCAGCGCTTCGCTGGTCGCGGCGTCTTGCAGCAACTCAGGCACCAGCGCACGGCGCGCCAGCAGGTTGGGCAAGGACACGTAGGGGCTTTTGACCAGCCGCTTGAGTATCCAGTAGGTCAGCGGCGCCAGGCGGTAGGCAACCACCATGGGCCGCTTGAACAGCAGCGCTTCCAGGGTGGCTGTACCCGATGCGATCAGGACGGCGTCACAGGCGGCCAGCGCCTCGTGCGAACGGCCATCGAGCAGGGCCAGCGGCAAGTCGCGACCCTCGAGCATCTGCTCCAGTTGGGCGCGGCGGGCGGCGTTGGCACAGGGCAGCACGAAGCGCACCCCCGGCACCCGCTGCTGCAAACGTTGCGCTGCATCCAAGAACAACGCACCCAGGCGCCCGACTTCACCCCCGCGGCTGCCGGGCATCAGGGCGACCACCGGACCCTCGCCCAGCCCCAGGGCGGCGCGCGCTGCGGGTCGATCCGCCTGCAGGGCAATGGTATCGGCCAGGGGGTGGCCGACGAATCGCACCGGCACGCCCTGTTCTTCATAGAAGCGGGCCTCGAACGGCAACAGTGTCAGCATCAGGTCACATCCCTGACGGATTTTCAACACACGCTTCTGCCGCCATGCCCACACTGATGGGCTGACGTAATGAACGGTCTTGATCCCCGCCTGGCGCAGCTTGAGTTCGATCTCCAGGGTAAAGTCGGGCGCATCGATACCGATGAACACGTCCGGCTTCTGCTCGATCAGGGTCTGGACCAGCAGCTTGCGACGCTTGAGCAATTCACGCAGGCGACCAAGCACCTCGACCAGCCCCATGACGGCCAAACGCTCCATGGGGAAGTAGGATTGCAGGCCTTCGGCTTCCATGAGCGGGCCACCGACCCCGATGAAGCGCACATCGGGATGGCGCGCCCTCAAGGCGCGCATCAAGCCGGAACCGAGAATGTCGCCGCTGGCTTCACCCGCGACCAGGGCTACGCAAAGCTGGACCATGTCAGCGAGTGATGCCGCGGGCCGAACTCACGATCGACTGGCGGAACAGCTCGACCTCCGGATGCTGCGCCGCCGGCGCTTCGAGTTCGCGCAATGCATCCTCCACCGTCAGGCCCTGGCGGTAGACGATTTTGTAGCAGCGACGCAGCACATGGATTACTTCGTCGCTGAAACCACGGCGGCGCATGCCTTCAAAGTTCATGCTGCGCGCTTCGGCGGGGCTGCCGAAAACGGTGACGAACGCGGGTACGTCCTTGCCGATGGCCGTGCCCATGCCGGAAAACGCATGGGCACCGATGTGGCAATACTGGTGAACCAGGGTGAACCCGGATAGGATCGCCCAGTCGCCCACATGCACATGGCCCGCCAGCGCGGTGTTGTTGACCAGGATGCAGTGGCTGCCGATCACACTGTCATGGCCAATGTGGGCATAGGCCATGATCAGGTTATGGTCGCCAACGGTGGTTTCGGCGCGATCCTGCACGGTACCACGATGGATCGTGACGCCTTCACGGATGACGTTGTGATCGCCGATCACAAGGCGAGTCGGCTCACCCTTGTACTTGAGGTCCGGGGTGTCTTCGCCAATCGAGGAAAACTGGAAGATACGGTTGTGCTTGCCGATCCGGGTCGGCCCCTTGAGCACAACGTGTGGGCCGATGACGGTGCCCTCCCCGATTTCGACATCGGGGCCAACGATCGACCAAGGGCCCACCTCGACGCCTTCGGCCAGCTTGGCCGAAGGGTCGATGATGGCCCGAGGATCAATCGAATTCATAGGGAGCGTTCCGCACAGGTGATTTCGGCCGAGCATACTGCCTTGCCGTCGACCAGGGCACGGCATTCGAACTTCCAGATCATGCTCTTGCGGCTCAGGAACTTCGCTTCCAGCACCAGCTGGTCACCCGGCAGCACCGGCTGACGGAAACGCAGCTTGTCGGAGCCGACGAAGTAGTACAAGGTGCCGTCGGCAGGTTTGGCATCGAGCATCTTGAAACCGAGAATGCCGGCCGCCTGGGCCATGGCTTCGATGATCAGGACGCCGGGCATGATGGGGTGCGCCGGGAAGTGGCCGTTGAAGAATGGCTCGTTGATGCTGACATTCTTGTAGGCACGAATGCTCTGGGCCTCGTAATCCAGATCCGTCACGCGGTCCACCAGCAGGAACGGGTAACGGTGAGGCAGGTATTCGCGAATCTCGTTGATGTCCATCATTTCGGGGGGAAGCCTGTATAAGAATAGGGAGCGCAGGTGCTGACCACACGCTCCTTTTGCAATCCAAAGAGGAGCCAGCTAGCGACTGTTCACTCTTGCTCAGGAAATGGTATCAGCCTTCTGATGTCGGCTGCCCACCTGAGGTCACGGTATCGACGCGTTTTTCCAGCTGCTGGAGACGCTTGGCCATGTCGTCCAGGTGGCGGATGCGCGCGGCGCTCTTGCGCCAGTCAGCCAGAGGCTGCATGGCAGTACCGGAAGAATAGCCACCCGGCTCGGTGATCGAGCGGGTCACCATGGTCATCCCGGACACGAAAACGTTGTCGCAAACATCGATATGACCGACCATGCCTACGCCACCGGCGATGGTGCAATGCTTGCCGATACGTGTGCTGCCGGAGATGCCCACGCACGCAGCCATGGCCGTATGCTCCCCGATCTGCACGTTGTGGGCAATCTGGATCTGGTTGTCGAGCTTGACGCCGTCGGCGATACAGGTGTCGGACAGCGCGCCACGGTCCACGGCCGTGTTCACACCGATTTCCACATCGTCACCGATGCTCACACCGCCAATCTGGGCAATCTTGCGCCACACGCCTTTTTCGTTGGCAAAGCCAAAGCCTTCACCACCGATCACTGCGCCGGACTGGATAACCACTCGCTTGCCGATGGTGACATCGTGATACAGCGTGACCCGCGGCGCCAGCCAGCCCCCTTCGCCGATCACGCAGCGGGCACCGATGAAGCAATGGGCGCCGATGGTGACATGGGCGCCGATACGCGCACCGCTTTCAACGACCGCGAAAGGCCCGACACTGGCCGTCGCATCCACCTGGGCATCCCCGGCCACCACGGCGCTGGGGTGAATCCCCGCCACAGCCTTGGGTTTGGGGTCGAACAGGTGGGAAATGCGGGCATACGCCAGGTAGGGGTCGGCAACGATCAGGGCATGACCGGCGAACGCCTCGGCATCGGCCGCCTTGAGCAGCACGGCAGCCGCCTGGCTCTCGTCCAGGTACTTGCGGTACTGCGGGTTGGCAAGAAAGCTCAACTGACCCGGCCCGGCCTCCTGCAAGGTGGCAAGGCCTGTGATCTGCAGCGTCTCGGGGCCCTTGAGGGTGGCCCCGAGGGTCTCGGCCAGTTGGCCAAGCGTCATGGTCACGGTCATATCAACGGGCTTGGTTCATACGCTCGATAACCTGGCGGGTGATGTCGTACTGAGGCTTGACATCAATGACCGCACCGCGCTCGAGCACCAGGTCGTAACCGCCCTTCTTGATCACTTCCTCGACAGCGCCGTCCAGCTTGGGCTTGAGCTGCTTGAGCATGTCGCGGTCGGCAACGGCCTTGGCTTCGTTCAGCTCCTTGGATTGGAACTGGAAGTCGCGGGCCTTTTGCTTGAACTCGAGCTCCAGGCGCTCACGCTCCTGCTGCTGCATCTTGTCGCCGCCTTTGATCAGGCGATCCTGGATGCCCTTGGCGCTGCTTTCCAGGCCCTTGAGCTTGGTCAGCTGAGGGCCGAACTTCTTTTCGGCATCCACGGCGTATTTCTTGGCGGCATCGGACTCGAGCAGGGCCATCTGATAGTTCAGAACGGCAACCTTCATTTCGGCGAAAGCCGGGGTGGCGACCAGCGCCGCGGCCACTACGGCCATTTGGGTCAACTTGCGCACGATGAACTCCTGGATAAACCGTTGTCGTTAAGCAAGGGCCGACCTTAGAAGGTCTGGCCCAGAGAGAATTGGAACACCTGGGTGTCTGCCTCGTCCGGCTTCTTGATCGGCATCGCCAGGCTGAAGCTCAACGGGCCCAAGGCCGTGATCCACGTCACGCCAAGACCGACCGAACTGGCCATGTCGGAGAAACCGACCTTAGCGCAGTCCGGTTTTTTACCGCAGTTGGTGTCGAATACGTTACCCACGTCCCAGAAGACCGAGGTACGCAGGGACCGCTGGTCCTTGACGAACGGCAGCGGGAACAGCAACTCGACGCCGCCTTGAACCAGGACGTTGCCACCGAATGGAAGCGGGTCTTGGTCGGGGTCGCGGATGGTGCCTGGTCTGTGACCAACTTCGCCAACCCCTTTACTTGGGGTACTGCGGGGACCGAGGCTACTGTCCTTGAAACCGCGAACAGAGTTGAAACCACCCGCGTAATAGTTTTCATAGAACGGCAAGCCAGAGGTACCCCCAAAGCCATCGCCATAGCCGAGTTCTGTGTGCAGACGCAAGGTGTAGTTCTGGCTGAGTGGCTTGAACAACTGGCCGCGGTAATCGAGCTTGTAGAACGACAAGTCACTACCAGGGATCGTGGTCTCAAGGCTCAAGCTTTGAGAATGGCCCCGCGTCGCCAGTACACCCTTGTTCAAGGTCGACTCGGACCAACCAATCGATGCTTTGAAGTTGGTGAAGTTACTGCCTTCCTTGTCAATGAAATCAAAGATCTCACCGACGGTGTACTTACCCGTCTTCAGCTTGTCCTGCTGCACGCTCAACCCATAGGTCAGGCGCGACGTCTCGCTGATCGGGTAACCCAGGCTCACACCGGCACCCAGGCTGTCCACCGCATAGCTCGCCACGTCGACGTCGAGGTCGTCATAGTCGGTGCTGCGGTAGAAGGCGTTGTAACCCAGGCTCACGCCATCGGCAGTGAAGTAGGGATCAACGAAACCGAAGTTGTATCGCGACTGGTACTCGGACCGGGTCAGGCCAACGGACACCTTGTTACCTGTACCCAGGAAGTTGCTCTGGCTGATCGAGCCACCCAGGATCAGGCCCGCGCTCTGGGCAAAGCCGACGCTGGCGGTGATCGAACCGGAGGCCTGCTCCTCGACGCTATAGTTCACGTCGACCTGGTCGTCGGTACCCGGTACCGGTGGGGTCTCGACGTTCACGTCCTTGAAAAAGCCCAGGCGCTCAAGGCGGGTCTTGGATTGGTCGATCAGGTAGGTCGATGCCCAGCCGCCTTCCATCTGACGCATTTCGCGGCGCAGCACTTCGTCTTCGGTCTTGGTGTTGCCGCGGTAGTTGATGCGGTTGACGTAGGCACGCTTGCCCGGATCGACCACGAACATGATGTCCACGGTGTGATCCTGGTCGTTTGGCTGAGGCACGCCGTTGACGTTGGCGAAGGTATAGCCTTCGTTACCCAGGCGACGGGTGATCAGCTCGGACGTGCTGGTCATCACCTTGCGCGAGAACACCTGGCCCGGCTGCACCAGCAGCAGCGACTTGACCTGGTCTTCCGGCACCTTGAGGTCACCGGAGAGCTTCACGTCACGGACGGTGTATTTCTCGCCTTCGTTGATGTTGACGGTGATGTAGACGTGCTTCTTGTCAGGCGTGATGGACACCTGGGTGGACGCGATGTCCATGTTGATGTAGCCGCGGTCCAGGTAGTAGGAACGCAGACGTTCCAGGTCACCGGACAGTTTTTCACGGGCATACTTGTCGTCGTTCTTGAAGAAGGACAACCAGTTAGTCGTCTTGAGCTCGAACAGCTGCCCCAGGGTGTCGTCATCGAACACGTTGTTGCCAACGATGTTGATGTGCTGGATGGCAGCGACGGTGCCCTCGTTGATCTTGATCTTCAGGGCCACACGGTTGCGCGGCTGCGGCACCACCTCGGCGTCGACCTCGGCCGAGTAACGGCCCTGGGCCACGTACTGGCGCTGCAGCTCGTTACGCACGCCTTCGAGGGTGGCACGCTGGAAGATCTCGCCTTCGGCCAGGCCCGATTGCTTCAGGCCCTTCATCAGGTCTTCGGTACTGATCGCCTTGTTGCCTTCGATCTCGATGCTCGATACCGACGGGCGCTCGACCACATTGATGATCAGCACGTTGCCATCACGGTTCAGCTCGATGTCCTGGAAAAACCCGGTCTTGAACAGCGAGCGGGTCGACTCCACCAGGCGCCGGTCATCGGCCTGGTCGCCCACGTTGAGGGGCAAGGCACCAAAGACGCTGCCCGCGGAAACCCGCTGCAGGCCGTTGACGCGGATATCGGAGATGGTGAAGGACTCGGCGTGAACTTCAGCGATCATCAGTGCGGAGAGCACCGCAGTTAGCAACAGACGTTTCATGAAGTCCTTTTATTCCAACTGGCAATAAACAACCTGCCGTCATGAACGACAGGTTTCGCAATTGAGCGAAGCTTTTATAGTCGACCCAGATCGTTGATCAGGGCGAGCAGCATCACCCCCAAGACCAAACTGATACCGATCTGGACCCCCCAACCTTGTACCCGATCAGACAACGGACGACCGCGCGCCCATTCAACCAGGTAGAACAGCAAGTGCCCCCCATCCAGTACCGGGATGGGCAGCAGGTTAAGAACCCCCAGGCTTATGCTCAGGTAGGCCAGGAAATTCAGGAAATCCCCCACGCCGGACTGGGCTGAAGCGCCCGCCACTTTAGCAATGGTTATCGGTCCACTCAAGTTTTTTACCGAGAGCTCACCGAACAGCATTTTCTTCAGTGACTGGAGCGTGAGCACGCTCATGTTCCAGGTGCGCGACAGGCCTTCACCCACCGCCTCCACCGGCCCATAGCTGACTTCGCGCAGCATCGAGGCCGGCCATTGACCGCCCTTGACGCCCGCTCCCAGGTAGCCTGCAGCGGCCTCACCTTCGCCCTTCGCGCCCAGCGTCACCGGTATGTCCAGCGGCGCACCGTCACGCTCCAGACGCACTACCACCTGGGCGCCGGGCCGCGCGCGCACGCTATCGACCACCTGCTGCCATTCGCTCACCGACTGGCCGCCGACGCCCAGCAACCGGTCACCGGTTTTCAAGCCTGCAGCCGCGGCCGGCCCCTTGGGATCGATCTCGGCTAGCACCGGCACGATGGCCGGGCGCCAGGGTTCAAGGCCCAGCGAGCGAATCGGATCAGGCTCATCGGCGCCTTTCAACCACTGGTCGAGTTTCACCTGGCGCTGTTGCTCGGCACTGCCGCCCTCATCGCGCACACCGATGTTCAGCGTGCCACTCTCACCCAGGCGGCGCACCAACTGCAGATTGACTGCCGACCAGCCGTTGGTCGGCTTGCCGTCCACCGAGACGATCTCCTGGCCGGCCGTCAGCCCTGCAGCCGCCGCCAGGCTACCCGTCTCGACGGTGCCGATGACCGGCCGGATCTGCTGGCTGCCAAGCATTGCCAATACCCAGAAGAAGAAGATGGCCAGCAGGAAGTTGGCGACCGGCCCGGCGGCCACGATCGCAATGCGCTGGCCGACCGGCTTGCGATTGAACGATTGGCCCACCAGCGCAGGGGGCACATCGCCTTCGCGCTCGTCGAGCATCTTCACGTAGCCGCCCAGCGGAATGGCAGCGATGACGAACTCGGTGCCCTGACGATCATGCCAGCGCACCAGCGGCGTACCGAAGCCCACCGAGAAACGCAGCACTTTCACGCCACAGCGACGCGCCACCCAGAAGTGGCCGAACTCGTGGAAGGTGACCAGCACACCCAAGGCGACGAGCGTACCAATGATCGTGTAGAGCGCTGTCATGTCCATCTCCGAATGATGAGCAATGGGTCAGTGGGGATGCTGTTGTCGATAACCGGGCCAGCCCGCCTCAGCGGCCGTTGCGGTGCAGCCAGGCCCAGGCCAGCTCGCGCGCTCGCTGGTCGGCGGCAAACACTGCCTCCAGCGAAGTCAGCGGCACCACGGACTCCTGGTCCAGTACCTGTTCGATCATACTCGCGATCTCCGGGAAGCGGATACGACCCTGGAGGAACGTCTGCACCGCCACTTCGTTGGCCGCATTGAGCACGGCAGGGGCGCTGTTGCCCACCTGCGCCGCCTGTCGCGCCAGGCGCAGACAGGGGAAACGCTGCTCATCGGGCGCCTCGAAATCCAGGCGAGCAATGCTGAACAGGTCCAGCGGGGCCACCCCGGAATCGATTCGCTCCGGCCAGGCCAGCGCATTGGCGATGGGGGTACGCATGTCCGGATTACCCAACTGCGCCAGCACCGAACCGTCGACGTAATCGACCAGCGAGTGGATCACGCTTTGCGGGTGCACCACCACCTCGACCAGGCTTGGCGGCGCATCGAACAGCCAGCAGGCCTCGATCAACTCCAGGCCCTTGTTCATCATGCTCGCCGAGTCGACGGAAATCTTGCGCCCCATCGACCAGTTCGGGTGGGCGCACGCCTGTTCAGGCGTGACGTCCAGCAAGGCCTCGGTCGATGTCTGACGGAACGGCCCACCCGAGGCCGTCAGCAGAATGCGGCGCACCCCCACAGCGCTCAATCCGCGCGCGTAGTCGCTGGGCATGCACTGGAAGATGGCGTTGTGCTCGCTGTCAATTGGCAGCAACACCGCGCCCGACTGGCGCACGGCGTCCATGAACAGGGCGCCGGACATGACCAGCGCTTCCTTGTTGGCCAGCAGCACTTTCTTGCCGGCCTGCACGGCCGCCAGGGTTGGCCGCAAGCCTGCCGCGCCGACGATGGCGGCCATGACCGCATCCACTTCACTGGCACAGGCTACCTGGCACAACCCGGCCTCGCCTTCCAGCACTTCGGTAGCGCAGCCTGCCGCCGTCAGGCCCGCACGCAGGCGCCCCGCCGCCTCAGCGCTCGGCACCACGGCATAGGCCGGGCGATGCCGCACGCACAGGGTCAACAGCTCCTCTATGCGCGTGTAGCCGGTCAAGGCGAAGGCCTGATAGCGCTCAGGATGGCGAGCGATCACGTCCAGGGTGCTCAGGCCGATGGAGCCGGTCGCCCCAAGTACGGTAATGCGTTGCACCTGACTCACATCACACCCCATTCGGCCGCCCACAACAGCACGGCGAACAATGGAATGGCCGCCGTCAGGCTGTCGATGCGGTCGAGCACGCCACCGTGGCCGGGTAGCAGGTTGCTGCTGTCCTTGATGCCCGAGCGGCGCTTGAACATGCTTTCGGTCAGGTCTCCGATCACCGAGGCCATCACCACCAGTGCAGCGCCTGCCAGGCCGAGCAGTAGCTGACCGAAGCTCCAGTCACGACTGATACCCACCACCAGGGTGATCACCAGGCTGACCGCCAACCCGCCGTAGACGCCTTCCCAGCTCTTGCCAGGGCTGACCTGCGGCGCCAGCTTGCGCTTGCCGAAGGCCCTGCCGGAAAAGTACGCACCGATGTCGGCCGCCCAGACCAAAGCCATGACCGACAGGATCAGCCAGTTACCCAGCGGCCAGTGCTTGAGCAGCACCAGGCCTTGCCAGGCCGGCAGCAACACCAGCAGGCCGATCAACAGCCGGCAGGCGGCACTGGCCCACAGTTCGCTGGTGCGCGGGTAGGTCAGCACCAGCCAGGTGGCCAGCCCCCACCAGATGACGGCCGCCCCAAGCACCCAGGGGGCCAGTTCCGGGAGGATGTACAGCAGCATCAATGCCCCAGCGACGACCAGGGCATAGGTGACACGCAGGGGCTGAGCCATCAACCCCGCCAAACGCGCCCACTCCCAGGCGCCGAGCGTTACCACCAGGCCGATGAACAGGGCGAAGTTGCCCCCCTCGAGCAGGAAGAACCCACCCAGCGCTATCGGCAACAGGATCAGCGCGGTAATGATGCGTTGTTTAAGCATTAAGCACGCGCTCCAGCCTCGACCTGCTCGCTGGTCTTACCAAAGCGGCGCTGGCGCGAAGCGAAATCAGCCAATGCACTGCGCATGGCTTCGTGTTTGAAGTCCGGCCAGTAAAGGTCGGAGAAATACAACTCGGCGTAGGCCAGTTGCCACAACAGGAAATTGCTGATGCGATGCTCGCCACCGGTACGGATGCACAAGTCCGGCAAGGGCTGCTCGCCGGTCGCAAGGCACGTCTGCAACAACCCCGGGGTGATGTCATCGGGGCGCAGATGGCCAGCCTGGACTTCACGCGCCAGCCGCTGCGCGGCCTGGGCGATGTCCCACTGCCCACCGTAGTTGGCGGCGATCTGCAGGATGAAACGGCTATTGCCTGCGGTCAGCGCCTCGGCTTCGCGCATGGCAGCCTGCAGTTCCGGGTGAAAGCGGGAGCGGTCACCGATGATGCGCAGGCTGATGTTGTTGTCGTTCAAGCGACGCGCCTCGCGGCGCAGCGCCGAGAAGAACAACTCCATCAACGCACCGACCTCATCGGCAGGGCGCTGCCAGTTCTCACTGGAGAAGGCAAAGAGGGTCAGCACTTCGACGCCGGCCTCGGCGCAGACTTCGATGACTGCACGCACGGCATCGACACCCGCCTTGTGCCCGGCAACGCCAGGCAACAAGCGTCGTTTCGCCCAGCGGTTGTTGCCGTCCATGATGATCGCGACGTGACGCGGCACCGAGGGAGGCACCGCTGGCTTGGTCTTTTCCATTAAAAAAAACCTGGCCTTAGACGGCCATCAGGTCCTTTTCCTTGGCTTTGAAGGCTGCATCCACCTCGGCGACGAACTTGTCCGTCAGCTTCTGGATGTCATCGGCGGCGCGGCGCTCTTCGTCTTCGCTGATGGCCTTGTCCTTGGTCAGCTTCTTCAAGTCCGCCAGGGCGTCACGACGCACGTTGCGCACGGCGACCTTGGCGTCTTCGGCAACGCCGCTGGCCTGCTTGGTGTAGCCCTTGCGGGTTTCTTCGGTCAGGGCAGGCATCGGCACACGGATGGTGGTGCCGGCGCTCGATGGGTTGAGGCCGAGGTCGGAGGTCAGGATGGCCTTCTCGATAGCAGCGCTCAGGTTCTTGTCGTGAGCGACGATCTTCAGGGTGCGCGCGTCCTCGACGCTGATCGCAGCGACCTGGTTCAGCGGCATCTCGCTACCCCAGGCAGTGACCTTGACGCTGTCCAGAATGCTTGGGTGTGCGCGACCGGTGCGGATGGCCGCCAGGTTGCGGCCCAGGGCCTCGATGGACTTGGTCATGCGCTCCTGCGCGTCTTTCTTGATGTCGTTGATCATGCTTGGCCTTCCTCGATCAGAGTGCCTTCAGCGCCGCCCACCACGATGTTCAGCAGGGCGCCTGGCTTGTTCATGTTGAATACCCGCAATGGCATGCCGTGGTCACGGCACAGGCAGATTGCGGTCAAGTCCATCACGCCGAGCTTACGATCCAGGACCTCGTCATAGGTCAGGCGATCGAACTTCTCGGCATGCGGGTCCTTGAATGGATCGGCAGTGTACACACCATCGACCTTGGTCGCCTTGAGCACCACGTCGGCATCGATTTCGATGGCCCGCAGGCAGGCTGCCGAGTCGGTGGTAAAGAACGGGTTGCCGGTACCGGCGGAGAAAATTACCACATCCCCGGAGTTGAGGTGGCGAATCGCTTTGCGACGGTCATAGTGATCGGTGACGCCCACCATGGAGATGGCCGACATGACCAGTGCCGGGATGTTCGAGCGCTCCAGCGCATCGCGCATGGCCAGGGCGTTCATCACGGTGGCCAGCATCCCCATGTGGTCGCCGGTGACGCGATCCATGCCGGCGGCGCTCAGTGCGGCCCCTCGGAACAGGTTGCCACCACCGATGACCAGGCCGACCTGCACACCGATACCGACCAGCTGCCCGACTTCCAGGGCCATGCGATCGAGCACCTTCGGGTCGATCCCGAAGTCTTCGGAGCCCATCAGGGCCTCGCCGCTAAGTTTGAGCAAAATGCGTTTATAGCGAGGTTGGCGACCACTCACCTGCTGAGCCATTGCGAGTCTCTCCTGCGGCGTACTGTAGAAAATTCGTGCGGGCTGTTTGCAGCCTGCTAACTGTAGCGTGGCACCGTTTCGGCGCCAGCGGCGGCAGCGTTGTGTAAACGCCTCGCCGCTTTGACAAAGAGGCTGCGCGCGTGAGCGGGCAGCCTCTTTGGGGCGACAGACGGGGCTGTCTTACTGCTTGGCAGCAGCAACCTGTGCGGCAACTTCAGCAGCGAAGTCGTCGACTGGCTTCTCGATGCCTTCGCCAACCTTGAAGTAGGTGAAGGAAACGATTTCAGCACCGGCTTTCTTAGCCAGTTCGCCGACCTTGACTTCCGGGTTCATGACGAACGCCTGCTCTTTGAGCGAGGCTTCAGCCTTGAACTTGGTGATGCGGCCGTTGATCATGTTTTCAACGATGTTTTCCGGCTTGCCGGCGATCTTGTCGGCGTTCAGCTGCAGGAAGACACCCTTCTCGCGCTCGATGGCTTCGGCGGAGATTTCCGACGAGTCCAGGAACTCGGGGTTGGACGCTGCAACGTGCATGGCGATGTTCTTGGCCAGCTCGACGTCACCGCCTTTCAGGACAACGACAGCACCGATCTTGTTGCCGTGCAGGTAGGCGCCGACTACGTCGCCTTCCACGCGCACCAGGCGACGGATGTTGACGTTTTCGCCGCACTTGGCGACCAGGGCTTCACGGGCAGCTTCACGCGAGGCGATCAGCGGAGCGGCGTCGGTCAGCTTCTGGGCGAAGGCTTCTTCCAGGCTTTCGGCGACGAAGTTCTTGAAGTCGTCTTGCAGGGCCAGGAAGTCGGTCTGCGAGTTCACTTCCAGCAGTACGGCGGCCTTGCCGTCGGTCTTGACGGCGATCGCGCCTTCGGCAGCCACGTTGCCAGCCTTCTTGGCGGCCTTGATGGCGCCCGAGGCACGCATGTCGTCAATGGCTTTTTCGATGTCGCCGCCAGCCTTTTCCAGGGCTTTCTTGCAATCCATCATGCCTTCGCCGGTACGCTCGCGCAGTTCTTTGACCAGCGCTGCAGTAATTGCTGCCATTTCAAAATCCTCTTGGAAAGTTTTTCAACCATTCCACCCGTTTGTGACGGGCGTTCAATTCTGCTAATCCGCTGTCTGTGCCTGCATGCCCATGGAAGGGACGGCTGTCGACAGCAGGATTTCAAGGTGGCAAAAAGGGGGCATAGCCCCCTTTTCGCGTGCCAAGTCGACGCTAGCGTCTATTACTCGGCAGCAGGTGCAGCCGCTTCTTCAGCGTAGACTTCGGTGCCGCCAGCAACATTGTTGCGGCCACGGATGACAGCGTCAGCCATGGAAGTCATGTACAGCTCGATAGCGCGAATGGCGTCATCGTTACCTGGGATGATGTAGTCAACACCTTCCGGGCTGCTGTTGGTATCGACAACACCAATGACCGGGATACCCAGTTTGTTGGCTTCGGTGATCGCGATGCGCTCGTGATCAACGTCGATGACGAACAGAGCGTCAGGCAGACCGCCCATGTCCTTGATGCCGCCCAGGCTGCGGTCCAGTTTTTCCAGATCGCGGGAGCGCATCAGGGCTTCTTTCTTGGTCAGCTTGGCAAAGGTGCCATCTTCGGCCTGAGTTTCCAGGTCGCGCAGACGCTTGATCGAAGCACGGATGGTCTTGTAGTTGGTCAGCATGCCGCCCAACCAACGGTGGTCAACGTACGGCGAACCGCAGCGAGCAGCTTGCTCGGCGACGATCTTGCCGGCGGAACGCTTGGTGCCGACGAACAGGATCTTGTTCTTGCCCTGGGCCAGGCGCTCAACGAACGACAGAGCGTCGTTGAACATCGGCAGGGTTTTTTCCAGGTTGACGATGTGGATCTTGTTGCGCGCACCGAAAATGTACTTGCCCATTTTCGGGTTCCAGTAACGGGTCTGGTGGCCGAAGTGCACACCGGCCTTCAGCATATCGCGCATGTTGACTTGGGACATGATAGTTCCTTGATAAGTCGGGTTGGGCCTCCACGTATCCCAAT
This sequence comes from Pseudomonas parafulva, assembly GCF_002021815.1. Taxonomy (NCBI): domain Bacteria; kingdom Pseudomonadati; phylum Pseudomonadota; class Gammaproteobacteria; order Pseudomonadales; family Pseudomonadaceae; genus Pseudomonas; species Pseudomonas parafulva. The sequence goes on from NZ_CP019952.1 coordinate 3,509,224, forward strand.
GACCAACCCGCGAACCCTGAAGCTCGGGGCACCCAGGCCATCGTGTCGACACGTGTGTGGGTTTGGATGCAGACGGAGCTGGCTCCGAAAGCGGCGCATGTTATACCACAGGCTGCGCGTAAACAAAACACGAAACTCACCCCCCAATCGCCGGACGGCAGGGCATGGGCGCCAGCGCACGGCCAGGGCGGTTGGAGGGATGCCTTTGCAAGGGCAGCGTGCCGCTACGAGCCCGCACCTCTGATAGAATGACGCCTTTCCCGATTTGAACGCGCCGTCTGCGGCGCCGAGTAGAGAGCCTGTAATGACCGTCACCATCAAGACTGCAGAAGACATCGAGAAGATGCGCATCGCCGGCCGCCTGGCAGCCGACGTGCTGGAAATGATCGAGGAGCATGTCAAGCCCGGTGTCACCACCGAAGAGCTCGATCGCCTGTGCCACGACTACATTGTCAATGTCCAGCAGGCCATCCCGGCGCCGCTCAACTACAAGGGCTACCCCAAGTCCATCTGCACGTCCATCAACCACGTGGTCTGTCACGGTATCCCCAATGACAAGCCCCTGAAAAATGGCGATACCCTGAACATCGACATCACGGTGATCAAGGACGGCTACCACGGCGACACCAGCCGCATGTTCCACGTCGGCACCGTGCCGATATGGGCCGAGCGCCTGTCCCAGGTCACACAGGAATGCCTATACAAGGCCATCGAGCTGGTCAAGCCGGGCTGCCGCCTGGGCGACATCGGCGAAGTCATCCAGAAGCACGCCGAGAAGAACGGCTTCTCGGTGGTGCGCGAGTTCTGCGGTCATGGCATCGGCAAGGTGTTCCACGAAGAGCCGCAGATCCTCCATTACGGCCGCGCCGGCACTGGCATGGAACTCAAGGAAGGCATGACCTTCACCATCGAGCCGATGATCAACCAGGGCAAGGCCGACACCAAGGTGCTGGGCGATGGCTGGACCGCGATCACCAAGGACCGCAAGCTCTCGGCGCAGTGGGAGCATACCCTGGTGGTCACGGCGACCGGGTACGAGATCTTCACCCTGCGCAAGGACGACACCATCGCCCGCACTTCGGCCTGAGCCACCCTAGCAGCCTTCGATGACAGGAACCTGACCCCATGCCCCAGCTCGACCCCGAACTGTTCGACCGTGGTCAGTTCCAGGCGGAACTGGCCCTCAAGGCCAGCCCCATACCCGCCTTCAAGAAGGCCATTCGCCAGGCGGGCGAGGTGCTGGACAGACGCTTTCGCGCAGGCCACGCCATCCGCCCACTGATCCAGGCCCGGGCCTGGCTGGTGGACAACGTCCTGCAGCAGGCCTGGAACCAGTTCGACTGGGGCGCGCAGGACGGCATTTCCCTGGTGGCGGTCGGCGGCTACGGGCGTGGTGAGCTTCACCCGCACTCGGACATCGACCTGCTCATCCTGCTGGGTGATGCCGAGCATGAGCGGTATCGCGACGCCATCGAGCGCTTTCTGACCCTGCTGTGGGACATCGGCCTGGAGGTCGGCCAGAGCGTGCGCACCGTCGACGAGTGTGCCGAACAGGCCCGCGCCGACCTCACCATCATCACCAACATGATGGAGAGCCGCACCATCGCCGGCCCGGAAGCCCTGCGCCAGCGCATGCTCGAGGTCACCAGCACGGCGCACATGTGGCCGAGCCGCGAGTTCTTCCTGGCCAAGCGCGCCGAGCTGCAGGCGCGTCACCACAAGTACAACGACACCGAGTACAACCTCGAGCCCAACGTCAAGGGTTCGCCTGGCGGGCTGCGGGACATCCAGACCGTGCTGTGGGTGGCGCGCCGCCAGTACGGCACCCTGAACCTGCATGCCCTGGCCGGCGAAGGCTTTCTGCTGGAAAGCGAGAACGCGCTCCTGGCCTCCTCCCAGGACTTCCTGTGGCGGGTGCGTTACGCCCTGCACATGCTCGCCGGCCGTGCCGAGGACCGCCTGCTGTTCGACCACCAGCGCAGCATCGCCGCCCTGCTGGGCTACAGCGACGAAAACCCCAAGCGTGCCATTGAGCAGTTCATGCAGCAGTACTACCGGGTGGTGATGAGCATCAGTCAATTGTGCGACCTGATCATCCAGCATTTTGAGGAAGTCATTCTCGCCGACGACGACAGCGGCACCACCCAACCGCTCAATGCACGCTTCCGCCTGCATGACGGCTACATCGAGGCCGTGCGCCCGAACGTGTTCAAGCGCACGCCGTTCGCCATGCTGGAAATGTTCGTGCTGATGGCCCAGCACCCGGAAATCAAGGGCGTGCGTGCCGATACGGTACGCCTGCTGCGCGAGCATCGGCACCTGATCGACGACACCTTCCGCAACGATATCCGCAACACCAGTTTGTTCATCGAGCTGTTCAAGTGTGAAATCGGTATTCATCGCAACCTGCGGCGCATGAACCGGTACGGCATCCTCGGGCGCTACCTGCCGGAGTTCGGGCTGATCGTCGGGCAGATGCAGCATGACCTGTTCCACATCTATACCGTCGATGCCCACACCCTCAACCTGATCAAGCACCTGCGCAAGCTGCAGTACACGCCGGTGTCGGAGAAATTCCCGCTGGCCAGCAAGCTCATGGGCCGCTTGCCCAAGCCTGAGCTGATCTACCTGGCCGGCCTCTACCACGACATTGGCAAGGGCCGTCAGGGCGATCATTCCGAGCTCGGCGCGGTGGATGCCCTCAAGTTCTGCGAGCGCCACCAACTCCCTGCCTGGGACAGCCGGTTGATCGCCTGGCTGGTGCAGAACCACCTGGTCATGTCCACCACCGCCCAGCGCAAGGATTTGTCCGACCCGCAGGTGATCAATGACTTCGCCTTGCACGTAGGGGACGAAACGCGGCTGGACTACCTCTATGTGCTGACAGTGGCGGATATCAACGCCACCAACCCCACCTTGTGGAATTCGTGGCGAGCCAGCCTGTTGCGCCAGCTGTACACCGAAACCAAGCGTGCCCTGCGCCGTGGGCTTGAAAACCCGCTGGATCGTGAGGAGCAGATCCGCCAGACCCAGTCCTCGGCACTGGACACGCTGGTGCGCGACGGCACCGACCCGGATGACGTGGAGCAGTTGTGGTCTCAGCTGGGGGATGATTACTTCCTCAAGCACACCGCCTCCGACGTGGCCTGGCACACCGACGCCATCCTGCAACAGCCCGCTGACGGCGGCCCGCTGGTGTTGATCAAGGAAACCACCCAGCGCGAATTCGAAGGCGGGACCCAGATCTTCATCTATGCCCCTGACCAGCACGATTTCTTCGCCGTGACGGTGGCGGCCATGTCGCAGTTGAACCTGAACATCCACGACGCCCGCATCATCACCTCCAGTAGCCAGTTCACCCTGGACACCTACATCGTGCTGGATAACGACGGCGGTGCGATCGGCGACAACCCGCAGCGGGTCAGGCAGATTCGCGACGGCCTGACCGAGGCCCTGCGCAACCCCGAGGACTACCCCACGATCATCCAGCGTCGGGTGCCGCGCCAACTCAAGCACTTCGACTTCCCGCCGCAGGTGACCATCCTCAACGACGCCCAGCGCCCGGTGACCATTCTCGAAATCACCGCGCCCGACCGGCCGGGCCTGCTGGCGCGGCTGGGGCGCATCTTCCTGGAGTTCGACCTGTCGTTGCAGAACGCCAAGATTGCCACCTTGGGCGAGCGGGTGGAGGACGTGTTCTTCATCACCGATGCCGACAACCAGCCACTGTCCGACCCGCAACTGTGCAGCCGCCTGCAGGAAGCCATCGTGCAACAACTGCAAGCAGGGCAGGCCAGCGCCAGCCCTGCCCGCGTGACCTTTTGACGACATGATTGACGAGACCTTGCGCCAATGAATCCTGCCTTGAGCCAGCTCCAGCCCTACCCTTTCGAAAAGCTTCGTGCCCTGCTGGGTAGCGTTACACCCGCTGCTGACAAGCGCGCCATTGCCCTGTCGATCGGCGAGCCCAAGCACGCCTCGCCACCCTTCGTGGCCCAGGCGATGGCAGACAACCTCGACAAGCTGGCGGTATACCCCAGCACCCTGGGCCTGCCTGCCTTGCGCCAAGCCATCGGGCAGTGGTGCGAGCGACGCTTTGGCGTGCCGGCTGGCTGGCTGGATGCCGAACGTCATATCCTGCCCGTGAACGGCACCCGCGAAGCGCTGTTCGCTTTTACCCAGGCGGTGGTCGACCGTGATGCCGATGGCCTGGTGTTGAGCCCCAACCCGTTCTACCAGATCTATGAAGGGGCTGCGCTGCTGGCCGGCGCCACCCCGCATTACCTGCCATGCCTGGAAAGCAATGGCTTCAACCCCGACTTCGACGCGGTGCCCGACCACGTCTGGGCCCGTTGCCAGGTCCTGTTCCTGTGTTCACCCGGCAACCCCACCGGCGCCCTGGTGCCGATGGACACCTTGAAGAAGTTGATCGCGCTGGCCGATGCGCACGACTTTGTGATCGCCGCCGACGAATGCTACAGCGAGTTGTATTTCGATGAAGATGCACCGCCCCCGGGGCTGCTGACGGCCTGCGCGGAGCTGGGACGTCGCGATTTCAAGCGCTGCGTGGTATTCCACAGCCTGTCCAAGCGTTCGAACCTGCCGGGTCTGCGCTCGGGCTTCGTCGCCGGCGATGCCGACATCATCAAGCCGTTCCTGCTGTACCGCACCTACCATGGCTGCGCCATGCCGGTGCAGACACAGCTGGCCAGCATCGCCGCCTGGGAGGACGAGGCACATGTGCGCGCCAACCGCGACCAGTACCGCGCCAAGTACGACGCCGTGCTGGCCATCCTTGAACCGGTACTGGACGTGCAACGCCCGGACGGCAGTTTCTACCTGTGGGCCAAGGTACCGGGTAGCGATGTCGACTTCACGCGCGATCTGTTCGAGGCCGAGCACGTGACCGTGGTACCAGGCTCGTACCTGTCCCGTGAAGTGGATGAGGTAAATCCCGGCGCCGGACGCGTGCGCATGGCACTGGTCGCCCCACTGTCCGAATGCATCGAGGCAGCCGAGCGAATTCGCGCGTTCATGCACGCGAGCTGAAGCCTTAACGCGAGACGGGGCCAGCTCACTTGACCTGGCCCAGGTTAGCCTCGCTCATGTCCAACTCGCCCAGCACATGCCGCACCACCTCGTCACCGAGCAGGTGCTGGCGGTGCAGGTTGTACAGTTCCAGGCGCTGGGCCCGCAGCGCACGCAAGCGCAGACGGCGCTCGAGCAGGTCCATCTGCTCGGCCAGGGCCCTGGCCTCTTCGCTGTCGTTGTGCCGGTCCAGCTGATCGCGATACTCGGCCATCAGCCGAGCTTTCAACTCCGTAGCCAGTGTGGCCTGGGCGGCATCCTGCGGGGCGTTGGCATCGACCACCTCCTCGGCCTCCAAGGCGTGAATCGCAGCCTCAGCGGTGCGTCGCCAGGCCTCATGTACCTCTTGCTGCATGCGCTCGTCAGGGCTTTTGCTCACCCCGCGCAGCAAAAGCGGCAACGCGACACAGGCGCTGATCAACGACAGCAGGATGACACCGGCGGCAATGAAGATCAGCAGGTCGCGTTCTGGAAACGCCTTGCCCGCCCCAATCAGCAACGGGATCGACATCACACCTGCCAGGGTGACAGCCCCTCTCACACCGCCCAGCGTGAGCAGCCAGCACGAGCGCGCGGTGGGCAACATCACCAGCGCAGGCCTGCCCCGCCAGCGGCGTAGAACCCCCACCAGGCGCCAGATGCTCTGCACCCAGATGAACCGCAGCAAGATCAGCGTCGCGAAGATGGCGACCACGTCCAGGCAGCGCCAGGCGAGGGTCGGCCACAGCGTGGTTTCATGGCTGACCACCGCCTTGACGATGTCGGGCAGTTGCAAGCCCAGCAGCAGGAAAATCAAGCCGTTGAACGCGAACTCCAGCAGCGACCACACGCTGCGATTGAGCAGGCGGGTGCTGGTCTGGCGTGGCAGCAGGTCGAGCCAGCTCTGCATCATGCCAGCCGCCACTGCCGAGAGGATGCCCGAAACCCCGAGGCGCTCGGCCACCACATAGGCCGCGAACGGCAGCAGCAGCATGAACACCACATGGGTAGCCGGGTCGTCCCAGCCGCGGCCGATCATCCAGGCACGCAGGCGGCCGACCAGCCAACTCAGCGCCACCCCCACAGCCAGGCCGCCAAGCGCTACCAGTGCGAAGCTGAAGCTGGCGTCGGTCAGTGAAAACACACCGGTAATGGCGGCAGCCAGGGCGAACTTGAATGTGACCAGGCCCGAAGCATCGTTCATCAACGCCTCACCCTGGAGCATGTGCATCAATGGCGTAGGCAGGCGGTCCTGGGTAATGGCCGAAACGGCCACCGCGTCGGTCGGCGACAATACGGCTGCCAGCGCGAATGCTACCGGCAACGGGATGCTCGGCAGCAGCCAGTGGATGAAATAGCCCGCACCGACCACGGTAAACAGCACCAACCCCACCGCCAGGGCCACCACCGGGCCCCGAATGCGCCACAACTCGCGCTTGGGAATGCGCCAGCCATCGGCGAACAACAGCGGCGGCAAAAACAGGAACAAAAACAGCTCGGGGTTCAGGGCGACATGCAGCCCGAGGGTCGGCCAGGCCAGCAAAGCGCCAGCGGCGATCTGTACCAGCGGCAGAGGCAGGGGAATGAGGCGGCCGACCAATTTCGACACGCTGACCAGCATCAGCAGGATAAGGACGGTATAGGCGGACTGCATCCAGTGGGTCTTCCTTCTTCAAACGGCCCCGTGCACGAGGACAAAACGTAAACCTGGATCAGCATGGTAACGGGTGACAAGCTTGCCTGGCCGCTGCACCAAGGTCGCAGGTGGCGAACTAATGTGTAACATGAAGATACACCTGACACCCAAGGGTTCAGCCTGGGTTGGGCAATGACCGGTGGTTGGGTGCAATTGGGCGCACGTTCCTGCCTAGGCAGAGCGGCAGCAGGAGTATGCAGCAGCAACCCCGCCCGTTCGGGTCAACCGCCCGTGGCGCCGTGCGAAGGGTTATCGCATAATCGCGCGACTGACATTCGGAAATGGAGAGATTGGGGCGACACGTATCCCCGATGCACACAATGACCTACACGCTCTACGGCATCAAAGCCTGCGACACCATGAAAAAGGCTCGTACCTGGCTCGACGACCAGGCCATCGCCTACGAATTCCATGACTACAAGACTCAAGGCATCGACCGTGACAGCCTGAACCGCTGGTGCGACGAGCACGGCTGGGAAACCATCCTCAACCGCGCCGGCACCACGTTCCGCAAGCTGGACGACGCCAGCAAAGCCGATCTCGACCAGGCCAAGGCCGTCGAGCTCATGCTGGCCCAGCCTTCGATGATCAAGCGCCCGGTACTCGACCTGGGTACGCGCACGCTGGTGGGTTTCAAGCCCGACCTGTACGCCGCAGCCCTGGCCTGAGTCCCTACCCCATTTAGTACGAGGTAACTACATGTCCAATTCCCTGTTCAGCCTGGCCTTCGGTGTCGGCTCCCAGAACCGCCAGGGCGCCTGGCTGGAAGTGTTCTACGCACAGCCCCTGATCGACCCGAGCCCCGAGTTGGTCGCTGCCATCGCACCGATCCTTGGCTATGAAGGTGGCAACCAGGCCATCACCTTCAGCAACGCCCAGGCCGCGCAACTGGCCGACGCCGTCAGAAGCGTCGATGCCGCTCAAGCCGCCCTGCTCACGCGCCTGGCAGAAAGCCAAAAACCGTTGGTAGCCACCCTGCTGGCCGAAGACGCCACCCTGGCCTCCACGCCCGAGGCGTACCTCAAACTGCACCTGCTGTCCCATCGCCTGGTCAAGCCGCACGGCGTGAGCCTGGCCGGTATCTTCCCCCTGCTGCCAAACGTGGCTTGGACCAACATCGGTGCCGTGGACCTGGCCGAGCTCGCCGAGCTGCAACTCGAAGCGCGCCTGCGTGGTGAGCTGCTGGAAGTGTTCTCGGTGGACAAGTTCCCGAAGATGACCGACTACGTGGTCCCGGCCGGCGTGCGCATCGCCGACACTGCACGGGTACGCCTGGGCGCCCACATCGGCGAAGGCACCACCATCATGCACGAAGGCTTCGTCAACTTTAACGCCGGCACCGAAGGCCCAGGCATGATCGAAGGGCGTGTTTCGGCCGGCGTCTTCGTCGGCAAGGGCTCGGACCTCGGTGGCGGCTGCTCGACCATGGGAACCCTGTCCGGTGGCGGCAACATCGTTATCAAGGTGGGCGAAGGCTGCCTGATCGGTGCCAACGCCGGTATCGGCATCCCGCTGGGTGATCGCAATACTGTTGAAGCGGGTCTGTACATCACCGCCGGGACCAAGGTGAACCTGCTGGATGAGCACAACGAACTGGTCAAGGTCGTCAAGGCACGCGACCTGGCTGGCCAGGCCGACCTGTTGTTCCGCCGCAATTCGCTCAATGGCGCCGTCGAGTGCAAGACCCACAAGTCAGCCATCGAGCTGAACGAAGCCTTGCACGCACACAACTGAAACCCCCGCCGGGTATGAAGTGTTAAGATCGGGTCTGGCGCCTCCACGCCAGACCCGATTTTCATTCCAGGCCCCGCGAATATGTTCCAGCCCTCCCCCTGGCGTGCCGATTTTCCTGCCATCGACGCCCTGCAAAGCCAGCACCAGACCTATCTGGACAGCGCCGCGACCGCCCAGAAACCCCAGGCGCTGCTCGAGGCCCTGGGCCATTACTATGGCAGCGGCGCGGCCAATGTCCACCGTGCCCAGCACCTGCCTGGCGCAAGGGCGACCGAGGCCTTCGAAGCCAGCCGCGACAAGGTTGCCCGCTGGTTGAATGTCGGCCAGACCGGGCAGATCGTGTTCACCCACGGCGCCACGGCTGCGCTGAACCTGCTGGCCTATGGCCTGGAGTCTCGCTTCGAGGCCGGCGACGAGATCGCCATCAGCGCCCTTGAACACCATGCCAACTTGCTGCCCTGGCAGCAACTGGCACACCGGCGCAACCTGCGCCTGGTGATATTGCCGGTCGATACGCGCGGCTTCATCGACCTGGAGCGAGCGCTGCAGATGATCGGGCCACGCACTCGTGTGCTCGCCGTCAGCCAGCTGTCCAACGTGCTGGGCACCTGGCAGCCGCTGCCGGCCCTGCTCGCCCATGCCCGCGCACAGGGTGCTCTGACGGTGGTGGACGGCGCCCAGGGTGTGGTGCATGGGCGCCAGGACATGCAGCAACTGGGGTGCGACTTCTACGTGTTCTCCAGCCACAAGCTGTACGGGCCGGACGGGGTGGGCGTGCTGTACGGGCGCAATCAGGCGCTGGGCCTGCTGCGCCATTGGCAGTTTGGCGGGGAGATGGTGCAACTGGCCGAGTACCAGCGCGCGAGCTTCAGGCCGGCGCCACTGGGCCTGGAAGCTGGCACCCCGCCCATCGCCGGGGTGATCGGCCTTGGCGCTACGCTCGATTACCTCGCGGGCCTGGACACGGCGGCGGTGCTGGCTCACGAGGCCGGCTTGCATGCCCGGCTGATCGAGGGCCTCACGCAACGCGAAGGCATTCGCCTGCTAGGCCTGCCGCAGTGCGCGTTGGCCAGCTTTGTCGTGAAAGGCGTGCACAACGCCGACATCGCGCACCTGCTCACCGAGCAGGGCATCGCCGTGCGGGCAGGCCATCACTGTGCGATGCCACTGCTCCAGGGGTTGGGCCTGGACGGGGCGATCCGCGTGTCGCTGGGCCTCTACAATGATCAGGCCGACCTGCAACGTTTCTTCGAGGCGCTGGATCAGGCGCTGGAGCTGCTGCGATGACCTTGCCGGCCCAAGCCCATCAGGCACTGGAGGCCTTTGCGCAGAGCAAGGGCTGGGAGCAGCGTGCGCGGCTGTTGATGCAGTGGGGGGAACGGCTGGAACCGCTGGCCGAAGCCGAGAAAACCGAGGCCAATCGCGTGCACGGGTGCGAAAGCCTGGTCTGGCTGGTGGCCGATGCCGTGGACGGCCACTGGCAATTCAAGGCCAGCAGCGATGCACGCCTGCTGCGCGGTCTGCTGGCGCTGCTGCTGGTGAGGGTGCAGGGCTTGAACAGTGAGGCGCTGCTAGCGCTGGACGTACAGGACTGGTTCGGGCAACTGGGCCTTGAGCGCCAGTTGTCGCCCTCACGCAGCAACGGCTTGCATGCCGTGGTGCAGCGCATGGCGGTGCTGGCATCGGGGCGGTGATGCCAGCACGCACTCACGCTGGCCGGACACGCTCCGAAGGCCGCCTGGCACCTGCTACCAGCTTCTCCACAGCTTTACTGGCGGCCACCATGCCGAAGGTGGCCGTCACCATCATCACCGCGCCAAAGCCGCCGGAGCAGTCCAGCCGCACGCCCTCACCCACAAAACTCTTCTGCAGGCACACGCTGCCATCCCCCTTGGGATAACGCAGCTGCTCACTGGAAAACACACAGGGCACGCCATAGTTACGGCTGACATTGCGCGAGAAGTTGTAGTCGCGGCGCAGGGTCGAGCGCACCCGTGAGGCCAGCGGGTCGTTGAAGGTCTTGTTCAAGTCCGCGATCTGGATCTGGGTCGGATCGATCTGGCCACCTGCACCACCGGTGGTGACGATGCCGATCTTGCGCCGCCGGCACCAGGCGATCAGGGCTGCCTTGGCCATCACGCTGTCGATGCAGTCCACCACGTAGTCGAACTGTTCAGTGATGTACTCGGCCATGGTCTCGCGGGTGACGAAATCGGCCACTGCATGCACCTTGCACGCCGGGTTGATTGCCCGCAGGCGCTCGGCCATTACCTCGACCTTGGGCCGGCCCACCTGCCCTTCCAGCGCGTGTGCCTGACGGTTGGTATTGCTCACGCACACATCGTCCAGGTCGAACAAGGTGACCTCACCCACCCCCGAGCGGGCCAGGGCTTCGGCCACCCATGAGCCCACCCCGCCAATCCCGACGATGCCAACATGGGCCTGTTGCAGGCGCTGCAAGCCCTGGTCGCCATACAGGCGGGCCACCCCTGCAAACCGTGGATCTTCTGTGCTCATGTCAGTACCTCAAAAAACCGGCGCGCATTATAGGCCAGCCAGGCCATGGCCTGCACGGTTAGGAAAGACACCTTAACCCTGCTTTAATGTCGTAACACTTCGACACTTATGGACGACAATGTCTTCACGTAAATTCGGCCTGAACCTGGTAGTGGTCCTGGCCATCGCGGCGCTGTTCACCGGTTTCTGGGCGCTGATCAATCGCCCGGTATCGGCACCGGCCTGGCCCGAACAGATCTCCGGCTTTTCCTATTCGCCGTTTCGCCTGGGTGAAAGCCCGCAGAAGGGTCAGTACCCGGACGACAACGAGATGCGTCAGGACCTGGAGCAGATGAGCAAGCTCACCGACAGCATCCGTATCTACACCGTCGAAGGCACTCAGGCGCACATACCCAAGCTGGCCGAGGAATTCGGCTTGCGGGTCACGGTGGGCATCTGGATCAGCCCGGACCTGGAGCGCAACGAGCGCGAGATCGCCACAGCCATCGAACTGGCTAACACCTCGCGCAGCGTGGTACGGGTGGTGGTCGGCAACGAGGCGTTGTTCCGCGAGGAAGTGACGACGGAAAACCTCATCCGGTACCTGGACCGTGTACGCGCGGCTGTGAAAGTGCCGGTGACCACCAGCGAGCAGTGGCACATCTGGAAACAGAACCCGCAGCTGGCCAAGCACGTGGACCTGATCGCCGCCCACATCCTGCCCTATTGGGAATTCGTGCCCATGAAAGACTCGGTCGAGTTCGTCCTCGACCGTGCCCGCGAGTTGAAACACCAGTTCCCCCGCAAGCCGCTGCTGCTCTCGGAAGTGGGCTGGCCAAGCAATGGCCGGATGCGCGGCGGTGCCGATGCCACCCAGGCCGACCAGGCGATTTACCTGCGCACCTTGGTCAATACGCTCAATCGACGTGGCTTCAACTATTTTGTGATCGAAGCTTACGACCAACCCTGGAAAGCCAGTGATGAAGGCTCGGTCGGGGCCTACTGGGGTGTGTTCAACGCCGAACGCCAGCAGAAATTCAACTTCGAAGGCCCCGTGGTCGCCATTCCCCAATGGCGAGCCCTGGCAGTGGCCTCGGTGGTGCTGGCGATGATCGCATTGATGGTGCTGTTCATCGATGGCTCGGCCCTGCGTCAGCGTGGACGCACCTTCCTGACCTTCATCACCTTCCTGTGCGGGTCGGTGCTGGTGTGGATCGCCTACGACTACAGCCAGCAGTACAGCACCTGGTTCAGCCTTACGGTCGGCGTGCTCCTGGCCCTCGGCGCACTGGGCGTGTTCATCGTGCTGCTGACCGAGGCTCATGAACTGGCCGAGGCGGTATGGACTCACAAGCGGCGGCGCGAATTCCTGCCGGTGCAAGGCGACAGTGCCTACCGACCGAAAGTGTCAGTGCATGTGCCGTGCTACAACGAACCGCCGGAAATGGTCAAACAGACCCTCGATGCCCTGGCTGCGCTGGATTATCCAGATTACGAAGTGCTGGTCATCGACAACAACACCAAGGACCCGGCGGTGTGGGAGCCGCTCAAGGCCCATTGTGAACAGCTCGGCGAGCGCTTCCGTTTCTTCCACGTCGCCCCCCTGGCTGGTTTCAAGGGCGGCGCGCTCAACTACCTGCTCCCGCTCACGGCCAAGGATGCTGAAGTGATCGCGGTGATCGACTCGGACTACTGTGTAGACCGCAACTGGCTCAAGCACATGGTGCCGCATTTCGCCGATCCGAAGATCGCCGTGGTGCAGTCGCCGCAGGACTACCGCGACCAGCACGAGAGCGCCTTCAAGAAGCTGTGCTACAGCGAGTACAAGGGCTTCTTCCACATCGGCATGGTCACCCGCAATGACCGCGATGCGATCATCCAGCACGGCACCATGACCATGACCCGGCGCAGCGTGCTGGACGAACTGGGCTGGGCCGAGTGGTGCATTTGCGAGGATGCCGAACTGGGCCTGCGGGTGTTCGAGAAGGGCCTGTCGGCGGCCTACGCCCACAACAGCTATGGCAAGGGCCTGATGCCTGACACCTTCATCGACTTCAAGAAACAGCGCTTCCGCTGGGCCTATGGCGCCATCCAGATCATCAAGCACCACGCCGCGGCCCTGCTGCGCGGCAAAGGCAGCGAATTGACCCGGGGCCAGCGTTACCACTTCCTGGCCGGCTGGCTGCCGTGGATTGCCGACGGCATGAACATCTTCTTCACGGTGGGGGCCTTGTTGTGGTCTGCCGCCATGATCATCGTGCCGCACCGGGTGGACCCGCCGCTGATGATCTTCGCCATCCCGCCACTGGCGCTGTTCTTCTTCAAGGTCGGCAAGATCGTGTTCCTGTATCGCCGCGCCGTGGGGGTCAACCTCAAGGATGCCTTGGCGGCTGCGCTGGCCGGGCTGGCGTTGTCGCACACCATCGCCAAGGCCGTGCTGTACGGGTTCTTCACCAGCAGCATGCCGTTCATCCGCACACCGAAGCATGCCGACAGCCATGGCTTGCTGGTGGCGATTTCCGAAGCGCGGGAGGAACTGTTCATCATGCTGCTGTTGTGGGGCGCTGCAGCCGGAATCTATCTGGTGCAGGGCTTGCCGAGCTCGGACATGCGCTTCTGGGTCGCCATGCTGTTGGTGCAGTCGCTGCCCTACCTGGCCGCGTTGGTGATGGCGCTTCTATCATCACTGCCCAAGCCTGAAGAGAAGGCCGCAGATAAGGCTGCCGAGACACACTAGGCTTCAGGGCGTGCAGGCCGACCTGCCGGCCATCACCGGCAAGCCGGCTTGCACACAACGTGTTTTGTTCGGATGCGTGCAGGACCGGTGAGGGCCGGCTTGCCGGCGATTGGGCCGTGAAGCCCAGCATCATTTGATATAAGATAACGCCCCTCAGTTTTCCCGCCTTGCCTTGCCCCGGAGTTCCCCATGACGGCCCCTGCCGAGCTCTCGCCTACCCTTCAACTGGCCTGCGACCTGATCCGTCGTCCCTCGGTCACCCCCGTCGACGCCGATTGCCAGGCGCAGATGATGCAGCGCCTGGGCGCCGTGGGCTTCGAGCTGGAACCGATGCGCATCGAGGACGTCGACAATTTCTGGGCCACTCACGGCACCCAGCCAGGCCCGGTGCTGTGCTTTGCCGGTCACACCGATGTAGTGCCCACCGGCCCCGTCCAGCAGTGGCAACACGAGCCGTTCCAGGCGTTGATCGATGCCGACGGCATGCTCTGTGGCCGTGGCGCGGCCGACATGAAGGGCAGCCTGGCGTGCATGGTGGTGGCCAGCGAGCGCTTCGTGCGTGACTACCCCGAGCACCGGGGCCAGGTCGCCTTCCTGATCACCAGTGACGAGGAAGGCCCGGCCCATCACGGCACCAAGGCCGTGGTCGAACGCCTCAAGGCGCGCAACCAGCGCCTTGACTGGTGCATCGTCGGCGAGCCCTCCAGCACCACCGTGCTGGGCGATGTGGTCAAGAATGGCCGTCGTGGCTCGCTCGGCGCCACGCTGACTGTGCGCGGCAAGCAGGGCCACGTTGCCTACCCGCACCTGGCGCGCAACCCGATCCACCTGGCCGCGCCAGCGCTGGCGGAACTGGCTGCCGAACATTGGGACCAGGGGAACGCCTTTTTTCCCCCGACCAGCTTCCAGATTTCCAATCTCAATGCCGGGACCGGCGCAACCAACGTGGTGCCCGGCGAACTGACAGCGCTGTTCAACTTCCGCTTCTCCACCGAGTCCACCGTAGAGGGCCTGAAGGCTCGGGTCTCGGCCATCCTGGACAAGCATGAACTGGATTGGTCGGTGGAGTGGGCGTTGTCCGGCCTGCCGTTCCTGACCGAGCCAGGCGAGCTGCTCGATGCGGTTTCGGCCAGCATCAAGGGCGTCACCGGCCGCGAGACCCAACCCTCCACCAGCGGCGGCACCTCCGATGGCCGCTTCATTGCCACCATGGGCACCCAAGTGGTCGAACTTGGCCCGGTCAATGCCACCATCCACCAGGTCGACGAGCGCATCCTGGCCAGCGACCTGGACCTGCTGACCGAAATCTATTACCAGACCCTGGTACGGTTGCTCGCCTGATGCTGACCTGCCCACTCTGCCAGGCTGCCCTGAGCCCGCTCGACAACGGCGTGGTGTGCCCAGCCGGCCACCGCTTTGATCGCGCGCGCCAGGGCTACCTGAACCTGCTGCCGGTGCAGCACAAGAACAGTCGCGACCCAGGTGACAACCAGGCCATGGTCGAAGCACGCCGTCATTTTCTGGACGCCGGCCATTACGCACCTGTGGCCGGACGGCTGGCGCAGTTGGCGGCCGAGCGCCAGCCCGGCGCGTGGCTGGACATCGGTTGCGGCGAAGGCTACTACACCGCGCAAGTGGCCCAGGCACTGCCTGATGCCAATGGCTACGCCCTGGACATCTCCCGTGAGGCGGTCAAGCGTGCCTGCCGCCGCGCACCGGACGTCACCTGGATGGTAGCCAGCATGGCGCGCGTGCCGTTGGCCGATGCCAGCTGCCAGTTCGTCGCCAGCGTCTTCAGCCCGCTGGATTGGGCCGAAGCCAGCCGGGTGTTGAGCCCAGGCGGCGGCCTGATACGCGTAGGCCCTACCAGCGGCCACCTGATGGAGCTGCGCGAAGTACTCTACGACCAGGTACGCCCCTATGCTGACGACAAGCATCTGGCCCTGGTGCCCCAAGGCATGTACCACGCCCATGGCGAGGTCCTGGAATTTCGCCTGAGCCTGGCCGAACCTCAAGCCCGTGCTGCGTTGCTCGCCATGACCCCGCACGGCTGGCGTGCCAGTGCAGAGCGTCGGGCGCAAGTGGTCGAGCAGCCGGAACCGTTCGAGGTCACCGTCTCCATGCGTTTTGACTATTTCGTGCGCCAAGCATGAGCACACCCGGAGGTGTTATGCGCCAACCTGATATCGAGATTTACCTCAAGGACGCCGAAGTCGACCACAAGCAGATTGCAGCCTGGCTGACCCAGGCCATCGGCCCGTGCACCGAATGGAAGCAGAAAGGCCAGACCTACAAGTGCCAGGCCGGTAACATTCCGGTCACTTGGTTACCCAAGGCTGTAGGGAAATGGAACAGCCTGTACCTGGAAAGCGACCAGACGCCCTGGGCCGATGACATCGCCTGTGGGCGTGATGCCCACGCGGCCCTGGGTGTGGAAGTACGCTGCGCACCCGGCGGCTGGGTAGAGGAAGACGGCGAGGAGGATGCTGACCGCTGGGTGCGTATCAGTGCCGACGGCGAAGAGGAAATCACCTGGCGTACATCGCCCTGACGGGCGTCCCTGAAGCTGCAAGCACAGCCGGCTTGCAGCTTCAGGCTTGAGCCTGGCCGCTCAGAGACCCACGACATCCTCGGCCTGCAGGCCTTTCTGGCCCTGCACGCAGGCATACTCGACCTGTTGGCCCTCGACCAGGCTGCGATGCCCCTCACCCCGGATGGCCCGGTAGTGGACGAAGACATCCGCGCCCCCTTCCCGTTGAATGAAGCCATAGCCCTTGGCATCGTTGAACCACTTCACGTTCCCAGTCTCACGAGACGACATCTGCACTACTCCGGATTTTTATTGTGAAAATCGCCTTGCAGACACGAGACAATCGCCCCGAATCAGCGCCGCGTGCGTAAATCTCCTGCAAGCGGCAGGCCTGAACGGTGCTGGCGCATAAAAAATTTGAAGACCGGCGAGGTGCACGGCAAGCTAGGCGCAATACGAACGACTGGCCTGTATGGGCTAACCGCGCAGCGATTGCTGTGCCCAGCACTCTTCACCCTCAACCAGGGCTCTCTTCATGACCCGTTCCCCCCTGCACCGCTTGGTATTCGGTGTTCTGCGCCGATTGTTGTACCTGTGGGTGCGCTCCGAAACCATCAATCAGTCGGCCCTGACCCTCAAGCTCGACCGCAGTCGCCCTGTTTTCTATGCCTTGCCTTCGCCTGCGCTCACGGACCTGGCGGTGCTCGACCACGAATGCACCAAGGCAGGGCTGCCACGCCCGGTACTGCCAGTGGTCGTCGGCCCCCTGCACGAGGCGGCTGCGTTCTTCTATCTCACCCCTGATCCGGACTGGCTGGGGCGCCATGACAAAAGCGGCGCCCCGCCTACCCTGGAGCGTCTGGTAGAAGTGCTCGGCCAGCACGCCGAGGAAGATGCGCAGATCATTCCAGTCAGCGTGTTCTGGGGACAGTCGCCCGACAGCGAGTCGAGCCCGTGGAAGCTGCTGTTCGCCGACAGCTGGGCGGTGACCGGGCGCTTGCGCCGCTTGCTGAGCGTACTGATCCTGGGGCGCAAGACCCGGGTGCAGTTCTCCACCCCGATCCACCTGCGCGAACTGGTGCAGCACAACAAGGGCCACGCCCGCACCGTGCGCATGGCCCAGCGCCTGATGCGCGTGCACTTGCGCAACCTCAAGACAGCGGTCATCGGGCCGGACATCTCCCACCGACGCAACCTGGTCAAAGGCTTGATCCATGCGCCGTTGGTGCGCCAGGCCATCGCCGAGCACGCCGAGCGCGAGCACGTGCCCCAAGCCAAGGCCGAGGCACAGGCCCGCCACTACGGCAATGAAATCGCCTCGGACTACACCTACACGGCCATTCGCTTCCTCGAAGTGGTGCTCAGCTGGTTCTGGCACAAGATCTACGACGGCATCAAGGTCAACCACATCGAGCAGGTGCAGGGCATCGCCCCGGGCCACGAGGTGATCTACGTCCCTTGCCACCGCAGCCACATCGACTACCTGCTGTTGTCGTACCTGCTGTTCAAGAATGGCCTGACACCCCCGCATGTGGCGGCCGGCATCAACCTGAACATGCCCGTGGTGGGCAACCTGCTGCGCCGCGGTGGCGCCTTCTTCATGCGCCGCTCGTTCAAGGGCAACCCGCTCTACACCGCCGTGTTCAACGAATACCTGCACACGCTGTACACCAAAGGCTTCCCGGTGGAGTACTTCGTCGAGGGTGGTCGTTCGCGTACCGGGCGCATGCTGCAGCCACGCACGGGAATGCTGGCCATCACCCTGCGCAGCTTCCTGCGTTCCTCGCGCACGCCAATCGTGTTCGTGCCTGTCTACATCGGGTACGAGCGCGTCCTCGAAGGGCGCACCTACCTGGGTGAGTTGCGCGGGGCGAGCAAGAAGAAAGAATCCATTTTCGATATTTTCAAAGTGCTGGGTGCGCTCAAGCAACGCTTTGGCCAGGTCTACGTCAACTTCGGCGAACCTATCCGCCTGGCCGACTTTCTCGACCAGCAGCAACCCGGCTGGCGAGACCAGGACCACGGGCCGCAGTACCGCCCGGCTTGGCTCAGCGAAACCACGACGCGCCTGGGCGATACCGTGGCCAGGCACTTGAACGGCGCAGCGGCCATCAACCCGGTCAACCTGGTGGCGCTGGCCCTGCTCTCCACCAGCAAGCTGGCCCTGGACGAACGTGCGCTGGTGCGCGTGCTCGACCTGTACCTGGCGTTGATGCGCCAGGTGCCCTACTCCGCCCATACCACATTGCCCGAAGGCGACGGTCAGGCCCTGATCGAGCATGTGCGCGGGATGGATCTGGTGGCAGAGCAGAAAGACGCGCTCGGGCGCATTCTGTACCTGGATGAAAACAACGCGGTACTGATGACCTATTACCGCAACAATGTCCTGCACATCTTTGCCCTGCCGGCCCTGCTGGCAAGCTTCTTCCTCAGCAGCTCACGCATGAGCCGCGCGTTGCTAGGCCAATATGTCCATGCCTTGTACCCCTACTTGCAGGCAGAGCTGTTCCTGTGCTGGGAACCTGAGCAGCTCGACGAGGTGATCGACCAATGGCTGGGCGCCTTGGTGGAGCAAGGCTTGCTTCGCCAGGACAATGACATCTTTGTCCGTGCCGCGCCCAGTTCTCGTCAGTTCGTGCTGCTGACCCTACTGGCGCGCAGCATCACCCAGACCCTGCAGCGCTTCTACATGGCGACTTCGCTGCTGCTCAACAGCGGCCAAGGTACCCTGAGCGCCGAAGCGCTCGAAGCGCTGTGCGTGACGATGGCCCAGCGCCTTTCTATTTTGCATGGTCTGAACGCACCGGAATTTTTCGACAAAAGCCTGTTCCGCCACTTTATCCAGACGCTGATCGACCAAGGTGTGCTGCGCGTCAATGCACACGGCAAACTGAGCTACAGCAACAAGCTAGGCGGTTTGGCCGAAGGCGTGGCCAAGCGCGTGCTGTCGGCCGAGCTGCGCTTGTCGATCCGCCAGGTTGCCCTGCACCGGGATGACGGCCTGGCAACAGCGACCCTATGACCCTTTTTCTGATTACAAGGACACTGCCATGACCCGCTCCTCCCTGCGTCTGACCACCCTGTGCGCCGGCCTGCTGCTGTCGGCAAGCGCCTTTGCCCTGTCGCTTGGCGACCTCAGCCAAAAGGACGCCACCGGTGGCCTGAAAGACGCACTGACCCAAGGCGCGCAACTGGCCGTCAAGCAGCTAAGCACGCCGGGCGGCTTCAGCAACAACCCGGACGTGCGTATCGAGCTGCCCGGCAACCTGGGCAAGGCGGCCAAGGCCATGAAAATGTTCGGCAAAGGCGAGCAGGTGGACGCGCTCGAAGCCGGCATGAACAAGGCCGCCGAAGCGGCTGTGCCGCAGGCCCAGGCCATTCTCGTCAACGCCGTGAGAAACATGACCGTGACCGATGCCAAGGGCATCCTTGGCGGCGGTCAGGATTCGGCGACCCAGTACCTGAACAAAAGCAGCCGTGAGCAGATCCGTGCCAAATTCCTGCCGATCGTCAAGCACGCGACCGACCAGGTCGGCGTGGCCCAGCAGTACAACGCCTTTGCCGCACAGGCCAAAGGCCTGGGGCTGATCAAGAACGACGCCAACATCGAAAGCTACGTGACGGAAAAGGCCATGGACGGTTTGTTCGAGATGATCGCCAAACAGGAGCAGAGCATTCGGCAGAACCCTGCCCAGGCCGCCACGAGCCTGGCCAAGAAAGTGTTTGGCGCACTCTGATCGCACCCTGCGAGGGGCTCCTTCGTGAAGTGCGCCCCTTTTACATCGAAGCAACAAAGCCGCTAGTCGCTCTCCCTGACCTTGAACCAAGCGGCATACAACGCCGGGAGAAACAACAGGGTCAGGGCGGTAGCGACGATCAGCCCGCCCATGATCGCCACGGCCATTGGCCCGTAGAACACGCTGCGCGACAACGGGATCATGGCCAGCACAGCCGCCAAGGCGGTCAGCACGATGGGCCGGAAACGGCGCACGGTGGCTTCGACAATGGCTTGCCAGCGCACCAGCCCAGAGGCGATATCCTGCTCGATCTGGTCCACCAGAATGACCGAATTGCGCATGATCATGCCTGCCAGGGCGATGGTCCCCAGCATGGCGACGAACCCGAACGGCTGGTTGAACACCAGCAGGAACAGGGTCACGCCAATCAGGCCCAGCGGCGCCGTCATAAAGACCATGATCGTGCGCGAGAAACTGCGCAGCTGAATCATCAGCAGGCTCAACACGACCACGATGAACAACGGCATGCCGGCATTCACCGATTTCTGCCCCCGCTCGGCATCTTCCACCGTGCCGCCCACCTCCAGCAGGTAACCATCGGGCAACTTGGCCCGGATGCCCTGCAAGGTAGGCTGTACCTGCCCGACCACCGTGGCCGGCTGCACCTTGTCATAGATATCGGCGCGCACGGTCACCGTCGGCAAACGGTCGCGGTGCCAGATGATGCCTTCCTCGAAGCCGTAGGCCAGCGTGGCCACCTGTGACAGAGCCACGCTACGCCCGTTGTCCGTGGGCAGCGACAAGCTTGCAAGCTGGCTGAGGTCGTTGCGTTCCTGTGAGGTGCCTCGCAGCAGGATTTCGATCAGTTCATCGTCTTCTCGGTACTGGCTGACCGCGGTGCCCGTCAGCGAGCTTTGCAGGAAACTGGACAACTGGCGGGTGCTGACGCCCAGGGCGCGGGCGCGGTCCTGATCGATTTCCACGAACACGGCCTTGCTGGGTTCTTCCCAGTCCAGGTGCACGTTGACCACATGGGGGTTCTCCCGCACCTTTTCTGCCACCTCCCGGGCCAGGGCGCGGGCCTGTTCGATATGCTCGCCTGTCACCCGAAACTGCACGGGGTAGCCCACCGGTGGACCGTTCTCCAGCCGAGTGATGCGCGCGCGCAGATCAGGGAACTGCTGCTCGACCGTGTTGATCAACCAACTGCGCAAGTTTTCGCGTGCCTGCATGGAGTCGGCCAGCACCACGAATTGGGCGAAGCTGGCGGCAGGCAGTTGCTGATCCAGGGGCAGATAAAAGCGCGGCGACCCTGAGCCGACATAGGCGACATAGTTGACGATGCCCTGTTGCTGCTTGAGCAACTGCTCCAGTTGCCGGACTTTCTCGTCCGTGTTGACCAGCGATGCGCCTTCGGCAAGTTTAAGGTCGACCATCAGCTCAGGACGCCCAGAGGCCGGGAAGAACTGCTGCGGCACGAAGCGAAACAGGAACACGCTGCCCACGAACGCGGCAATGGTCAGCACGATGACGGTCTTGCGGCGCCGTACGCACCATGTCACCACGCGGCGCACGCGCTGGTAGAAGGGCGTGGCATACGGGTCCGGTGCAGCGCCGCCGTTACCGTGGCGAGCGGCGTGTCGCTTGGCCAGGTCCGGCAGCAACCGCTCGCCCAGGTAGGGTACGAAGAGCACGGCGGCCACCCAGGAGGTGAGCAACGCAATGGTCACCACCTGGAAGATCGAACGTGTGTACTCGCCGGTGCTGGAGGCAGCCGTGGCAATGGGCAGAAACCCAGCTGCAGTGATCAGGGTGCCGGTCAGCATGGGGAAGGCCGTGCTGGTCCAGGCATAGCTTGCCGCTTTGAGGCGGTCCAAGCCCTGTTCCATCTTGATCGCCATCATCTCCACGGCAATGATGGCGTCATCGACCAGCAACCCCAGGGCGAGCACCAGCGCACCCAGCGAGATCTTGTGCAGGCCGATGCCAAAGTAGTACATGGCGGCGAAGGTCATGGCCAGCACCAGGGGGATGGCCAGGGCCACCACCAACCCCGTGCGCAGGCCCAGCGAAAAGAAACTGACCAACAGGACGATCACCAGCGCCTCGCACAGCACCTGGACGAATTCACCAACCCCTGCCTTCACCGCAGCGGGCTGGTCAGACACCTTGTGCAGCGACATGCCGGCCGGCAAGCCGCGGGCCAGGCGTTCGAATTCCGTTTCCAGGGCCTTGCCCAGGGTCAGGATGTCACCCCCGTCCCTCATCGACACCGCCAGGCCGATGGCGTCTTCGCCCATGAAGCGCATCCGTGGCGCAGGCGGATCGTTGTAGCCCCGGTACACGTGCGCCACATCGCCCAGGCGAAACGTGCGCTCCCCCACGCGCAGCGGCAACTGGCGAATCTGCTCGACACTGTCGAACCGCCCACTGACCCGCAGTTGCACACGCTCGCTGGGCGTTTCGAAGAACCCGGCCGTGCTTACCGCATTCTGCTCCTGCAACGCCTGCTGCACCGCCTGCAAGGGGATGCCTAGGGTGGCCAGCTTGACGTTGGACAGCTCGATCCAGATCTTTTCGTCCTGCAAACCGATCAGCTCGACCTTGCCCACATCCCTGACCCGCTGCAGCTGGATCTGAATACGGTCTGCATAGTCCTTGAGCACCGCGTAGTCGAAACCCGGCCCTGTCAGCGCATAGATGTTGCCGAACGTGGTGCCGAATTCATCGTTGAAGAACGGGCCCCGCACCTCGGGCGGGAGGGTGTGGCGGATGTCGGCGACCTTCTTGCGTATCTGGTACCACAATGTCGGGATATCGGCTGAGTGCAAGGAATCGCGGGCCATGAAGGTCACCTGCGATTCACCCGGGCGCGAGAACGAGACGATCTTTTCGTACTCGCCGGTTTCCATGAGCTTTTTCTCGATGCGCTCTGTGACCTGGCGCGACACTTCCTCAGCGGTGGCCCCGGGCCATAAGGTGCGGATGACCATGGCCTTGAAGGTGAAGGGCGGGTCTTCGCTCTGACCCAGCTTGGTGTAGGACAGCGCACCAACGCCTGCGAGCACTATCATCAGGAACAGCACGATCTGGCGGTTGCGCAGCGCCCAGGCAGAGAGGTTGAAACCCATCGTGAGTTACTCCTTGCCCGTCAGGGCGACGGCACGGTTGGCGCGGTCCACGGGTCGCACCTGCTGGCCTTCGCGCAGTACATGGCCGCCGGCTGCCACCACCCAGTCGTCAGCCGTAAGCCCCGCCAGCACAGGCACGCTGTCAGTACCGTAGGCGCCAAGCTGCACCGTGACCCGCTGCACACGGTGCTCGCCAGTGACCCGCCAGACGTACGCCTGGCCGGCTTCAGCCGTGACGGCCGACAGGGGAACCGACAGCGCCGCCTGACCTGGATGGGCGATGAACACCCTGGCGCTCTGACCCAGGGTTGCCGGCACGTCGGCGGAGGTAAAGGCAACCCGAGCCGCGTAGGTTCTGGAGCGAGGATCAGCGGCCGGCGACAGCTCGCGGATCCGCCCTTCGAAGCGCTGCCCCGGGTGCGACCACAGCTCCACGGTGACAGGCTGGCCCACGGCGAAGCGGGCGTATTGCTGCTCGGGAACGGCGATGGCCACTTCGCGCTCGCCGTCAGCTGCCAAGGTGAATACCGTCTGCCCTGCAGCGACGACTTGACCGACCTCGACCTGGCGCCTGGCTATCACCCCTGCCTGGGGCGCACGCAACACCGCGTAGTCTGCCTGGTTGCCGGCCACGTCGAACTCAGCCTTGGCCTGCTTGAGCCGAGCGATTCCAGCGCGGTAGAGGTTTTCGGCGTTGTCGTACTGAGAGTGGCTGATCATCTGCTTGTCGAGCAGTTTCTGGTAACGGTCACGCTCGGTGCGCACCAGCGCCAGGTTGGCCTCGGCACCGGCTAATTGCGCGCGGTTAGCCTCCAACTGAAGGCGCACATCCTGCGGGTCCAGTTCGGCCAGCGGCTGATTGAGCTTGACCCGTTGCCCTTCTTCCACAAGCCGCTTGCTGACCTTGCCACCGATGCGAAAAGCCAGTTCCGGTTCCAGTCGCGCCCTGACTTCGCCTGGATAAGTATCCGCCACCGCCTCGGCTGGCTGCGGCTGAACCACCAATGCGGGGCGGACCACCGCAGGTGAGGCGGGTTCCTGATTACACGCCGTGAGCATCAACAAGACCACGGGCAGGGCAAGGCTGAGGGCACGGTGCAACATCGGGAATCCCTTCGCAAAATGCTGATCGAATATTTGAACCGGCCGGTATAGTAAGTCAGCCGTCAGAGCGCGGGAAGAGCGTCCCGAGTTTTTTTGGAGCGTTTTCACGGTATTGCGGTCAAGGACAGCGAGCCCAGCTCAAGCCGTATAAGATAGGCAACCTTCTAGGTAGATGCAGATCCCAATGTCCAATGACGTCTCCAGCGGCCCAGGCCGCCCAAAGGACCTTGCCAAGCGCCAGGCCATTCTCGAAGCGGCCAAGTCGTTGTTTCTGAGCCTGGGTTACGCAAGCACCAGCATGGATGCGGTCGCGGCAGCAGCAGGTGTATCGAAGCTTACGGTGTACAGCCACTTCACCGACAAGCAGACGCTTTTCTGCTCGGCGGTCATGGCCACCTGCCAGATCCAGCTGCCTGACCTGTTGTTCGAGTACCCCGAAGGTGTACCAGTAGAAGAGGTACTGCTGACAATTGCCCGTGGTTTCCAGGCACTGATCAGCAGTGACGAAGCGGTCAAGCTCAGCCGCCTGATCATGGCCCAGGGCAGCCTGGACCCGAGCTTTGGCGAATACTTTTACGAAGCCGGGCCCAAGCGCGTGCTGGCCGGAATGGAAGCGCTGCTGCGTACGGCCCATGAGCGCGGGCTACTGCGCATAGACAACCCGCTGCGTGCGGCAGAGCACTTCTTCTGCCTGGTCAAGGGGGCACCGGATTACCGGTTATTGCTGGGGTGCGCAGCGCCGCTGGAGGAGGATGAGGCCGAGGTGCATGTACGCGAGGTGGTGGGGGTATTCTTGCGGGCATTCAAACCCTGAGGCGTAAACGGGCCTTTGTGTGCGGCCTTGTGTCGCGAAAAGGCCGTAGAGCCCCAGCAATATTCGCGACAACGCTGGAATCACGGGCTGCCTTGCAGCCCTTTCGCGATACAAGGCCGATCCTGCGCGGACCACGCTCGCCAATTGGCCAGAGCCTGTTTAACCAACACGCCCATGACTACTGGCATTATTGCCAGTAGTCAACCCTGAAACTCTTCAACAAGCTCGTATCCTCTACGACTATGAGCACACCCCCATGAAAGCGCGAACACTGAAGATCTTTTACAAAGGCAATAAGCTTTCGACTTTGTATACAGGCAGTACTCACCAGACAGTGCTCAGCGCCAATAGCCAGAACCTATGCGAAACGACAAGCCTACCTTCGCAAGCGAGCCTCCTGGCTACAGACGCACAATCGTCGACCGTCAACATTGTCTCAGAAAGCCAGACGACCATTAACTACGGCCCCTACGGCAATGACAGTAGCCCGCCTGACAATCCCTTGTTATCTCGATTCACAGGCCAGAGTTGGTTACCCGCCGCCATAGGCTACTTGCTGGGTAATGGTCACCGCCTGTTCAATCCAGAGCTGATGCGCTTTTACAGTGTGGACAGCTTGTCACCATTTGGAAAAGGGGGAATCAATGCTTACGCCTACTGCAGCAATGACCCGATTAACCGGTCGGACCCAAGTGGCCGATATACTTCGTTCTTCAAGTGGCGAAAAGGCGGATACTCGTATCAAAAGCTTTCACCCAAGCTATACACCCCCAACTCCAGCTTGTCCGCTAACGAACACATGGCGCTCGGCAAATCGCTAAAGAAACGCCTATCAGGTGCAAGGACTATGCTGAGTGATGCGACCGATCGGGGGCGCACAGAGAAGATCCAGCACGCAAATCATATTATCGAGAGGCTTGATAAAGAAAAAATGCTATACGACATGTATTCGGCTACACGCTCGTCAAAATGGCGATATACGCGGAACGAGGTGGCCGTCAGCCTGGCTCTGGTACCAGACTCCCAAACCCCGCCTCCAGGTCCAAGTTCAAGTCCAAGTCCAAGTCGCCGACCTTCCGTCGACTCCCAAGTTAGTCTCGCATTCTATGAGGAAAACGAGGATGCAATCATGGATGCACTACGGGAAGATCTCCGCAGACTTCGGGAATGATCACACTGGCCGATACATTTCCTTTTAAGCTTTCAACGCCTTCTTGGGGTAAATGTCATACCGGCTCGACTTGCCCTCCAGGCTATGGCTCGGCTTCGGCCCGTCGATGATCGGTGCCTTGCGCGGGCGCTTCACCACCACCCGGTGGCTGGCCAGCGCCAGGGCAGCTTCAAGCAGGGCCGGGGCATCCAGGTCATCACCCACCAAGGGCCGGAACACGCGCATTTCCTTTTTCACCAGAGCGCTCTTGTCGCGGTGCGGGAACATCGGGTCGAGGTAGATGACCTGTGGTGCCTCGCCTTCCCAGGCGCGCATACGCTCGATGGCGTTGCCGGCCAGCAGGCGCATGCGCCCGACAATCGGGCCCACCTCTTCATCCGCACGGGCGCGCGCCAGGCCATCTTCCAGCAACGCGGCGATCAGCGGCTGGCGCTCGATCAGGGTTATCTGGCAGCCCAGGCTGGCCAGCACGAACGCATCCTTGCCCAGCCCCGCCGTGGCATCCAGCACCTGCGGCCGTATGCCTTGGGCGATGCCCACCGCCTTGGCGATCATCTGCCCGTTGCCACCGCCAAACTGGCGCCGGTGCGCGGCCTGGCCTTCGACGAAGTCGACCCGCACCGGCCCCGGTGCCTGTGGGCCCAGTTGCTGGATCTGCAAGCCGTCAGCGCCGATCTGCACGGCGAAGCCGGCGCTCTCGTCCTGTAGCGGCAGGCCTAGGCGTTCAGCCCAACCCTTGGCCTGCTCCGCATACTCAGCCGACATCGCCTCGACCCTGATACCCGCACCTTGCTCTTCCATCGTCTACACCTAAAAATCAAACCAAGCCTTAATGAATCAGCAGCCACGGCCGATACAGGCAATATCCCGCTATTCTGCCAGAGCACAACGCGCGCGACTGCCATGTCAGAAATTCTTCCTATCGGCTTGACCTACCTGTCGCCTGTCGACAACTACAGTCAGCACAATACCCAGGCACTGGGGGGCGTCAGCCACCTGTGGCAGGATTTCTTCGCCCGGGCAATGGCGGAGCAGCCTGAAACGCCCGTCGACAGCGTCAGCCAGTCATTCGTGCAGTACGACCAGGACAGCGGAGAACCTGTTGGCGGTGCGCGTGCCTTGGCGCTGATCGACGCACAACGCGCCTGCCCGGTGCAAGACACGGTGGTCGCGCCGCCCGAGCCGTTGTTCCTGCCCAAGGCCGAACTGGAGGCCAACCTGCTGCCGCCTGCCCCTGAGCCGTTCGGTGCGCTGGAAATGATCGAGCAGCAGCGTCAGCTCGATATCGACAACAGTTGGGTTCGGCCCGTGGTCGCCCGCCAGGGCCAACCGGTCGCCGAGCCGGGTCCCGGCCCTGCGCCACGGCCGCTGTTCCTGCCGATCGCCGAATTCGACAGCACCCTGCTGGACCCGGCCCCCGAACCGTTCGATGAGCCGACCCTGGCACGCCAGCAGCACGACCTGGCCTTCGACATGCACTGGGCGCGCCCAGTGGTGTTGAACAATGTGCGCGCCTACGCCTGAGGCTAACGGCACACCTGCCAACGACCCATGTCCACGTGAAAGTGATCGCGGTGCGCGGCGTTGTACTCCGGCCCCAGAACCGTGCTGAAGTGCTCGCACGCTGCCTGACGTACCTCACGCAGGAACACCGCCTTGTCCCCGCTCCCCTGCCAGTCGCGCGCCAGAACGATACGTTGGCCGTCGCGCAGACGAAACCCGGCAATGTCCAGAGCGTTGGCGCTGGCATGCTGGCTCAAGCGCCCTGCCTTGCGGTTGTAGACGTTGCGGCAGGCAAAGCTGCCCAGGTGATCGACCTGCACCACCGGCTGGCCCAGCACGCGCTGAGCCACCGGCTGCAGGCCATGGCGCTCGAACAAGGCGTAGGCGACCGCCAGCGGGCAACTGGCCAGGAAACTGCTGCTCAGGCGGGCCTGGCCACCCTCGATACGCCAGACATTGCTCAGCGGGCATTTGGCCGAAGCAGGGCTGTCAGCCTGCGCCCGGTAGCGCAGTTGACTGCTCTGAAGCGCCTGCTGGCAAAGCGCCGGGTCGTCGCGCAGGCGCTTGAGCTTGAAGCCAGTGAGCCAGTTGGGCGGCTGGCTGACGTCCAAGGGGGCCAGCGGGTTCCACTGCGCAGGCGGGCGCCAGCCCAGATGCCACGCCTGGCCGGCCGCCAGCACCAGTACGCCCAGAAGCGCCAGAACGACCTTCATCCGCGACGGAACAGGTCATTGAGCTGGTCGAACGGCAAGGCCTCTTCGGCGTAGCCGAAAGTACCCTGCTCACGGATTTCCTGCGCTGCACGCTGCAAGGCGCCAAAGGCCACACGCGCCATCGACGAACCCACGCTGATGCGCCGTACACCCAGGTCCTGAAGCTGGTTGACGCACAACGGCACCCCCGCCATGCCCATCAGCACGTTCACCGGGCGCGGGGCCAGCGCCTGCACCACTGCCCGCACTTCCTCGGCCGTACGCAGGCCAGGGGCGTAGAGCACGTCGGCGCCCGCCTCGGCGAACGCTTGCAGGCGCTCGATGGTGTCGTCCAGGTCCTGGCGACCGTGCAGCAGGTTTTCCGCGCGCGCGCACAAAGTGAAGGGAAACGGCAGGCTGCGCGCCGCCTGCACGGCAGCACGGACACGCTCCACCGCAAGGCCCCGTTCATAGATGGGCGTCGCGGCGCGGCCACTGGCGTCCTCGATGGAGCCACCGACCAGCCCCGCCTCTGCAGCGCGCAGGATGGCCTGGGCGCAATCCTCGGGCGAATCCCCGAAGCCGTTCTCAAGGTCCGCAGCGACCGGCAACGCGGTGGCGTCGACGATTTCGCCTGCGTTGTCCAGCACGTCATCGAGGCTCAGCGCCCCTTCGGCATCCGGCCGCCCCAGGCTGAAGGCAAGCCCGGCGCTGGTGCTGGCCAAGGCCTCGAAACCCAGGCTGGCCAGCAGCTTGGCTGAACCTGCGTCCCAGGGGTTGGGCATGACGAAGACGCCATCGCGTTGATGCAAGGCCTTGAAGGCTTCGGCTCGCAGGGTTTGCACATCCATGATCAAGCACTCCGGCAGTCGGGAAGAAATCAAAGTAGACCCAGCTGTTTGACCTCCGGCGCTCGCGGCAATTCCGGCAGTGCGGCCAGCCCAGGCAGGCGCTGCATGAGCCGCTGGTGGAAACGCTGAGCCAACGCGGCCGCCAGGCGGTTGTCAGCCGTATGCAAGAAGATGTACGGGCTGCGCCCCTCCTCGATCCATGCGGCCAGCTTGTCCACCCAAGGGGTCAGGAAGGGTTCGTTGTATTCAAGCGCCGGATGGCCGATGAAGCGCACCTGCGGATGCTGAGTGAAAGCAGCTGGTCGTGGTGGAACATTGGGTTTCTTGGACTGGGCGTGCACGATGGCAGGGTCCGTGGAAGTGCAGCTGAACAACGCTCTCGGGTCGAGACATACCCGCTCGACGCCCAACTTGGCCAGCAGCCGGTTGAGCGCGCGTTCTTCCTCACCTTTGGCGAAGAACGCCGGGTGACGCACTTCCACCGCCACGCTCACGCCCACCTGCTCCAGAAACTGGCTCAGCTCTTCCAGTCGCCCCGGCCCATACAAAGCGGGCAACTGCAGCCAGTAAGGAGACACGCGTGCCCCGAGCGGCGCCATCAGGCGAATGAAGTCAAAGGCAGGTTCGAGATGGTCGCGCAGGTCGCCACCGTGGCTGATGTCGCGGGGGAACTTGGCCGTGAAGCGAAAATGCGCCGGCATCGTTGCCGCCCACCGGGCCACCGTGGCAGGTGATGGCCTGGCATAGAACGTTGTGTTGCCTTCGACGGCATTGAATACCTGGCTGTACAGCCCAAGCATCTGCGCGGCGCTGGCGTCAGCAGGGTACAGGTACTCTCGCCAGGCGTTTTCGCTCCACGACGGGCAACCAATGAAATAGGGGATGGACGGCAGGCTCATCCGTCAAATGTACAGGTCGAGCCCCAGTACTTCCATGTCCCAGTCAGTAAAGCCTGCTGTGCTCAGGTAACTGGCAAGGGCCGAGGCGGTGCGCCGGTCACGGGCGCGGGGGAACACCATGTCTTGCTGACGGGCTGGCAGCGTGCTGGCACGGCGACGAGCAGCAGGCTCCTGAGGTGCCATGGCAGCCTCTTCTACCAGTTCGACATCATCGGCCACGTCATCATGCACGGCCGCCTTGCGCGGCGTACGCTTGATCGGAAAGGACTGTGATGAGAAACCGTCGACACGCATGGCATGAGCACCCGGGACCAATGATGGCAATTTAGCAGCATTGATGGCCCGCCGCTAACGCTCGATTGAGAACTTGACCACAGTTTGTGCAAAAGGTTGTAGCACTATCGAGAGCGCCCGACGAACAGCCTCACTGTTTTTTGGGCGTGGCCACGTTGTCACGCAGGTAGATCGGCTGGGCCTGCTCGGCTGCGATGGCCTCACCCCGATCCCAGGCAAAGCGGGCCAGGCTCAGTACATCAAGGGCGCTGGGCAAGGCAGAGGGGTCGCTTGCGCCAACAGTGACCGCCAGGCGCTCGGCATAGCCCCAGCCCGTGCCTGCCCCAAACCAAAGTCCTTGTGCCCCGGCTGGCAACGCCACGCGTTCAGGTGGCAGTACCGCTTCATCGCCTTGCAGGCGCATTTCCCCCGCTACGGCCTGATAGCAGCCCCAGTACACCTCGTCCATACGCGCGTCGATGGCGGCGGCCACTTGCTGGGCACCCTGTTGACGCAATGCGCCCTGGGCCAGCGCGGCGAGGTTGGACACCGGCAATACGGGCCGCTCCAGGGCGAAAGCCAGCCCTTGTACCACGCCGATGGCAATGCGCACGCCAGTGAACGCACCCGGGCCACGGCCGAACGCAATGGCATCGACCGTGCCCAGGGCGACGCCGGATTCGGCCAGCAGCTGCTTGATCATCGGCAGCAACTTCTGGGCATGCATGCGCGGGATCACCTCGTAGTGGCTGGTTACCTCGCCGTTATGCAGCAGTGCAACGGAACAGGCTTCGGTAGCGGTATCCAGGGCCAACAAGGTGGTCATCGAACAGGTATCCAGGTGTGAGTGGAAAAAAGCGGGAGTATAGAGCAGCGGCGCCTTCGTGTCCCAAACCCCCTCCGTGTGGGCCGCCAGGGATACCACAGCATCGCACGAGGCCAAAAACGACGACGGCCCGCAAGCGGGCCGTCGTTCAATGACAACGTGCCGATCAGCTCAGCGCGGCCAGCACCTTGGCAGTAATCGCCTCCACCGAGCCCACACCTTCGATGTGGCTGTACTTGGGCTTGCCACCGTTGGCAGCCGACAGCTTCTGGTAGAAGTCCACCAGTGGCTTGGTCTGGCTGTGGTAGACCGACAGGCGATGGCGAACGGTTTCTTCCTTGTCGTCATCGCGCTGGATCAGGTCTTCGCCGGTGGCATCGTCCTTGCCATCGACCTTCGGCGGGTTGTACTGGATATGGTAGGTACGGCCCGAGGCCAGGTGCACACGGCGGCCTGCCATGCGGCCAACGATTTCTTCGTCGTCCACGGCGATCTCGACCACGGCATCGATATCCACGCCTGCAGCGACCATGGCCTCTGCCTGCGGGATGGTGCGCGGGAACCCGTCGAACAGGCAACCGTTGGCGCAATCAGGCTGGGCGATGCGCTCTTTGACCAAGCTGATGATCAACTCGTCGGAGACCAGCTGGCCGGCATCCATGACTTTTTTCAGCTCAAGGCCCAGGGGCGTGCCGGCCTTGACCGCAGCACGCAGCATGTCACCAGTGGAGATCTGTGGAATACCGAACTTTTCGGTGATGAACTTTGCCTGAGTACCTTTACCGGCCCCGGGAGCTCCCAGCAGAATTACGCGCATCTTGTGCTCCTCAAATTTTTGTATGCAATTCAATGGATTCGGCAACCAGGGCCAAGTCCGGAAATTCGGTATGACCATGAATCGGTCAGAAGGCTGCTCAAGATACACAGCGCCTGCCAGCCCGACAAGCGTCCCAAAGTTGCATGAATGCACCACTTCAGGTCGAGCGGGCAAGTGGTTGCGCCCAGCGCAACCCCCGTATCGTAGCTGTTCGGTGCCCCCCTGCGCCGTTCTGGAGCAGACCTGCCCCCTCCCCTCAACCGGTGTTGCGCAGCCCTGCGGCAATACCGGCGATGGTCACCAGCAATGCCTGCTCCAGCGGGCTGTCCAGAGCGGCCTGGCGGTTACGCGAACGGGCCAGCAGTTCTGCCTGTAGCCGATGCAGCGGGTCCAGGTACGTGTTGCGCAGGCGGATGAATTCCAGCGTTTCAGGGCTATGCGCCAGTAGCACCTGCTGCCCAGTCAGGTTCAGCACCACCTGGCACGACTGCGACAATAGGTCGCGCAGTTGCGCACCTAAAGGCAGCAGGTGCGGTTGCACCAGACGTTGGTCGTAGGCCTCTGCAATTTGTGCATCGGCTTTGGCCAGGACCATCTCCAGCATGTCGATGCGCGTGCGGAAAAACGGCCACTGCTCGCGCATCTGCGCAAGCAACGGGCCCTGCCCGGCGGCCAGCGCATTGTTCAGTGCCGTTTCCCAACCCAGCCAGGCTGGCAGCATCAGTCGGGTCTGGGTCCAGCCGAAGATCCAGGGGATGGCGCGCAGGCTTTCGATACCGCCGGCACGTCGCTTGGCCGGGCGACTGCCCAACGGCAGGCGCCCCAACTCCTGCTCGGGGGTCGACTGGCGGAAGTACTCGACGAAATCCGGGTGCTCACGCACCACGTCGCGGTAAGCCTTGACCCCATCGGCAGCCATCTGGTCCATGAGGTCGCGCCACGCCGGCTGCGGGGGCGGCGGTGGCAGCAGCGTGGCTTCGAGCACGGCGGCCAGGTAGAGGTTGAGGTTCTGCTCGGCTATGCCGGGCAAGCCGAATTTGAAGCGGATCATCTCCCCTTGTTCGGTGGTGCGGAATCGCCCCGCCACCGAACCCGGAGGTTGCGACAAAATGGCGGCGTGAGCCGGGCCGCCGCCGCGCCCCACCGTACCGCCCCGGCCATGGAACAATAGCAACTCGACCTGGTGCTCGGCGCAAATGCGCACCAGGCTTTCCTGCGCGCGGTATTGGGCCCAGGCAGCGGCCGTGGTGCCCGCATCCTTGGCCGAGTCGGAGTAGCCGATCATAACCTCCTGAGGGCCGTGCAGCCCGGCGCGATAACTGGGCAGCGCCAACAGCCGCTGCATCACAGGGCCCGCGTTATCCAGGTCGGCCAGGGTTTCGAACAGCGGCACCACCCGCATCGGGCGGGCCAGGCCGGTCTCCTTGAGCAGCAATTGCACCGCCAGCACGTCCGACGCGGCACCTGCCATTGAAATCACATACGAGCCCAGCGAGGCGCCTGGCGCAGCGGCGATTTCCCGGCAGGTGGCCAGAACCTCGGCCGTCTCGTCCTGAGGCTCGAAGTGGACTGGCAGCAGTGGCCTGCGGTTGGCCAGCTCCTGTTGCAGGAAGCCGATACGCTGTTCCTCATCCCAGTCGGCATACCGGCCCATGCCCAGGTACTCGGTGATTTCGCTCAACGCATCACGGTGGCGCGCGGCATCCTGGCGCACGTCCAGCCTGACCAGGAACAGGCCGAAGGTCACGGCCCGGCGCAGGCAGTCCAGCAGCGGGCCATCGGCAATGATGCCCATGCCGCAGTCATGCAGCGACTGGTGACACAACTGCAACGGTGCAACCAGCTCGCGGTTGTCCACCAGCACGTCAGGCCCAGGCGGTACGCTGGCAGACAGAGCCGAATGCGCCCAACTGCGTGTTGCCCGCAAGCGGTCGCGCAGTTGCTTGAGCAGCGCACGGTAAGGCTCCGGACTGTCGCCCACGTGCTCGCGCAAGGCAGCACTGGCCTGTTGCATGGAAAGTTCTGCCGCCAGTGCATCGATGTCGCGCAGGAACAGGTCCGCTGCCATCCAGCGCGCCAGCAGCAGGACTTCTCGGGTGACCTTGGCGGTAACATTGGGATTGCCGTCCCGGTCACCGCCCATCCACGAAGCGAAGCGGATGGGGGCTGCCGTCAGTGGCAGACGCTGGCCGGTCGCCTCGTGCAAGGCATGATCGACTTTGCGCAGGTGGTTGGGGATGGCCTGCCACAACGAGTGCTCGATCACGGCGAAGCCCCACTTGGCCTCATCCACGGGCGTTGGGCGCGTACGGCGTATCTCTTCGGTATGCCAGGCCTCGGCAATCAGACGGCGCAAGCGCTCGCGGATTTGCGCGGTTTCGGCAGGCGTCAGGTCGCGATGATCCTGGGCGGCCAGCTGGGCGGCGATGGCGTCGTACTTCTGGATCAGGGTACGTCGCGAGACTTCGGTAGGGTGCGCGGTGAGCACCAGCTGGATATCCAGGTCACCCAGCTGCTGCGCCAGGGCCTGATCGTCATGGCCGGCCTGCTTGAGGCGGGCCAGCAGCTCAGGCAGCACGCGCGCCTCGAAAGGCTCGGGCTGATCGGCATCGCGACGCCGTATCAGCTGGTATTGCTCGGCCATGTTGGCCAGGTTGAGGAACTGGTTGAACGCCCTGGCCACCGGCAACAGTTCATCATCATCCAGGTCACCCAGGGTCGAGCTAAGTTCTTCGCCTGCGCTGCGTCGATCAGCTTTCGCACTGTGGCGAATGTCCTCGATCTTCTGCAAAAAATCATCGCCATATTGGTGACGAACAGTCTCGCCCAGCAACTCTCCCAGCACATGGACATCTTCACGCAAACGCACATCGATATCGGTCATTGGCCCTCTCCGTGGCGCAACTCGAGCGCCTGGCATGCCTTGTTAGGCTCATCGCGCCGCCTGTGAGGCCGCGACCTTTTGCCAGAGTGCCAAGAGCAAGGCGGCGATGGCAAGCCATGCGCAGCCAAAGCAAACTAATGTTGATGGTCACCACTCTCATGCCTTGCATGCCCTAGCAGGCGCTAACAGAGGTCATCATGAAAATTCGTGAACTCGCCCAGCACTGGGAACAGAACGCGGCCGGCACCCTCAGCCGTACCGAACATGTGTTGCACCTTGATCTGGAGTCCGAAGCGCGCCTTGCGGCGCTCATCGACATGTACCCCAAGCGTACCGCCGAAGCGCTGCTGGGCGAATTAGTCGGTGCGGCGCTGGAGGAGCTGGAGGCAAGCTTCCCCTACGTGCAGGGGCATCAGGTCATCGCCACCGATGAGGAAGGCGATCCCCTGTACGAGGACGTAGGGCCCACACCTCGTTTTCTCGCCCTTTCACGTCAGCATCTGCATGCCCTGACTGAAGCTGAGAACGATGAGAAATGATCTTCGCATGGCCACGATTTCGGGTGCCGATCAGGACCAAAACCGCTTGGGCAGGCAAAAGTTCCGCTGGATTGCAGCTGACCGATTAGTCAGAAAGAGTTACTCGTAATCTGGACTTTTTACTGAACTATTCGAAAATTCTTCCAGTCGGAGCCAATAGCCATCACGCTAAAACCCTGCACACCGGTACTTGTGCGCCATCGAGCTCAAGCGCATGAAAACGGTCCGGGGGATGAGCGATGGACTGCTACGGACATCGTCATTATCAGGAGTGATCTAATGGAGCTGACCACCATGAAAACCCGCACTGTCAAACCTTCATCCACTTACGTGCGCGGGTTCAAGCTGGCCGCGCTGGCCCTGGGCAGTAGCCTGGTCCTGGCTGGCTGTGCAGGCAACCCGCCTACCGAACAGTACGCTGTGACCCAGTCCGCCGTGAACTCTGCCGTCAGCGCAGGCGGCACCGAGTACGCTGCTGTCGAAATGAAAGCCGCTCAGGACAAGTTCAAGCAGGCCGAAATCGCCATGCATGACAAGAAGTACGACGAAGCCAAGCGTCTGGCCGAACAGGCTGAATGGGACGCGCGTCTCGCCGAACGTAAGGCCCAGGCGGCCAAGGCCCAGAAGGCCGTACAGGACGCCCGTCAAGGCGCCCAGGACGTACGTGAGGAAGGCCTGCGCAGCGCTCAGTGAGCCCTGCCCTGTCTCCCTTAGCCTTCGCACTCGATCAAAGGATGAACACTATGCGCAAACACGTCATGATTCCCGCCCTCCTGGCCCTGAGCGTCGGTCTCGCTGCCTGCTCGCACGACCCGAACGCCAACCTGGAAGCGGCTCGTACCAACTTCTCCTCCCTGCAGAGCGATCCGCAGGCCAGCAAAGTGGCTGCCCTTGAAACCAAGGACGCCCAGGACTGGCTGAACAAGGCCGACAAGGCCTACATGGACCGTGAAGACGAGCAGAAGGTCGACCAACTGGCCTACCTGACCAACCAGCGCGTTGAAGTGGCCAAGCAGACCATCGCCCTGCGCACTGCCGAAGGCGACCTGAAAAACGCCGCCGCGCTGCGCGCGCAGGCCAAGCTGGACGCCCGTGACGCCCAGATCGCCAAGCTGCAGCAGAGCCTGAACGCCAAGCAGACCGACCGCGGCACCCTGGTGACCTTCGGCGACGTGCTGTTCGACTTCAACAAGGCTGAGCTCAAGAGCAACGCTTACCCGAACATCACCAAGCTGGCTCAGTTCCTTCAGGAAAACCCTGAGCGCAAGGTGATCGTCGAGGGTTACACCGACAGCGTCGGCTCGGCCAGCTACAACCAGTCCCTGTCCGAGCGTCGCGCCGGCAGCGTGCGCATGGCACTGGTCCGCGCCGGTGTAGACCCAGCTCGCATCGTTGCCCAAGGCTACGGCAAGGAGTATCCGGTAGCGGATAACTCCAGCAACTCGGGCCGCGCCCAAAACCGTCGCGTGGAAGTCACCATCTCCAACGACAACCAGCCTGTTGCACCGCGTTCTTCGATGAAGTAACGCCGCACGGCAGGACGAAGAACCCCGCGCTGGAGCGTCCCTCCAGCGCGGGGTTCTTTTTTGCTGCTACCGGTTAGCCACGAAGACCTATCGCACCTGCTGCGGCGTATCTGCGCCCACACAGCGCACGGCGCGCTTACGACTGTCGACCAGCACTCCACTGAGGCCTTTTTGCTGGGTGTCGAACAGGACCAGCACACCCTCGGCGCATTGGGCCACCTGCGCTGCCGGCTCCAATGACACCTTGTAGTCTTCGCCCGGTACCGTTTTGAGCATGGTGAAGTCTTGGAGCAACAAGGCATCCTCAGGCTTGGCGAAGTGCAGGTAACCGTAGTACCACAGGGCTCCCACCGTCACGATGATGCTGCCGACTCCCGTCAGGATCAGCGGTATGGCGTTGCGTTCTTCGCTCATTGCGGGCTCTTCTCGTCATAGGCATTGGGCACTTCGGCAAGCCGCCGCAGGCCGGTGAAATGGCTGGGATCATCCAGAAAACGCAGCATCACTTCGCGCCAGGTGGGGTCGGCGAACGTCTGCACGTGCCCACCTCGGGTCAACTGCAGCACTCGAGGCGGCGGCGCCTGCTGATACAGGCGGATGACATTGTTCATCGGCACCAGGTCGTCATCGATGCTGTGGAAAAAGAGCTTGGGCGGGCTGGTCAGCTGCCCGACGGACTCGACGGCGCTATCGGCATCGGGCACCAGCCAGGACAAGGGCACCTGAAGTGGCCAGGTCATCCACGATGTACTCAAGGCGTACTGGCCCACCGCTCGGTAGCTGGCAGGAACGCCGTCGAACACCAGAGCGCTGAAGCGTTCGCGCTGCTCGGGATGGGCCGCCAGGTAGTGGATGGCCATGGCACCGCCCAGACTCTGCCCCAGCAACACCAGAGGCTTGCCCTTGACCTGCGGGGACTGATCGAGCCAGGCCATGGCGGCAGCGATATCCTGATAGACCTCAGGTAGCCGCGGCTTGCCCTCGGACAGTCCGTAGCCTCGGTAGTCGATCATCAGCACCTGGTAACCTTGCTCCGGCAACCAGTAGCTGCCGCCCAGGTGACCGGGCAGATTGCCCCCATTGCCGTGCAGGTGCAGCACCGTGCCCTTGACCGCCACACCTTGCTTGGCCGGCAGCCACCAAGCGTGCAGGCGCACACCGTCGGCGGCAACCAGGGTGACATCGCTGTAGGCGAGCCTGGCCCGCTCAGGCGTGAACGCCTGGCCTCGCTCGGGGTAGAACAGCAAGCCGCTGCACCCGCCCAGCAGCACCAGCAGCATGCCTGCCGTCAGCAGGCGCAGCCCGTTAAAGGATGTTCGCGTAGTCGGTTTCAATACGGTCCAGGCTCAGGTGGTTGAGGAAGTTGGAAAAGCACATCCAGGCCGACAAGGCGTTCAGGTCGCGGAATTGCTCAGGCAGGTACTTGGGCGGCTCCACCAGGCCCTCCTCGACGAGCTGGCGCAGGGTGCGCATGTCTTCGAGGGTGGTCTTGCCGCAGAACAGCAGCGGTATTTGCTCCAGCTTGCCCTTCTTCACGGCCAACTGAATGTAGTTGTAAACCATGATGAAGCCCTTGAGGTAGGACAAGTCCTTGGTAAATGGCAAGCCATTGGGCACCGACCCACGGAATACCCGGCTGGCGTTGCTGTAGCTCTGCCCCATGTCGAAGCCCTGCTCTCGGAAGAACTGGTACACCTGCATGAAGTCTGCACCGTCCTCGACCATGTGTATGGCGCGGGTCCGGTTGGTCAGTTTGCGCAGGCGGCTGGGGTAGGAGGCGAAAGCGATGACTTCCATCAGGATGGCCAGGCCTTCCTGGGTCACCGTCGAGGAAGGCGGGCCCTTGGCCAGGAACGTACAGATGGGCTGGTTCAGGCCGTTGAGTGTGGTGCCCACATGCACCAGCCCCTCGTGGACTTCCAAGGCCCGTACATCACGCGCGTTGAACATGGCATCGGCACGCACCTTGATGTAGTCGGCACCGGCGGCGGCATCGGCCACGATGCCGTCGGACTCGAACACGCGGATGGTCCCTTCGGCTTCGCCGAACACCTTGTTCAACCGGCACTGGAGAATATCCACCGCTTGCTTGGCCGTCAGGTTCTTCGGCTCGTCCTTGAGGTCGCCGCGCCCATCGATGTTGTTCAGGTAGTCCGACAGCATCAGGCCAAGGTCGGCCAGGGTCGGGTCACCGGCATGGAAAACGTCGGAGGCAGCGCCGTACAGCTCCTGGGAAATCAGACCGAAATCTTCCGTGCCCCTGGCCTCGAGCATGCGCACTACCATGCGGTACTCGCGGCACATGCGTTTCATGATCTGCCCCACGGGGCTGAACTGGCCAAGCTGGCGGATGATGTCACGCTCGATGGCCTGGAACTCCGCTTTCACTGCGCTGGAGTCGAACCCCAGTGAGCGCGCCTGATAATAGGCGCGGTCCACGGCAGGCGGCACCTTGCCCTTGCCCTCGACGAAGCCGCGGCGGATGCCATCGTCCCACTTGACTGCATCGAGCACGCGAATCGGCGTTTGCGCGGCCACGATACGGTCGGACAGGGCGCGAATGGTTTGCTGGTACTCGTCCACAAAGAAATCCTTATCGGCCGTCAGGCCAAGCCATGTCCGCTCGTGTCGGGCCACTCAGGTGTCGAGCAGCCTGGGTGGGCGCGCGCCGTTGACGCACCCGCGAATCACCCGAGACCTGCCCTGTCACTTGCCAGCGCGTTTGAAACGCACCGCCTCCACGAACAGGTCCGAATTCGCGGGGTCGTTGAGGTAGGCCAGGACTCGCTCTGGCGGGCTGTCCACCAGCACACCCTCGCCGTTGTCCTGCGCCACTTCGGTGCTGTGCCCGCTCAATTCCTTGCTGCCCAAGGCCTGCTGCACTTGCTGCACATCGAGGTTATAGACCACCAGCTCCTTGCCATCGACGATATCGAAACCACCGATCACGTAGTTGCCCCCAAATTCGCCCGGCACCCGCGCCGACAGGTACCAGCGATTACCCTGCTGGGCCACGTTGAACACATAGGTCTGCGCAGATTTGCCCTTGGGTGTAGCTACCGCCTTGTAGGCCCCTGCGTCGGCACGCGTGATGACCAGCTTCAGCGGCTCGCCCCAGGCGTCCTTGGTGATCCAGCTGCCCACAAGCCCCCTGGGTGTCGAGGACTTGCCTGGCAGCGGTTCGGAAAACGTCACCAGACAACCGCCCAGCATCAGGAATGACAGCGTCAACAGCACCACACGCCAGGCTTTCATCAGGTTTTCTTCCTCGAAAAGGTCGGGCTCAATCCGACGCCAGCACCAACTGCAGGTATCGGGTAAGCATTGCCAGCATCGGCCCATCGGCCTGCGCCTCGGCGTGCTTGAGCAGGCCCTGATATTCCATCTGCTCGATAATCGCCGTCAACATCTGTGCATCCTGTTCCGGCTGCCGCGAGCCAACGACTTGCAGCAGCTGGCGCGTACCGTGCAGCAGAATCTGCTCGTGGGCACACACCAGCTCGGCCAGGCGCGGGCACAACAGCGCTTCCTGGCGAAACGCCTGCTCGGCCATCATGAAATCGCGGCGGGTGAGCAGTTGGCGCTGCACATAATCGGCCATCATGCGCGCCACTTCATCGGCCAGTTTTGCCCGTGCCTGGGGACTGCCGTCGCCCTGGGCCAGCAGTTGGCGCAGCACCGCTTCGGTGTTGAGCCAGAGCTTGGCCATGTAGGCGGCGCTGCGCTCGACGTACTGGGCGAACGTGTCGGTGAGCAGGTCCTCGATATCCTTGAAGTAGTAGGTGGTGGCCGACAGCGGTACCCCTGCCTCTGCGGCGACGGCACGGTGTCGCACGCCCCGAACGCCATCGCGCACCACGATGCGCATGGCGGCGTCCAGAATCAGTTGGCGGCGCTGTTCGCTGCCTTGCCGGGCCGTCTTGCGACCCTGGTAACGCACGCTTTCGGCAACGGCGGTGGCGATGCCGGCAGCCCCTTGTTGAGCCATGGCGGTTGTCATGGAGTACCTCATGTACGGTGTCTGGTCGGAGCATGCCCGTTCGCGTCCGATCTGGCCCCAGGCATTGGAATCGTAGATTCACTTGGCAAGGGATTGAATCGCGAGCGGGCCGGTGATGACAACATAAAGCTTCGGGCAAGAAAAAGCCGCCTGAAAAGGCGGCTTTTTCGACTTCACTCAGGCCTGCGGACGCATATGCGGGAACAGGATCACATCGCGGATCGATGGCGAGTTGGTCAGCAGCATCACCAGGCGGTCGATGCCGATGCCCTCGCCCGCCGTTGGCGGCATGCCATATTCCAGCGCGCGCACGAAGTCGGCGTCGTAGTGCATGGCCTCGTCGTCACCGGCATCCTTCTCGGCCACCTGGGCCAGGAAGCGATCGGCCTGGTCTTCGGCATCGTTGAGCTCGGAGTAGGCGTTGGCAATTTCGCGCCCGCCGATGAACAGTTCGAAACGGTCGGTCACCGCAGGGTTCTCGTCGTTGCGACGGGCCAGCGGCGAAACCTCGAACGGGTACTCGGTAATGAAGTGCGGCTGCTCCAGCTTGTGCTCGACCAGCTCTTCGAAAATCATCACCTGCAGCTTGCCCAGGCCTTCATGGCCCAGCACCTTGGCCCCTGCCTTGCGGGCGATGTCGCGGGCGCGGTCGACATCCTGCAGGTCGGCAGCGGTCAGCTCGGGGTTGTACTTGAGGATCGAGTCGAACACCGACAGGCGCACGAACGGCTCGCCGAAGTGGAAGACCTTGTCGCCGTACGGCACATCGGTAGAGCCCAGCACCAGCTGCGCCAGCTCGCGGAACAGTTCCTCGGTGAGGTCCATGTTGTCGCGGTAGTCGGCGTAGGCCTGGTAGAACTCAAGCATGGTGAACTCAGGGTTGTGGCGCGTCGAAACCCCTTCGTTGCGGAAGTTGCGGTTGATTTCGAAGACCTTCTCGAAGCCACCGACGACCAGACGCTTGAGGTACAGCTCAGGCGCGATACGCAGGAACATGGCCATGTCCAGGGC
Source organism: Pseudomonas parafulva (assembly GCF_002021815.1). NCBI lineage: Bacteria > Pseudomonadati > Pseudomonadota > Gammaproteobacteria > Pseudomonadales > Pseudomonadaceae > Pseudomonas > Pseudomonas parafulva. The sequence continues at coordinate 3,551,262 of NZ_CP019952.1, forward strand.
GTTGTGGTGGGTTTCGAACGGCTTGGCCGCTGCGCCGCCCGGGATGGTCTGCAACATCGGCGTCTCGACTTCGAGGAAGTCGCGTTCGATGAGGAACTTGCGAATGTGCGAGATGACCTGCGAGCGCACGCGGAAGGTGTGGCGTGTTTCTTCGTTGACCATCAGGTCGACGTAGCGCTGGCGGTAGCGCTGCTCGGTGTCGGTCAGGCCGTGGTGCTTGTCGGGCAGCGGGCGCAGCGACTTGGTCAGCAGGCGCACCTGGGTCATCTCGACGTACAGGTCACCCTTGCCCGAGCGGGCCAGGGTGCCCTCGGCGCTGATGATGTCGCCCAGGTCCCAGGTCTTGACCGCAGCCAGGGTTTCTTCGGGCAGGGTCTTGCGGTTGACATAGACCTGGATACGGCCGGTCATGTCCTGGATGACCATGAACGAGCCACGGTTGAGCATGATACGGCCCGCTACCTTGACCGGGATCGCGGCTGCTTCCAGCTCTTCCTTGGTCTTGTCCGCGTACTGTTTCTGCAGGTCGTTGCAGTAGCTGTCGCGACGGAAGTCGTTGGGGAAGGCATTGCCCTTGGCGCGTTCTGCGGCAAGCTTTTCCTTGCGCAGGGCGATCAGGGCGTTCTCTTCCTGTTGCAGGTCTTGCGATTCGGTCTTCAGGTCGCTCATGTCGTCTTTGTTTCCATCAGGTATTCGTTGCCCTTGGCGGGCAGGGCGCGCGCTACCGGCAAGGGGCCGGTGGCGCGGCGATAGGGTGTGGCTTACAGCCCCTGCTTGAGGCTCGCTTCCAGGTACTGGTCAAGGTCACCGTCCAGCACTTTCTGGCAGTCGCTGCGTTCGACGCCGGTACGCAGGTCCTTGATGCGCGAGTCGTCCAGCACGTAGGAGCGGATCTGGTGGCCCCAGCCAATGTCCGACTTGCTGTCTTCCAGCGCCTGCGAGGCCGCATTGCGTTTCTGCATCTCCAGCTCGTACAACTTGGCCCGCAGCATTTTCATGGCGGTGTCCTTGTTGGCATGCTGGGAGCGTTCGTTCTGGCACGCCACCACGGTGTTGGTCGGCACGTGGGTGATACGCACTGCCGAGTCGGTGGTGTTGACGTGCTGGCCACCGGCGCCCGAGGAGCGGTAGGTATCGATGCGCAAGTCCGATGGGTTGATCTCGATTTCGACCTTGTCGTCGATTTCGGGCGAGACGAACACGGCCGAGAACGAGGTGTGGCGGCGGGCACCAGAGTCGAACGGGCTCTTGCGCACCAGGCGGTGCACGCCGATCTCGGTGCGCAGCCAGCCGAAGGCGTACTCGCCCTTGATGTGCACGGTGGCGCCCTTGATGCCAGCCACCTCGCCCTCGGAGAGTTCGATGATGGTAGCGTCGAAGCCACGCTTGTCGGCCCAGCGCAGGTACATGCGCAACAGGATGTTGGCCCAGTCCTGCGCCTCGGTCCCGCCGGAGCCGGCCTGGATGTCGAGGTAGGCGTTGTTCATGTCCATCTCGCCGCTGAACATGCGACGGAACTCGAGCTGGGCCAGGTGTTCTTCCAGGCCTTGCAGTTCGGTCACGACGTCGCCGACAGCGCCTTCGTCGCCCTCTTCGACGGCCATGTCCAGCAGGTCCTTGCAGTCAGCCAACCCGTTGGACAGTTTGTCCAGGGTCTCGACGACCTGCGCCAGCATGGACCGCTCACGGCCCAGGGCCTGGGCGTACTCAGGCTTGTTCCAGACGTTGGGGTCTTCCAGCTCGCGATTGACTTCGATCAGGCGGTCATGCTTGAGATCGTAGTCAAAGATACCCCCGAATGGACTGGGAGCGGTCGGAGAGGTCCTTGATGGTGTTCAGGATCGGTTGGATTTCCATGGGCAGGCTACTCGTGCGAATTCGGTGAAAAGCCTGCGAGTATAACCGAGTCGGCCGCGTGGCGGCAGACCCGCCTGACAGTCGTCGACGACCAGACGCCGGGTGCAGCCAGCCGAGAAAGGTGCACCCCTGCCCCGGCTTGCTAGGCGACACCCACTTGGTTGCGGCCACCGTTCTTGGCCTGGTACAGCCCCTTGTCCGCCGCCGAGATCAATTGCCGGCAGTGGCTGCCGATGGGCGGAACCTGCGTGGCCAAGCCCACGCTGACGGTCAGGTGCGACCCGGCAGACGGTGCCATGTGCTCGATCGCCAGGCCCAGCACGCTCTGGCGCAGTTTCTCGGCGACCAGCCTGGCGCCACCTGGGGAGGTGTTGGGCAACACCAGGGCAAACTCCTCGCCGCCATAGCGGGCCGGAAGGTCGCTGGGCCGCGAGCACGACCCACGGATGGCCTCTGCCACGCGCCGCAGCGCTTCGTCTCCGGCCAGGTGGCCAAAGGTATCGTTGTAGGCCTTGAAATAATCGACGTCGATCATCAACAACGACAACTGTTGCTGCTCGCGCATCGCCCGTCGCCACTCAAGCTCCAGGTACTCATCGAAATGGCGTCGATTGGACAGCCCCGTCAAGCCATCGGAGTTCATCAGCCGTTGCAGCATCAGGTTCGAATCGAGCAACTGCTGCTGGCTGACACGCAGGGCGCGGTAAGCCTCGTCGCGCTGCAGCAAGGTGAGGTAGGAGCGCGAGTGATAGCGAATGCGCGCCACCAGCTCGATGGTATCGGGCAGTTTGACCAGGTAATCGTTGGCCCCGGCCGCGAACGCGGCGCGCTTGACCAGCGGGTCTTCCTTGGTCGACAGCACGATGATCGGGATGTCCTGGGTGGCCGGGTTGCTGCGGTACTCACGCACCAGCGTCAGGCCATCGAGCCCAGGCATGATCAGGTCCTGCAGAATTACCGTGGGCTTGATGCGCATGGCCTGCTGCACCGCTTGGTGCGGGTCGGCGCAAAAATGAAAATCGATGTTGTCTTCATCGGCCAGGCCCCGCCGCACGGCTTCGCCGATCATGGCCTGATCGTCTACCAGCAGCACCATCGCCGAGTTTTCATCGGCGGCGGCGAACCCTTCGATGGGGAGCTCATTCATGGCTGGTCACCTGAACACGGCCGGCCAGGCGGCATGATTCGTTACACTTCGTCATTGTGCAAAAACTTCCGTCAGACGCCCGGCTATGCCTTCAAGCGGGCGGATTTCCACTGCGGCATCGATCGCCGCAGCAGCCTTGGGCATGCCATAGACAGCACTGCTGGCCTGGTCCTGGGCAATGGTCAGAAAACCCCGTTGGCGCATCATCTTGAGCCCCTGTGCTCCGTCGCGCCCCATGCCGGTGAGCAGCACCCCCACTGCCTCGCCTGACCAGTAGCGCACCACGCTTTCGAAGAAGACGTCGATCGAAGGGCGGTAGATTTCATTGACCGGTTCGGCAGTGTAGGCCAGTTGCCCGTTCTGTAGCAGACGCAGATGGTGGTTGGTTCCGGCCAACAGCACCTGGCCAGGTTGCGGTGGCTCCCCTTCGCGTGCCAGGCGCACTGGCAGCCCGGCTGCACTGCTGAGCCATTCGGCCATGCCGGCGGCAAAGACCTGATCCACATGCTGAACCAGCACGATCGCGGCCGGAAACCCTGCTGGCACCCCTTTGAGCAGTACCTCCAGGGCCGCCGGGCCACCTGCTGATGAACCGATAGCCACCAACCCTCGTCGCTGGCTTGCTTCACGCAGCGGTGCGGCAACCGGCCTAGGCGTCGGCGGGCGCTGCTGGCCAATCAGCCAGCTGATGTTGAGAATCTTGCGCAGCAATGGCGCGGCGGCTTCACGGGCGTCGCCAGCGCCCAGCGTCGGTGTATCGACCACATCCAGTGCGCCATGCCCCATGGCTTCGAATACCCGGTGCACATTCTGCTTGCGATCGACCGTGACGATGACGATGGCGCACGGGGTATCGGCCATGATCCGGCGAGTCGCTTCCACGCCATCCATCACCGGCATGATCAAGTCCATCAGGATCAGGTCCGGCTGCTGTTCCTGGCAGCGTTGCACGGCTTCGGCACCGTTGCTGGCTACCCACACCACTTCATGGGCAGGTTCCAGCGCGACGGCGCGTCGCAAGGCCTCCACTGCCAAGGGCATGTCATTGACGATGGCGATCTTCATCCGTGAGCACCTCCGATCAGTTCGACTACAGCATCGAGCAACGCATCGTCGTGGAAACTGGCTTTAGCCAAATAGTAGTCGGCCCCGGCATCCAGGCCACGCCGTCGGTCTTCCTCCCGATCCTTGTAGGAAACCACCATGACAGGCAGCGATTGCAGGCGCTGGTCACGGCGCACCAGGGTGACCAATTCAATGCCGTCCATGCGCGGCATGTCGATGTCGGTGATCAGCAAGTCGAAATCGTCGCCGCGCAGGGCATTCCAGCCATCCATGCCATCGACCGCCACTGCGACGTCGTAGCCGCGATTGCCCAGCAGCTTGCGCTGCAGCTCGCGCACCGTCAGCGAGTCGTCGACGACCAGTACGCGTTTGCGCGCCAGACCAGAGACGCCGGCACCGCCGCGCTCGACGCGCTCGAGCGTGCCGGTGCTGAGCAGTTTGTCGACCGAGCGCAGAATGTCCTCCACATCGACGATCAGCACCACCGAACCGTCGTCCAGCAGCGCCCCTGAAGAAATGTCCTGCACTTTGCCCAGACGCGGATCGAGCGGCATCACCACCAGCACCCGCTCACCGATCAGGCGCTCGACGGCCACGCCGTACAAGCGCTCGCGCTCGCGGATGACCACGACCCGCAGGCTGTCCTGGTCGGTTTGCCCGGCCGGCCGGTGCAGCAACTGGCTGGCCGCTACGAGACCGATGTGCTGGCCGTCATGCCAGAAATGCTGCCGCCCTTCAATCTGCACGATGTCGTTGGCATCCACCGCCAGGGTGTGTTCGATATGCGCCAGGGGGAAGGCATAGGCTTCCCCGCCGACTTCCACGACCAGGCTGCGCACGACCGACAAGGTCTGCGGTACCTGCAGGTGGAAGCGGCACCCCAGCCCGGGCGTCTGGGTCAGTTCGATCGCCCCGCGCAATTCGCGAATCATGTGCTGCACGGCGTCAAGCCCTACACCCCGCCCGGACACTTCGGTCACCGTGTCCCGCAGGCTGAAGCCTGGCAGGAAGAGGAACGTGAGCAATTCATCGTCACTCATGCGCGCGACGGTTTCGGCTGGAGACAGGGCACGCTCGACAATGCTGGCACGCAGGCGATCCAGGTCCACACCGGCACCGTCGTCCATCAGCTCAAGGCTCAGCATCCCGGCATGGTGCGAGACGCGCAGGCGGATCAGCCCCTCTTCGGGCTTGCCCGCCAACAGCCGCCTGTCTGGCAGTTCGATGCCATGATCGACCGCGTTACGCAGCAAGTGGGTCAGCGGAGCCTCGAGCTTTTCCAGCACGTCACGATCGACCTGGGTTTTCTCGCCTTCGATGACCAGGCGCACCGGTTTGCCCAAGGCGCGCCCCAGGTCGCGCACCATGCGGCTCTGCCCGGCCAACACATCGGCAAACGGGCGCATGCGGCAGGCCAGGGCGGTGTCGTAGAGCAGTTGCGCGCGCTGGCTGGCCTGCCAGCCGAATTCGTCCAGATCGGCCGCTTGCTGACGCAGGATCTGCTGGGTCTCGGCCAACAAGCGTTGGGTCTGGGCCAAGGCTTCGAGTACCTCGCTACCCTGGCCACTGTCTTCGAGTTGCAGGCGCAGGCCATCGAGCGCCTGCATGCCCTGGCCATGCATGCGCTTGAGGCGCTGCAAGGTGGCCAGGTAGGGTTTGAGACGCTGGGTTTCAACCAGGGACTTGCTGGACAGGTCGAGCAGGCTGTTGAGCCTGTCGGCGGTCACTCGCAGTACCCGCTCGCCCCCTTCGACCGTGCGCTTGCCGGCCTTGCGACGTGGCGCAGGCTCGGCATCGGCGGGCGGCTCAGACGCCGGTGCAGGCGGCGCGGTCGGTGTCTGGCTCGCAACCGGCGGTGGCGCCATCGGTGGACGGGCCTGCGCGGGGGCGGCAGGTGCAGCGCCCTGCCTCCCGGGCTCCAATACGGCGGCCATCAGCACCAGGAAGCCAGGCACATCGTCCTGGGCGGCTGTGTCGCTGGGCGTTGCAATGCGCATCAACAGGTCGGTGCCCTGCAGCAGCGCGTCGATGTGCTCAGCGCTCAGGCGCAGGCGGCCTTCCTGGGCCGCCACCAGGCAGTCCTCCATCACGTGCGCAACGCTGACACCGGCATCCACGCCAACGATGCGTGCAGCCCCTTTAAGGGAATGGGCTGCGCGCATGCAGGCTTCCAGCTGGTCGGCCTGGGTAGGGTTGCGCTCCAGGGCCAGAAGCCCGGCGCTGAGTACCTGCGTCTGGGCCTCGGCTTCAAGGCTGAACAGTTCGAGCAACGAGGCGTCGCGCATTTGCTCAGGGGTCATGGCAGGCTCCGCTGTACGGCAGACAACAGCTGTTGCTCATCCAGCACACGCACGCTGCGCCCGCGCCATTGCAGCACCGCTGCCGTGAAGCGCATGGCGTCGTGAGCAAGGTCCGTGGGCCGATCAAGCCGGTGGATACCATCGATTTCCTCGACGGCCATGACCACCGGGCCACCCTCGGCTGCCAGGATCAGCATGCGTGGCAAGCCCCGATTGTTGCGCTGTTCAGTCGCACCGCCAGGGGTACCCAGCAGCTCCTGCAACGACAGGCACGGCACCAGGGCACCCCGCACATTGGCAACGCCCAACAGCACGCGCGAGCGCTGATGGGGTAGCGAATGCACGGCCTGCAAGGGCGCGATTTCGGTCAGGCATGCCGTAGGCAACGCCAGCCACTCCTCCCCCAGGCGGAACAACAGCATCGAGCGCCCTGTACAGGCCTGCTCGACCGCTTCCAGGTCCGGCTGTGCGTCGGTGTCCTGCACCAGTGCGTAGCGGTCCAGCAGACGCGTGGCCGCGGCGGCGTACACCTCGCAGTTGCGACAATGGACATGACGCTCAAGCAGCGGGCATTGCTTGTTGCCATGCACGCCGATGCGATTCCAGCAGTCATCGATGCGCACATCGGTTTCGGCGAGCAGGTCGGTCACAGCCTCATCGTTCATCGGTCGGCCTCCCGACCCGCACGCATGGCACGGCTTTGCAGACGCTGGGCCCCGGCCTGGTCACCCTGGGCCTGCAAGAGCGCGGCCAGGTGAACGAGCGCTTCGGGGTGCTGCGGCTCAAGGTACAGCGCCTTGCGGTAGTGAACCTGCGCTTGTTGTAAATCACCTTCGGTGTCGCTGAGCAGACCCAACCAATAGTACACCTGGGCCGACGGGGGGTACTGGCGCAGGTAACGCTGGCAGGCATCACGCGCCTGCTGGCTGTTGCCGGCATTGGCATGCTCGGCAATGCTTGCCAGCAATTCGCGGGCACCGAGCCCGGTAGCTTCGACGGCCTGCCGGTCAGGCACAGGCCCAAGAGACCCGCGCATGCGTGGCAGGGGGACATTGGTCGGCCGGTAGCCGGTCAACGGCTTGATGGGTTCGCGTTGAATCGGCACGGCCGGCGCCGGTCGTTGCTGAGCCATATCGTCTTGGCGCACATAGGCAAAAGACTGGGCAATGCCCACCGGACGCATACCAAGGCGAGCCAGCAGGCTGCCTTCGGCGGGCCCGATGAACAGCACGCCTTGGGGGTGAAGCAGGCGCTTGAGGGTTTCGAACACCCGTTGCTGGGTGGGTACATCGAAATAAATCAGCAGGTTGCGGCAGAACACGAAGTCGTAGAGGCCCTCCCGGCTGGCCAATGCCGGATCAAGGACATTGCCGACGTGCAGGGTCACTTGCTGGCGCACACGGTCATGCACACGATGGCCCTCGTCGATGGCATCGAAGTACCGTTCGCGAAAACCCAGGTCGTCGCCACGAAACGCGTTGCGCCCGTAAAGACCCTGGCTGGCCTTGGCCACAGAGGCAGGGCTGATGTCCATACCGTCGATCAGGAAGGATGCCGGGGCGATGCCGGCATCGAGCAGCGCCATCGCCAGCGAATAGGGCTCTTCCCCTGTCGAACAAGGCAGGCTGAGCAAGCGCAGAGGGCGAGCGGCGGCCAATTCGGCCAGGCGTTTGTGCGCAAGGCTTGCCAGGGCAGTGAAGGACTCGCGGTAGCGGAAGAACCATGTCTCCGGCACGATGACCGCTTCGATCAGCGCCTGTTGCTCGGCCGGCGATTGCTGCAGGCGCAGCCAGTAGTCGTCCAGACCGCTGGCACCCAGCGCCGCGCTGCGCTGACGCAGGGCACGCTCGACCATCGATGCGCCCACCGACTCGACGTCCAAACCTATGCGCTCACGCAGAAAATGAAAGAAATGCCGCTCGTTCATGCGCAGGTCCCGCCCTGTGCGTCAGGGTACAGCACACGGTGCACGGCCTCGGGCAGCACCTGGTCGACCTCGATGCGCTGCACCAGCCCCTGGGCATCCTGGCGGACCGGCCCCAGGTAAGGTGCGGGGTCATTGTCCACGCCATAGGGTTTGAATTCATCAGCACGGCAGCGCAGGGTTTCGGTGGCGTGCTCCAGAATCAGGCCCAGTTGCAGTGCGCTGCGATAGCGCACCAGCACCAGGCGGGTACTGGTACGTTGCAGCGCCGGCCGCCCTATGCACAAGGCAGCCAAGTCCACCACCGGCACCAACTGGCCACGGTGGGCAAGAATGCCCGCCACCCAATGCGGCGCTTGCAGCACTGGCTTGAGAGGCTGACGGGGCAGCACCTTGATTACCTCCTGCACGGACAGGGCAAAACGCTGGTCACCCAGGTGAAACTGCAGGTACAGCGCGCCGTTGTCGTGGCCTGCCGGCACGGCGCGCGGTTGCATGTCGATCATCGTCTTCAGACTTTGAAGCGCGACACGCCGCCGCGCAGGCCGGCGGCGACCTGGCTCAGCTCGTCGATGGCAAAACTGGCCTGGCGCAGCGACTCCACAGTCTGGGTACTGGCGTCGCTCAATTGCGCCAGCGCCTGGTTGATCTGCTCGGCACCGGTGGCCTGGGCCTGCATGCCCTCGTTGACCATCAGTACCCGCGGCGCCAGTGCCTGGACCTGATGGATGATCTGGCTCAGTTGCTCACCGACCTGCTGAACCTCGAACATGCCGCGGCGCACCTCTTCGGAAAACTTGTCCATGCCCATGACCCCGGCCGACACGGCCGACTGGATCTCACGCACCATCTGCTCGATGTCATAGGTCGCCACCGCCGTCTGGTCGGCCAGGCGGCGCACTTCGGTGGCCACTACGGCGAAACCGCGGCCATATTCCCCGGCCTTCTCGGCTTCGATCGCCGCGTTGAGCGACAGCAGGTTGGTCTGGTCGGCCACCTTGACGATGGTGACGACCATCTGGGTAATGTTGCTGGCCTTCTCGTTGAGAATGCCCAGCTTGGCGTTGACCAGGTCGGCCGCACCCATGACCTGGTGCATGGTTTCTTCCATGCGCGCCAGCCCCTGCTGGCCGGAGCCGGCCAGGCTCGACGCCTGATCGGCGGCCGAGGTGACTTCGGTCATGGTGCGCACCAGGTCGCGGGACGTGGCGGCGATTTCACGCGACGTGGCACCGATTTCGGTCGTGGTCGCAGCCGTCTCGGTGGCGGTAGCCTGCTGCTGCTTGGAGGTGGCCGCGATTTCTGTCACCGAGGTGGTGACCTGCACCGACGAGCGCTGCGCCTGTGCCACAAGATTGGCCAGGGCCTCGGCCATTTCATTGAAACCGCCCTGAACCGCACCGAACTCGTCCTGGCGGTCCAGGTTCAGGCGCATGCTCAGGTCACCCGAGCGAAGCCTGTCCAGCGCAGTCACGATGAGGCTCATGGGCGAGGTAATGGCGCGCAGCAGTAGCAGGCCACAGATACCGGCAGCCACGATGGCCAGCAACAGCGACACGACCATGCTGCCCTTGGCCGTGTTCACCGCGCTGACGATTTCCCGGGTGGCGGCGTCGGCGGCCAAGCGATTCTGTTCGATCACCTCGTTCAGGTGCTTGCGCCCTTCGACCCAGGTGGGGGTCAGCACTTGGGCGATCAAGCGCTGGGCTTCGGCATAATTGCGTTCTCGATACGCATCGAGCACCTGATTGACGTTCTGCATGTAGGCTTGTTCGAGCTTCACGAAGGCGTCGAAGCGGGCCTGGTCCTCGCCATCGCGAATGGTGGTCTGGTAACTGGCCATGTGTTGCTTGAGCCGGTCTTCGAAACTCTTGAAGAGTTCGATGTCGGCTGAGCTGATCTCGCGCCGGTCAGAAAGCCCGACCAACTGCTGGCTGGTGACGTAACTGTCCACCCATGCGCTGCGGATCATCGAGCTGTAGTAGACCCCCGGAATGCTGTCGGCCCCAACTTCCTGCTCGGCAGATTCGATGGTCACCAGGCGTGAATAGGCCGCCACGATCATCAGCAGCATGATGGCGATGATCACGGCGAAACTTGCCAGGATCCGTTGGCGCAACGTCCAGTTCTTCACATTCAGCCCTCAGGGATTCACTACGAGCAGGAAAAATCGCCGAAGTATAGCCCAGGCGTCCTACAGAATTGCGCGTCAAATTCTGACAGAACGCCCCGCCACCGCAGTGATCCTCCCGATTGGGCCAAGCTGCACGCGCGGCTTATCCCTGCCGCGCCTGCTTTTCCAGCTCCTCGCGCAACCCGTGGGCCAACCCCAGCTGGCGCGCCAGTTCGTCCAGGTAAGCACGCTCCATGTAGTTTTCCTGGTCGACCATCATCACGCTGGCCAGGTACATCTCGGCAGCGATTTCCGGCGTCTGGGCGGCCCGGGCCACCTCGGCCGGGTCCAGCGGCTTGTCGAGCTCCGCATGCAGCCACTGCTGCACTTCACGGTCACCGTCCAGGCGGGTGAACTCACCCTCGATCAGCGCACGCTCGCGCTCATCCACATGACCGTCCGCCTTGGCCGCAGCGACCAGTGCGCGCAGCACCGCCTGGCTGTGCTGCTCCACCTGGGCCGCAGGTACGCGGTCCACCGTCTGCGGCTCTGGTGTAGGGGCCTGTTGGTTGGCCTGCTGCGCCTGCCAGTTGCCATAGGCCTTGTAGGCAAGCACGCCAAGCGCGGCCAGGCCCCCGTAGGTGAGCGCCTTGCCGCCAAACTTGCGGGCTTTCTTGCTGCCGAGCAACACGCCCAGCGCACCGCCGCCAAGCAGGCCGCCACCTGCGCCTGACAGCAACCCGCCGAGCCCGCCGGCGCCTGTACCCGTCTTGGCCCCGCCCGCCTGCTTCTCTAGCAGCTGCTGGCCGGATTTGAGCAATTGATCAAGCAAACCCCGGGTATTCATCATGCGCATCTCCACATCAGGGAAGTCAGCAGCCAGAGTAAGACTTGCCCCACATCACGCCACAGAGGATTTGCTTCCAGATGTTGCATCGTCGCAGGCCGGCGGCGGCTTGCCGGTGCCTAGAGGCCCGCCGCCGGCATCCAGGGCCGCTTAGTCGCGCAGGTCCGATTCGTGAATGGGGCTCGACCGGCTGGTGGCCCGCTGATATTGCGCCGGCCAGGTGGCCTGGTGGCCGCCCAGGTCGTCGTCTGCATGCAGCGGCCAGTACGGGTCGCGCAGCAGCTCCCGGGCCAGGAAAATCAGGTCGGCCTGGCCTGTGCGCAGAATGTGCTCGGCCTGGGCCGGCTCGGTGATCATGCCCACGGTGCCCGTGGCCATTTCCGACTCCTTGCGCACGCGCTCGGCAAAGCGGGTCTGGTAGCCAGGGCCGGTCGGGATCTCGGCATTGCTGGACGTGCCGCCCGAAGACACATCGATCAGGTCCACCCCAAGCATACGCAGGCGTCGGGCCAGCTCGACGGTTTCGTCCGGGTTCCAACCATCTTCGACCCAGTCGGTGGCCGACACCCGCACGAACAATGGCAACTCGGCCGGCCAGACCGCACGAACCGCTTCGACCACCTGCAAGGTCAGGCGGATGCGGTTGTCGAAACAGCTGCCGTATTCATCCTGACGCTGATTGCTAAGCGGCGACAGGAACTGGTGCAGCAGGTAACCGTGGGCCGCGTGCACTTCGACCACTTTGAAACCCGCCTCCAGCGCGCGCTTGGCCGAGGCGACAAAGGCCTGCACTACTTCCTGGATCTGCGCATAGGTCAGCTCACTGGGCACGGTGTGCTCAGGATCGAACGCGATCTTCGACGGCCCCACCGGCTGCCAGCCGCCCTCCTCCAACGTGACGCTGCCATGCTTGCCCAGCCACGGGCGGTAGGTACTGGCCTTGCGCCCGGCATGGGCGAGCTGGATACCCGGGATTGACCCTTGGGCGGTGATGAAACGGGTGATGCGCTGCAAGGGGGCGATCTGCGCGTCGTCCCACAGGCCAAGGTCTTCAGCGGTGATACGACCGTCGGCCGTGACTGCCACGGCCTCGGTGACGACCAGGCCCGCCCCGCCGACGGCACGGCTGCCCAGATGCACGAGGTGCCAGTCGTTGGCCAGGCCATCGACCGAGGAATACTGGCACATCGGTGATACGGCGATGCGGTTCGGCAGGGTCAGCTGACGCAGGGTGTAAGGCTCGAGCAGCATGCTCATGAGGGCACCTCCCAATGGCTGCAAAGTGATCCGGCCCGGGCAGTCAACCACGCATCCCTGGCCCGGTACCGGTCTGTGTTCAGACTAGACCAGATTAGGTAGGGGGAAGGTTCCATGGGGTTTGGCCGCGATGCCCTGGGCGTTGCGTAAAAAGCCTTGATACGCGGTGAGGCTGCGTTGAATACAGCCTGACCTCTTTTCGAATTTTTTTCACACAGCTCCTGGCTCAGCGCGGCTCCATGTGGGCGATCATCAGTTGCACGCTTTCATTGCCGCGAAACTCGTTCACATCCAGCTTGTAGGCCAGCTCCACCCAGCGCACGGTCGGGTTGGGCCAAACCTCGCGGTCGATACCGAAGGCGATGCCGTCCAGGCGCACCGTGCCGCACTCACTCTTGAGCACGACTTTCAAATGACGCTCACCCACCACGCGTTGTTCGACCAGCTGGAACACGCCGTGGAACAGCGGCTCCGGAAAATGCTGCCCCCAAGGCCCGGCTTGGCGCAGCGCCTTGGCCAGGTCCAGGTGGAATTCTTCCACCGCCAGGCTACCATCGGACAGCAGCCGCCCGGTGAGGTCGTCCTCGCACAGCTGGCGGCGCACCTCCTGGTCGAAAGCCTCGGCGAACGCGGGGTAGTTGGCTTCGGGCAAGGACAGCCCTGCCGCCATGGCATGGCCACCGAACTTGCTGATTAGCTGTGGATGGCGCGCGGCCACCGCATCGAGCGCATCGCGGATGTGAAACCCCGGCACTGAGCGCGCAGAGCCCTTGAGCATGCCGTCGCCGGCATCGGCGAAGGCGATGGTCGGGCGGTGATAGCGTTCCTTGAGGCGAGAGGCGAGGATGCCAATGACGCCCTGGTGCCACTCTGCATCGAACAGGCACAGCCCATAGGGCATCGACTCGACCGGCAAGTCCCGCAACTGGGCCAGCGCCTCGCGCTGCATGCCCTGCTCGATAGACTTGCGGTCCTGGTTCAGGCCGTCCAATTGCTGGGCCATGTCCAACGCCAGGGCAGGATCCTCGCAGAGCAGGCACTCGATACCCAGGCTCATGTCGTCCAGGCGCCCTGCGGCGTTCAACCGCGGGCCCAGAATGAAACCCAGGTCGGTGGAGGTGATGCGCCGGTGGTCGCGCTTGGCCACCTCCAGAATCGCCTTGAGGCCAGGCCGGGCGCGTCCGGCACGAATGCGCTCCAGACCCTGATGCACCAGGATGCGATTGTTGGCGTCCAGCGGCACCACGTCGGCAACACTGCCCAGGGCAACCAGGTCCAGCAGTTCGCCAATGTTCGGCTGCGGCTGGGTGTCGTAGCGGCCCAGGCTGCGCAAGCGCGCGCGCAGGGCCATGAGGACGTAGAAAATCACCCCGACCCCTGCCAGCGACTTGCTCGGAAACGGGCAGCCTGGCTGGTTGGGGTTGATGATGGCATCGGCGTCCGGCAGCGCCTCGCCGGGCAGGTGGTGGTCGGTCACCAGCACCTTGAGGCCAGCCGCCTTCGCCGCCGCGACGCCGTCGACGCTGGAGATCCCGTTGTCTACCGTGACCAGCAGCTGTGGTTGGCGCTGCAATGCCACTTCGACGATTTCCGGCGTGAGGCCGTATCCGTACTCGAAGCGGTTGGGCACCAGGTAGTCCACGTGGGCCGCACCGAGCAGGCGCAAACCCAGCACGCCGACGGTACTGGCCGTGGCGCCATCGGCATCGAAGTCACCGACGATCAGAATGCGCTGGCCTTGGTCGATGGCCTGCAGCAGCAGGTCGACGCCCGCGTCGATGCCTTTGAGCTGCTGGTAGGGCAGCAGGCGCGCCAGGCTTTTGTCCAGTTCGGCCTCGCTTTGCACGCCACGGGCGGCGTACAGGCGAGTCAGCAAGGGTGGCAGGTTGCCAAGAAACGGCAGGGTCGGGGGCAGCGGGCGGGGTTCGATACGCATGGGAAGGTTCAGCCGCGCTCCCCCAGCAGCCACTGCAATTGCACTTCGTGCTGGCCACGGTCATCGGTCACGAACACCGTGCCTTCGCTGATCATCACATCCCATTTGATGCTGCGGGGCATGTCGGTGGCCAGGGTTTCGAGCACCTCCTGGGGCACGGCCGCGATGCTGAGGTTCTTGAGGTTCTTCACCGCGCTCACCACCTTGCCTTCCCACACCCGCAGGCTACCGTAGGCCAGCAGGCTGGTGCGTTCGGTACGGCGCGAGCACCAGGTCAGGCGATCGGCATCTGGCTGGCCTACTTCGATCCAATGCAGCACACGGTCGTCCAGGCTTTTTTCCCACAGCGCCGGCTCATCGACGTCCGACAGGCCCCGACCGAATGTCAGGTTTTCGTTGTACCACAGCGCATAGGCCAACAGACGAACCGCCATACGCTCCTCGGTTTCCGAAGGGTGCCGCGCGATGGTCTGCTTGACGTTCTCGTACACATTGCGGTCGAGGTCGGTCAGGTTCAGTTCGAATTTGTAGGTGGTGGACGGCTGGGCCATGGTCGGGGTGCTTCTTGCCTGAAGAAAAGTCGCACAGTCTAACCGATCCAGTCCCCGGTTGCGCCGCGGCAGTATCTGCCGCATCGCAGCTGTGATAAAAACACCGCTCTTCAGCTGCCACGGATGCCCCATGTCGACGTCAAGCAAACCCCTCGCCGGCCTTAAAGTGGTCGAGCTCGGCACCTTGATCGCCGGGCCATTCGCGGCGCGCATCTGCGCCGAATTCGGCGCCGAGGTGGTCAAGGTGGAATCGCCCGACGGCGGCGACCCGTTGCGCAAGTGGCGCAAACTTTACGAGGGCACCTCGCTGTGGTGGTTCGTGCAGGCGCGCAACAAGCGCTCGCTTACCCTCAATCTCAAGCACCCCGACGGGCGCGAGGTCCTGCGCAAGCTGCTTGCCGAGGCGGATATCCTGATCGAAAACTTCCGTCCGGGCGTGCTCGAAAAGCTTGGCTTTGGCTGGGACGTGCTGCATGCGCTCAACCCGCGGCTGGTCATGGTGCGTCTATCAGGCTTCGGTCAGACCGGGCCGATGAAGGAGCAGCCGGGCTTCGGCGCAGTGGGCGAGTCCATGGGTGGTTTGCGCTACATCACGGGGTTCGAGGATCGCCCCCCCGTGCGCACCGGTATTTCCATCGGCGACTCCATTGCAGCGTTGTGGGCGGTGATCGGCGCACTGATGGCCCTGCGTCATCGCGAGGTCAACGGGGGGCTTGGCCAGGTGGTCGACGTGGCGCTGTACGAGGCCATCTTCGCCATGATGGAGAGCATGGTGCCGGAGTTCGACGTCTTCGGTTTCATCCGCGAGCGCACGGGCAATATCATGCCGGGCATCACGCCCTCCTCCATCCATACCAGCGCGGACGGCAAGCATGTGCAGATCGGCGCCAATGGCGATGCGATCTTCAAGCGTCTGATGGTGGCTCTCGGCCGTAGCGACCTGGCCGAGGACCCGAGCCTGGCCACCAATGACAGGCGAGACCTGCGCCGCGATGAGCTGTACGGGGTCATCGATCGCTGGGCCAACGGATTGCCGCTGGAACAGCTGATGCAGGCCCTGACCGCAGCCCAGGTGCCGGCCAGCCGCATCTACTCGGCTGAAGACATGTTCAGCGACCCTCAGTACCTGGCGCGCGAGATGTTCCTGCAGGCGCGCCTGCCCGATGGCAAGGCGTTCCGCATGCCGGGCATCGTCCCCAAGCTGTCCGGCACCCCGGGCTCTGCCGACTGGGTCGGGCCGGCACTGGGCGAACACACCGACGAGCTGCTGGGCCAGCTGGGCTATGATGCGGCCGCCATCGCTGCCCTGCGCCAGGCGGGCGCTGTCTGAGCCTGTCGCTATCCCATTGCCTGCGCCCCGCCAGGTTGGCATGGACGGGCGCCGTACTGGCTGCACTGCTCAGCGTGCCCTCAAGCGCTCAGGAGCGGCTGCTGTGGCTGGTGCGTGATCTGCCACCGTTCAGCGTATCCGACGGCCCGGAAAAAGGTCATGGGGTGATCGACCAGCTGTTACCGCAGCTGATCCAGCAGATGCCCGAATATGCGCACAGCATCGTGCGGGTCAATCGTGCGCGTGGCTTGCAGATGCTGCAGGACAGCAGCAGCCTGACCTGTGACCCGATGCTGCTATGGACCGCCGAGCGCGCCCGCTATGTACGCTTTTCCATCCCGTTGCTGGGCGTGCAAACCAGCGGCCTGGTCGTGCACAAGCAGAACCACGCCTTGGTGGCGCCCCACCTCGACGGTGATGAGGTCGATCTTCAAGGCCTGCTGAGCGACCCATCGCTACGCCTCGGTGTAGTGGCAGAGCGCAGTTATGGGGCTGTGATCGACGCTACGCTGAGCAACCTGCCAGATGCCGCCGTCAGCCGGCACTACGGCACCCAGGCCACCGCCAACCTGCTGCAGATGCAGCGCTTGGGCCGACTGCGCCTGGTGCTTGGCTACTGGCCGGAAGTTCGCTATCTGATCCAGCAACAAGGCGGATCGCCGGCTGACTACCAATTTCACCCGGTTCAGGGTGTGAAACCCTACCAATTCCTGCATGTGGGCTGCTCGGCCAGCCCGCAGGGACAAGCCGCCATGGCCCGCATCGATCAGGTCTTGACCCAGCTGCGCCAGACGGTGCTACCAAAACTATATGCGCATTGGCTCGACCCCGCCCAGCGGGCGGACTACCTCGAACACAGCCGAGCCTTCTTCACCGACCACGCGGCGGCACACCCCGAACGCCCTGAACAGGACGAGCGCCACGCCGCTGGGTCGATCGACCTTCCAAACCCTCAACCCAGATAAAAAGAAACCCCGGACGCTGGGGAAGAACGTCCGGGGTCAAGCGAAAGCCCTTGGGCTTCCAGCGACAGCAGTGGCCATGCGGGAGCAAAGCAGTGGCCGGCTGTACTGATCAATCTGATGACTCGCTCAGGCAAAGGTTCCCTGAGGTTGCTGACGCTGCTGCAACGCAGCAATCACGCAAGGCTGCAGCCGCCCTTCGGCGATCTGCAGATCACGGTGCAGACCATCGACCATATCCACCAGCAGGCGTTGCTCCTGCAATTGACGCTCGCTGACCGTGCGTTGCAATACCACCCTGGCCAGGTGGTCGTGGACGGTCAACTGCCGGTTACCGTGGCTATCGGCCAGACCCAAGTGCGCCTGGTAAGGGGTGAGGGCTTGGTTGAGCAGTCTGCAGATTCGTTCCATCCGGATTACTCGCTTGCTTGATGAGTTGTAAGGAGCAGACCTGCAAGCGAAGCGGAAAGTTCTAACCTTCCATGCTGTTCAATGCGCCGTCAGTGCTTCCATGGGCTGCGACCTTTCACGTTCGGACGGGCTGGGCAGTATTTGCAACGCCCTTTGCAGGGCTGGGGAAGACAGTGGCCATGGCAACTCCGCGATGACGTGCAAGCCAAAACTGCGGGCCTGTTCAGCCAGGTTACGCCGCCGGGCGCCTGCCTGGCCTACGAACAGCACCGGGCAGGTGGGCGGTAACCGCTTGAGCATCGCAGTCCCCGTGCGGGTGGGCATGGCATGGTCGAAGATCAATAAATCCGGGGAGAATGCGCTCGAAAGGCATGCGTCGAGCTCGGCCTTGTCCTGACAGATCCGCACCTGAAACACGCCCTGGGCATTGAGGGCCTGGTGCAGAAGGATCTGGTGGGACGGGCGCACGTGATGAATCAGTACATGGGGCTGTTGCATGAGCCGCTCCTGCTGGGAGGACCGGCTAATCTAGGCGCGAAGACGATCGGCCAGAATAGGATTTGTCTGAATTAAACCATCGAAACCGCTGAGGCTCCGGATCGGTCCGACCCGGAGCCTGCAAGGTCAGAGCGGCTTGCCGCGATTGCCGTGCTGGCTGACGAAGCTTTGTACTGCCTTGAGGTCATTGGGCAATACGGTGCAACGCTCTTCGCGGCTAAACAGGTCGCTCATGTGCACGGGCAATTCAAGCGCCTTGCCAACGCCCGCCTGCTCGACCGCCTCGGGGAACTTGACCGGGTGTGCGGTACCCAGCACGACCATGGGCGTATCCAGGCTACGGCGGCACTCGCGACCGGCTTTGACGCCGATGGCCGTGTGCGGGTCCAGCACCTCGCCGGTCGCCTCAAACACCTCGGCGATGGTCTGGCAGGTCTGTTCATCGGTGACGGCCAGCGAATCGAAGAGCTTGCGTGCCTCGGTCCAGCGGTCCTGTTCGACGCTAAAGCCGCCGCCCTGGCGGAAGTTGGCCATCAACTCGGCGATCGATGCACCGTTACGACCGTGCAGATCGAACAGCAGACGCTCGAAGTTGGACGAGACCATGATGTCCATCGACGGCGACAGGGTGGCGTGCAATTGCTCCTTGACGTACTGGTTGCCGCTCATGAAACGGTGCAGGATGTCGTTGCGGTTGGTGGCCACCACCAGTTGGCTGATCGGCAGGCCCATGTTGCGTGCCAGGTAGCCTGCGAAGATATCGCCGAAGTTGCCGGTTGGCACCGAGAAGGCCACCGAACGGGCCGGGCCACCCAGCTGCAGGGCGGCATGGAAGTAGTAGACGATCTGGGCCATGATCCGCGCCCAGTTGATCGAGTTGACGGCCACCAGGCGGGTACCCTTGAGGAACGACTGGTCGGCGAAGCTCGCCTTGACCATTTCCTGGCAGTCATCGAAGTTGCCTTCGATGGCGATGTTGTGGATGTTCTCGCCGAAGATCGTCGTCATCTGCCGACGCTGCACTTCCGAGACCCGCTGGTGCGGGTGCAGGATAAAGATATCTACGTTGTCGCACCGACGGCAGCCTTCGATGGCGGCGGAGCCGGTGTCGCCGCTGGTGGCACCGATGATCACCACGCGCTCGTTGCGTTTGACCAGCACATGGTCGAGCAAGCGACCAAGCAGTTGCAGAGCGAAATCCTTGAATGCCAGGGTCGGCCCGTGGAACAGCTCAAGCACCCACTCGTTACTGTCGAGCTGACGCAGCGGGGCAACGGCAGCGTGGGCGAATTCGCCGTAGGTTTCTTCGAGGATCTTCTTGAAGTCGGCATCGGCGATGCTGCCCTCGACGAACGGGCGCATGACTCGGAATGCCAGCTCGTGGTACGGCAGGCCCGCCCAGGATGCGATTTCTTCCTGGGTGAAACGTGGCAGGTTTTCCGGGACGTACAGGCCACCGTCGGTAGCCAGGCCGGCGAGCAATACGTCTTCGAAGTTCAGGGCCGGTGCCTGGCCGCGGGTACTGATATAGCGCATGGGACAAACCTTTGGTTTGAGCGGCAAGCCTCGTTTGCCCGCAGCAGGAAAGGGCCAGTGGCCTCGAACCTGGGCGGCATGCCTTGGCTTGCCGTGACTATAGGGTGTTCTAAAGCCCCTACGCTGCATCTAGCTGCAGCGTCGAGGGTGTCGCTGGGGCTCTGTGCAACAAGCCCTGGTACTTGGTCACGCAGGTACGCAAACAGCCTTGCCGAACGCTCGTCACAAGGCTGTTCAGGCCAACCCTAGTTGAGCTGCTCGACGCGAATGCGCACGACCTGGCCCACCACATCCTGCAGGGCCTCGAGGGCGACGATGGCGTCGTTGATGCCCTGCTCCACCACGCGGTGGGTCAACAGGATCATCGGCACCAGGCCGTCTTGCTCTTCGGCTTCCTTTTGCATGATCGATTCGATGTTGATGCCGCGCTCGGACAGAATGCTCGCCACCTGGGCCAGCACACCTGGGTGGTCCTTGGCCTGGATACGCAGGTAATAAGCGCTCTCGCAGGCTTCGATTGGCAGGATCGGGTGCGCCGACAGCGAATCGGGCTGGAACGCCAAATGGGGCACACGGTTTTCCGGGTCAGAGGTCATGGCACGGACCACATCCACCAGGTCG
The DNA here is from genome assembly GCF_002021815.1 of Pseudomonas parafulva. Taxonomy (NCBI): domain Bacteria; kingdom Pseudomonadati; phylum Pseudomonadota; class Gammaproteobacteria; order Pseudomonadales; family Pseudomonadaceae; genus Pseudomonas; species Pseudomonas parafulva. Next base: position 3,571,617 of record NZ_CP019952.1, read on the forward strand.
CCTACCACCGAGGAAGCGGTCGGTTCCATTCCTGCGCCTGCGCCGTAGTACAACGTCGAGCCGGCGGCGTCGCCGTTGACCATCACGGCATTCATCACCCCATTGACGTTGGCGATCAGGCGGTCAGCCGGAATCAGCGTCGGGTGCACGCGCAACTCGATACCTTCGGCGGTACGGCGTGCCATGCCCAGGTGCTTGATGCGGTAGCCCAAGGCTTCGGCGTAGTTCACGTCGGCCGTGGTCAGCTGGGTGATGCCTTCGGTATAGGCTTTGTCGAATTGCAGCGGAATGCCGAACGCGATCGACGCCAGGATGGTCAGCTTGTGCGCCGCGTCGATGCCCTCGACGTCGAACGTCGGGTCGGCCTCGGCGTAGCCAAGCGCCTGGGCTTCGGCCAGCACATCCGGGAAGGCGCGACCTTCCTCGCGCATTTCGGTGAGGATGAAGTTGCCAGTACCGTTGATGATCCCGGCCAGCCAGTTGATACGGTTAGCCGACAGGCCCTCGCGAATGGCCTTGATCACCGGAATGCCACCGGCCACCGCCGCTTCGAAGGCGACGATCACGCCCTTTTCACGGGCTCTGGCGAAGATTTCGTTGCCATGCACGGCGATCAACGCCTTGTTGGCGGTGACCACGTGCTTGCCGTTTTCGATGGCCTTGAGCACCAGGTCGCGGGCTACGGTGTAGCCGCCAATGAGCTCGATGACGATATCGATCTCGGGGTTGCTCGCGACTTCGAACACATCAGCGGTAATGGGGGTACCGGTAATCTGGCAGTTCGGGTTCTGCGAGCGCATGGCGATCTGGGCCACTTCAATACCGCGCCCGGCACGGCGGGCAATCTCCTCGGCGTTGCGCTGAAGTACATTGAAGGTTCCGCCACCGACGGTCCCCAACCCACAGATGCCTACTTTGACCGGTTTCACTGTGAACTCCCCATTGAACGGCCGACACCTTTGCCGACCGTGAAACATGCCGTCACCCCATGACGACGGCGTATTGAACTGTATTACTTGGCAAGCGCCAGCTTGGCGACCTGCGGTGCAGGCTGGTAACCCGGAATCACCTGGCCGTTTTCGAGCACGATGGCCGGCGTACCGTTGACGCCGATCGACTGCCCCAACTGGAACTGTTTGCTGACCGGGTTGGTGCACTTGGCTGCCTTGATTTCATCACCCTCGACCATTTTGTCCATGGCCTTGCGGCGGTCGCTGGAGCACCACACCGCCTGCAATTGCTGGTCGCCGGCCGAGCCCAGGCCTTGGCGTGGGAAGGCGACGTAACGCACTTCGATACCGCGGCGGTTGAGTTCGGGTACTTCGGCATGCAGCTTGTGGCAGTACGGGCACGTGGTGTCGGTGAAGACGGTGATGTGGGACTTGGTTTCGCCCTTGGCCGGATACACCACCATCTCACCTGCCGGAATGCCGTTGATGAGCTTGGCAATGCCCAGGCGCTCGGCTTTCTCGGTCAGGTTGACGGGCTTGCCGCCCTGGATCTGGAACAGATAACCCTGCATCACGAACTGGCCATCGGCGCTGGCGTACAGCACGCGCCCGCCTTGCAGCTTGACTTCGTACAGGCCGCTGACCGGGCTGCTGGCCACGCTTTCAACGGGCACTTCCAGGGACAGGTTCTGCAATGACTTGCGAATGGCCTGCTCTGCGCCGACGGGTGTATCGGGCGCCGCAGCCACGGCAAAGGTGCTGGCCAGCGCCAAGGCGGCGGCGGCGAAAAACGGGGTCACGCGCATGGATACTCCTGAGGGCGGACAGGGGCCGCAGAGCGTCACCTGAGCAAAACGACGAGGTGACTGGGCGGCCCTTGGTGCTAACCGCCCAAGCCTACCACATCACGCCGGGCTTGAAGCCGCCGCAGACTGTCGGTTGGCCGAACATGAAAAACATTCATCCGCGCGGATGGTGCTCGGCGTGCAGTTGCTGCAACCGTGCTTTTGCCACGTGGGTGTAGATCTGCGTGGTCGACAAGTCGCTGTGGCCCAGCAACAGCTGCACCACGCGAAGGTCCGCACCGTGGTTGAGCAGGTGCGTGGCGAACGCGTGTCGCAGGGTATGCGGCGACAAGGCTTTGTCGATGCCCGCTACCTGGGCATGGTGCTTGATGCGATGCCAGAAGGTCTGCCGCGTCATCTGCTCGCCGCGCAGGCTGGGGAACAGCACGTCACTGGGGCGGCCGTTGAGCAACTCGGCACGGCCGTTACGCAGGTAGCGCTCCAGCCACACCACCGCCTCCTCGCCCATGGGCACCAGCCGCTCCTTGCTCCCTTTGCCCATCACCCTGAGTACGCCTTGGCGCAGATTGACCTGATCGAGCGTCAGGCTGACCAGCTCGGTCACGCGCAGGCCGCAGGCATACAGCACTTCGAGCATGGCGCGGTCACGCTGGCCGATGGCCTCGCCAAGCTCCGGGGCTTGCAGCAAGGCTTCCACGTCGGCCTCGGACAGCGATTTGGGTAGCGGCTTGCCCAGTTGGGGCATGTCCACCTGGAGCGTCGGGTCTATGGCGATGAGCTTTTCGCGCAACAGGTAGCGGAAGAAACCGCGTAGCCCGGACAGGAATCGCGCGGTCGAGCGCGGCTTGTAGCCCTGGTCCAGGCGCCAGGCCAGGTGGTCGAGAATCAGTTCGCGGCCGGCGTCTGGGAGCTTGACCGAGCGGGTTTGGAGCCAGCCGTTGAACAGGGCCAGGTCGCTGCGATATGAGGTGCGGGTATTGTCGGACAATCCCTTTTCGAGCCACAGGGCGTCCAGGAATTGGTCGATGAGCGGGTGGTCCAAGGCGGGCATGCTGGGAACTGTTGGCGGCTTTGAGGGGCGGTAGTGTTTCATAGCGGTTGGCGGGTTGTCTGTAGCTGGGTGGACTGCCCTGGGTTGCTTATCGAGGCTCGTGAGTTTTTATGGGCCGCGGCGGTGAAGGGCTGGGTGGTGAGTTCAGGCATTCGCTGTGATCGGCTGAACACCTGATTGCCTGGGCGCTGGGGCGCTGGGACGCTGGGACGCTGGGACGCTGGGACGCTGGGACGAGGGTGTAGGCGCGTATGGCAAGTTGGTATTCGTTGGCGAGGGTGGCGCACAGTCACCTTTCCGCCCTTACGGCGGCTCACTTTTTGTCTTGTCAAAAAGTGAGCAAAAACCGCCTGCTCCTATCATCCGGCCCCTGCGCTGCGCTCCGGGGTTCCCTCGCTGCGGGCTTGCTCCCGGGAGGACCGCGCTGCAGGCCCCATCCTGGGGCCCAGCGCTTGACGGGCATCCATGCCCGTCACCTCCCTCCGCAAGCCCTGCGCTCGGCCTCCTGAAGTCGCAATCTGCGGCGCCTGGACTACCGCGCGCTTAGAAGCAAAAGCAACGGCAACGGCAACGGCAACGGCAACGGCAACGGCAACGGCAACGGCGTGAAGGCTAGCGAATTTCGTGCAGGAGCGGCCTAGTGCCGCGATGGGCCGCGCAGCGGCCCCAGCTTTTGAGCTGCGCCCCAAATGTTGGACATCCGTTCACTTTTGGGGTTTCGATGCTTCCAGCACCGGCACGGGACGCTTGTCTTCGTCGATGGCAACGAAGCTGAAGACGCCGTGAATCGCCCGCTCTCGGCCATCGAGGTACATGTTTTCGACGAAGACATCCACCTGTACCTGCAAGCTGGTGTTGCCTACCTTGATTACCGTACCCACCAGCTCGACGATCGAGCCCGCCGGGATCGGGTGCTTGAAGTCGATGCGATCGGTGGAAACGGTCACCAACGGCAAGCGGCAGAAACGCGTGGCCGCGATGAAGGACACTTCGTCCATCCACGCCAGGGCCGTGCCACCGAACAAGGTGTTGTGATGGTTGGTGGTATTGGGGAACACCGCCTTGGTCACGCGGGTGACCGAAAGCTCGGTGCGGCGCTGGATTTCCTGGTCTCGGGTGGTCATGGCTGTCACCTGTACGGAGTTCAAAACGCAAAAAAGCAGCCCGAAGGCTGCTTCTTTCTCGCTAGGCGACCTGGGCCGCCGGGCAAACTGTACTCAGGACAGTTTTTCCTTGATGCGAGCGGCTTTGCCGGACAGATCGCGCAGGTAGTACAGCTTGGCTTTACGCACGTCACCACGACGTTTCACGGCCAGGCTGTCGATCTGTGGGCTGAAGGTCTGGAAGGTACGCTCTACACCAACGCCGCTGGAGATCTTGCGCACGGTGAAGGCGCTGTTCAGGCCACGGTTGCGCTTGGCGATAACGACGCCTTCGAACGCCTGCAGACGGGAACGCTCACCTTCCTTCACTTTAACCTGGACGACAACGGTGTCGCCGGGTGCGAAGGTCGGGATTTCCTTGCTCATCTGCTCGGCTTCGAGCTGCTGGATGATCTTGTTGGTCATGCTGTGCTCCTAAGATGGATCGTGATCCACCATCGATACGTTTAACTATCGTCCCGCTCGCGGAGGTATTCCTCGAGCAGCTTCTTCTCTTCTCCAGAAAGCGAGCGACTTTCCAGAAGATCGGCGCGTCGTTCGAAGGTCCTACCAAGGGACTGCTTCATTCTCCAACGCCGGATGTGTGCATGGTTGCCACTGAGCAACACGTCGGGAACACGCTGATCCGCATACACCTCAGGTCGGGTGTAGTGCGGGCAATCAAGCAGACCATCGGTGAAAGAGTCTTCCTCCGCCGAGTCCACATGCCCTAAAGCTCCGGGCAGCAGCCGTGTAACCGCATCGATCAGTACCATGGCCGGTAGCTCGCCACCGGAAAGCACATAGTCGCCAATCGACCACTCCTCATCGACATGAGCTTCAATGAAACGCTCGTCGATGCCTTCATAACGACCGGCGATCAGGATCAATGATTCCTGTTCGGCCAGGCCTTTGACCGCCTGCTGAGTCAGCTTGCGGCCTTGTGGCGAGAGGTAGATCACCTTCGCCGCAGCTCCGGTTGCCTGCCTGGCGTTGACCAGGGCATCTTCCAGAGGCTTGATTTTCATCACCATGCCAGGACCACCGCCAAACGGCCGATCATCTACCGTATGGTGACGATCTGTGGTGTAGTCCCGCGGGTTCCAGCACGTTACCTGGAGCAACCCCTGTTTCACCGCGCGGCTGGTAATGCCGTACTCCGTGATGGCCGAAAACATCTCGGGGAACAACGTGATGACGTCTACGCGAAGGTTACCCATCGGTTAGAAGTCCGCGTCCCACTCAACCCGCATCACGCCTGCATCCAGGTCGATATCGAGCACGCATTGCGCCGTGTAGGGCAACAAACGCTCGCGATCATCCAGGCTGCCTGCACACGGCTTGACCACCATTACATCGTTCGCACCGGTCTCCAACAGGTGATCGACCTTGCCGAACAGGTGTTCGTCCTGGTTGATGACCTTCAGACCTACCAACTGGTACCAGTAGTACTCATCGGCGGCCAGGTTGGGCAAAAGGCTCCGCGCAATGCAGATTTCGTAACCGCTCAGAAGACGGGCTTCGTCACGATCCTCGAGACCTTTCAGTTTTACGACCAGGCCCTTTTGGGAGCCACGACCGCTGACCAGCTCGACCTGCTTTACCTTGCCTTCGTGCCGAAGCGTCCAGCTTGGATAATCCAACAGGTTTTCAATCGGATCGGTAAAGGAATACACCTTCACCTCGCCGCGAACGCCGTGAACCGAAAAAATCTTGCCAACGACGATGAGGTCGTCAGCCTTTTCTGGCGTCGCGTTCATATTGCTCAGGCGGCAGCCTTGGCAGCGTCCTTCAGCAGCTGAGCAACACGCTCAGACGGCTGTGCGCCCTGGCTCAGCCAGTAGGTGACGCGCTCTTGGTTGACCGACAGCTTGACTTCGGCGCCAGCAGCGATCGGGTTGAAGAAACCTACGCGCTCAACGAAACGGCCGTCACGGGCGTTACGCGAGTTGGTCACGGTCAGGTGGTAGAAAGGGCGCTTTTTCGAGCCGCCACGGGCCAGACGAATGGTTACCATGTGAACATCGTTCCTATAGTCGGTGCTGCAGTTGGTACTGCAAATCTGAATGCCAAATAGGCACACGGGTGCCCAAAAGGCCGCATATTCTCAAGGAATACACGGACATTTGCAAATGACTTTTTCGGTCGGCACTTGCCCGACCGTCCAGACTTGCTGCGTAAGCCGCGAAAATCGCGACCGTTGTCCCGCTTGCGCGGGGTGAGGGGCCGGCCCAAAAATGACCTGCCCCGGAAAACTTCACAGCTTGGGCATGCCACCGCCCGGCAGCATGCCGCCGAGCCCACGCATCATCTTGGCCATGCCGCCCTTGCTGGAGAACTTCTTCATCATTTTCTGCATCTGCTTGTGCTGCTTGATCAGCCGGCCGATGTCCTGCACCTGAGTGCCGGAACCCAAGGCGATGCGGCGTTTGCGCGAGCCGCTGATCAGGTCGGGATCGCGGCGCTCGGCCGGGGTCATGGAGTTGATGATCGCCTCCATCTGCTTGAACTGCTTCTCGGCGGCGCCCTGGGCATTGCCCATCTGCGACAGGTTAACGCCGCCAATGCTCGGCAGCTTGTCCATCAGCCCGCCCAGGCCACCCATATTCTTCATCTGCTGAAGCTGGTCACGGAAGTCCTCGAGGTCGAAGCCCTTGCCTTTCTTCAGCTTCTTGGCGAGTTTGTCGGCTTTGGCCTTGTCGATGGTCTGCTCGGCCTGCTCGATCAGGCTGAGCACGTCGCCCATCCCCAGGATGCGCGAGGCCACCCGGTCGGGGTGGAACGGCTCGAGCGCTTCGCTCTTCTCGCCCATGCCGATGAACTTGATCGGCTTGCCGGTGATGGCGCGCACCGACAGCGCCGCACCGCCACGCGCATCACCATCGACCTTGGTCAGCACCACGCCGGTCAACGGCAGGGCTTCGCCGAACGCCTTGGCGGTGTTGGCGGCGTCCTGGCCGGTCATGGCATCGACCACGAACAGCGTTTCGATGGGCTTGACCGCGGCGTGCAGGGCCTTGATCTCATCCATCATGTCGGCGTCGATGTGCAGACGGCCTGCGGTATCGACGATCACCACATCGATGAACTTGAGCTTGGCTTCGCGGATGGCGGCTTCGGCGATGGCGACCGGCTTCTGGCTGATGTCAGACGGGAAGAAGGTGACGCCGATGTCGTTGGCCAGGGTCTCGAGCTGCTTGATAGCCGCCGGACGATAGACGTCGGCAGACACCACCATCACGCTCTTTTTCTTGCGCTCTTTAAGGAAGCGCGCCAGCTTGCCGGCAGTGGTGGTCTTGCCCGCACCTTGCAGGCCGGCCATCAGCACCACGGCAGGCGGGGCGGCATTGAGCGCCAGATCTTCGTTGGCCGCACCCATGAGGCTTTCGAGTTCGGCCTGGACGATCTTGACGAAGGCCTGGCCTGGGGTGAGGCTGCGCGACACTTCGGTGCCGACGGCACGTTCCTTGACGCTGTTGACGAAATCCTTCACCACCGGCAGGGCAACGTCGGCCTCGAGCAGGGCCATGCGCACTTCGCGCAGCGTGTCCTTGATGTTGTCTTCGGTCAGCTTGGCCTTGCCGGTGACATGGCGCAGCGTCTGTGACAGGCGGTCGGTCAGGTTTTCGAACATGATGATCCTTTCTGGCCCAGTAAAAGCCGAGGTTGTCAGGCGCCCGCGGGGAAATGCACACCCGCCAGGCACAGCAAGGCGGCGATTATAGCGAAGTGAAGCGACCGCGCACACCTCAAGCGGCACTCGCCGGTCGCGACGGGGTTTGCCCGGTGCCTGCACCGCCGCCGCCTTGCGCGCCCGTCAGTCTTCCTAGAGCGGCGCGGTTTATGCCAAACTCCGTCTCTTTAAGGCTCGCCCACCAGGACTTATGGTCTCCTCTCCCAGCCTCATCCCCAACCTGATTGCCGCTGCGCTCTACATCGTCGCGGCCATCTACCAGGGTTCATCCCTGGCCAAGGGCCGCAAGATCGACAAACGGCTCCCCGGTCTGTTGGGCACCATTGCGGTTATAGCCCAGGGCGGTGCGCTGTTCTTTCAGCTGATCACCCCGCTTGGCCTGAGCCTGGATTTCTTCAGTGCCGCCAGCCTGATCGCCGTGGCCGTCATCGCCCTGACCTTGCTGGCATGCCTGCGCATCCCTGTGGAGAACCTGCTGGTGCTGTTGTTCCCGCTCGGTGCGGTCACCGCGCTGCTGGCCCAATTCGCGCCGCCCGGCACCGTGCCGCTGATCGATGAGGAACCGGGCATCCTTGCTCACATCCTTCTGTCGATCCTGGCCTACGGCCTGTTCACCATCGCCGTGTTCCAGTCGTTGCTGTTGCTGGTGCAGGACCATCAACTCAAGCACAAGCACCCCTCTGGCCTGATTCGAAACTTCCCGCCACTGCAAACCATGGAAAGCCTGCTGTTCGGTTTCCTCTGGGCAGGCTGGTGCCTGCTGTCGCTGTCGCTGGTGTCCGGCTGGCTGTTCCTCGACAACCTGTTCGCCCAGCACCTGGTGCACAAGACGTTGCTGGCTTGCGTGGCCTGGGTCGTGTTCAGCGTACTGTTGTGGGGGCGTACCCGCCTGGGTTGGCGGGGCCACAAGGCCATCCGCTGGACCTTGGCAGGCTTCTGCCTGCTGATGCTGGCCTATTTCGGCAGCAAGCTGGTTCGCGAATTCATTCTGCACATCTGACGGCCTTTCATGAACATCCTGCCGTACGCACCGCTTCTCGGCACCTCGGCAATTGCCCTGCTGTGGTCTGCACTGCTCACCGCCATCGAGACCGCACGCCTGCACACGATGGTGTCGGGCGGCGAGAAGGACAGCCAACCCAAGCTTTCGGGCCCTGCCCTGGTCCTGGGCGCCAGCCTGGGCAAATGGCTGGTACTGGCGCTGGCCTGCCTGATCGGGCTGCGTCACGGTGGTGACGCTGGCCTGTGGCAGGCAGGCCTGGCTGCCGCTGCTGCTCTTTTGGTGTTCGCCGAGTACCTGCCTCGTCGCCTGGCCAGACGCAACCCACAGGTCTTCGTCAGCCTGGGTGCGCTGCTCAAGCCTCCACTGGTACTGCTGCAACCGCTGGCCGGTATACTCGACGGCTGCGCCAAGCTGTTACTACGCCCACTGCGCAAGCAGCCTGCCGCAGTCGCCCTGCACCCCGAGCAAGCCGACGATTTCGAGGACGACGAGCACCCGGAAACCCCACGACGGGGGTTGCTCGACGGCATCCAGTCCCTGGACAAGATCACCGTCAACGACATTCTGGTGCCGCGCAACGAGGTCGATGGCATCAACCTCGACGAGCCGATCGAGCGCATCATCGAGCAACTGATCGTCAGCCGTCACACCCGCTTGCCGGTGTACCACAGCGACATCAACCAGGTCGAAGCCATCCTCAACACCAAGCTGATCAGCCACTTGTTGCCCCAGGCCGCGCTGACCCTCGAAGCTCTGCGCCAGGCGTGCTACGAGCCCTATTTCGTGCCCGAAAGCACGCCCTTGAACCTGCAGTTGCTCAATTTCCACAAGCAGCAGCGGCGCCTGGGCGTGGTGGTAGATGAGTACGGTGAAGTACTGGGGATCGTCACCTTGGAGGACATCCTCGAGGAAATCGTCGGCGAGTTCGAAGATGACCAGAGCCTGGGCAACCCCCATGTCCACAAGCAGCCTGACGGTACCTATGTCATCGATGGCACAGCCTCGCTGCGGGAGATCAACCGTAGCCTGGGCTGGCATCTGCCGTGCGATGGCGGGCCTAAGACCCTTAACGGCCTGGTGACCGAGGCACTGGAAAGCATTCCGGAAAGTGCGGTGTGCCTGAAAATCGGCCGCTATCGCCTGGAAATCCTTGAAACCGAAGACAATTGCGCCAGCAAGGTACTGGTATGGACGGCAACCCGATAGCTATACTCGGGCAACGCTTACCCAGCCCTGCCGTCCCGCCTGCTACCCGCACTCGGCGCTCCACGGTCAGACCGCTTCGCTGAAACGCCCTGCGGTCCTGCTTCACCACCCTGAGCAGTGTCCGCCCGCCCCTATCCCCTTGGGCTATCGTCAGCCAGGCGAACACAACAACAATCGCGCCAGCGCCATGGGAACCATTGTTCGGGCGGCTGCAATCGGTGTGTCCGTTGCAGGCCGACAGAGCACCGTGGCGTTGCCCCAGACCGCCAGGGACCTTCAATGACAACCAGCACCTACGCCGGCGCACCTGCCGCGCCGGTCAACTCGCCCGCGCGGGTTGCCACTGCCAGCTTCATCGGCACCGCCATCGAGTTCTACGATTTCTATGTCTACGCCACGGCGGCCGCCCTGGTCATCGGGCCGGTGTTCTTCCCGTCCGGGTCCGGCACTGCCCAGATGCTGGCGGCCTTCCTGACCTTTGGCATCGCCTTTCTGGCCAGGCCACTGGGCTCTGCGCTGTTCGGTCACTTCGGCGACCGCATCGGACGCAAGTCCACGTTGGTTGCCTCGCTGCTGTTGATGGGTGTCTCCACCACCGCCATCGGCGTTTTACCGGGGTATGACAGCATTGGCGTGTGGGCACCGATCATCCTTTGCCTATTGCGCTTTGGCCAAGGGCTGGGACTGGGCGGCGAATGGGGCGGTGCGGCCCTGCTGGCCACCGAAAATGCGCCCCACGGTAAACGGGCGTGGTTCGGCATGTTCCCGCAACTGGGCCCTTCGATCGGGTTTCTGGCAGCCAATGGCCTATTCCTTACCTTGGCACTGACGCTCAGCGACGAACAGTTCCGCCAGTGGGGCTGGCGCATACCGTTTCTGCTCAGCGCCGCCCTGGTGCTGGTGGGGCTGTATGTGCGCCTGAAGCTTGAGGAAAGCCCGGTGTTCGCCAAGGCGGTGGCCCGCCAGGAGCGCGTGAAGCTGCCGGTGGTGGACCTGTTCGCCAGGCATTGGCGCCCGACCCTGCTGGGTGCCGCAGCCATGGTGGTGTGCTATGCGCTGTTCTACATTTCCACCGTCTTCTCCTTGAGCTACGGCGTAAGCACGCTGGGCTACAGCCGTGAAACGTTCCTGGGGCTGTTGTGCTTTGCGGTGGTGTTCATGGCCTTGGCGACGCCGCTGTCGGCCTGGCTCAGCGATCGCTACGGACGCAAGCCTGTGCTGATCGTCGGCGGCCTGCTGGCCGTGGCGTCAGGTTTTACCATGGAACCGCTGCTGACCTCGGGCTCGACCACCGGCGTGGCACTGTTCCTGGCCATCGAATTGTTCCTGATGGGCGTGACCTTCGCGCCAATGGGCGCCTTGCTGCCAGAGCTGTTCCCGACCCATGTGCGTTATACCGGCGCTTCGGCAGCCTATAACCTGGGCGGTATTGTTGGCGCATCGGCAGCGCCGTTCTTCGCTCAGAAGCTGGTGAGCATGGGCGGCCTGAGCTGGGTGGGCGGATATGTCTCGGCGGCGGCCGTGATCAGCCTGATCGCCGTACTGTGCCTGAAGGAGACGCGCAATACCGAGCTTTAGGACGCTCAGCGACTTCATAGCAGGACTGTCGGGGCTGCCTGAGCGGCCCCGACGGGTCTATCAGAACTCTACTTCCACGGCCTGGGCCGCACGGGTCGCCTTGGCGCGCGCCGCTTCGATGGATTCGTCACGGGCCAGGCAAACGCCCATACGACGAGTGCCGCTGATCTCAGGCTTGCCGAACAGGCGAATAGCGGTATCCGGTTCGCTCAGCGCAGCGCCGAGATTGGCGAAGGCGGTCTGCTGTGAGTGCCCCTGCGGCAGGATAACGGCCGAAGCACTAGGACCGAACTGACGCACCACCGGGATTGGCAACCCGAGAATGGCGCGGGCATGCAGGGCGAACTGCGACAGGTCCTGGGAGATCAGGGTAACAAGGCCGGTGTCGTGCGGGCGTGGCGACACTTCGCTGAACCAGACCTGATCGCCCTTGACGAACAACTCCACACCGAACAGCCCACGCCCGCCCAGGGCATCGGTGACCGCCTTGGCCACCCGCTGCGACTCGGCCAGCGCCTTGGGGGTCATGGCCTGCGGCTGCCAGGACTCCTGGTAGTCGCCTTTTTCCTGACGGTGCCCAACCGGTTCGAGGAAAGTGGTGCCCCCGACGTGACGCACGGTCAGCAGGGTGATCTCGTAATCGAAATCGATGAAACCTTCGACAATCACCCGCCCCTTGCCGGCGCGCCCACCTTCCTGTGCGTAGGCCCACGCGCTCTGCAGGTCGGCATCGCTGCGCAGCAGGCTCTGCCCCTTGCCGGACGAGCTCATCACCGGCTTGACCACGCAAGGGTAGCCGACATCGGCGACAGCCTCGGCATAGTCTTCGTAGGTGTCGGCAAAGTGGTAGGGCGAGGTGGGCAGGTCCAATTCTTCGGCAGCCAGACGACGAATGCCTTCACGGTTCATGGTCAGTTGCGTAGCGCGTGCAGTGGGCACCACATTGAAACCTTCGCTTTCCAGCTCCACCAGCGTGGCGGTGGCGATGGCTTCGATTTCCGGCACGATGTAGTGCGGCTTCTCGGCTTCGATGACAGCGCGCAGCGCCACCCCATCGAGCATGTTGACCACGTGGCTGCGGTGGGCAACCTGCATGGCCGGCGCGTCGGCGTAGCGGTCAACGGCGATCACTTCCACGCCCAGGCGCTGGAGCTCGATCACCACTTCCTTGCCCAACTCGCCACAGCCACAGAGCAGTACACGGGTCGCGGTGGGCGACAGGGGGGTTCCGATACGGGTCATTTCAGGTCCTCGAAGGCATCCGGGGCCGCGCCTGGCTCGGCACCACCCGCTGAAAAAGGACCGCTATTCTACACCATCAGCCCGCCACGGCAGCCCGTCGGGCGCGAAATGCCATGGCCAGCCAGACGGCCGTGACACCGGCGAACTTCGACGCCATGGCGGTGCCGATCACCATCGGTGTGAGCGCACCGATCATGCCGAAGAAGATGAACGTATCGACCGGAATGCTTAATGCCGAGCTCAACCACAGCCGGTCGCGCAGGGGCCGCCGGGTGACGCTGAAGACCAGCCAGTCGATCAGCTCGGAGACAAAGAACGCCGTGGCGCTGGCCAGGGCGATGGCAGGCTCGGAGGTGACGTAGGACAGCACCAGAGCCGCCAGCATGGCCACCAGCGCCCCATGCCCGAAGCGGGTCTGCACCATGTCGCGCAGGATGAAGACCAGGCCACCCCAGGCGGACCAGATGACGTCCAGGTGCGGGGCGCTGGAGAAGGCGTAGTTGATCAGCACGACACTGCTGATATAGGCAATCAGAAAGAGCATGGCGGGTAGTCTTTGGGCAAGCGGCACAGATTACCGTCGCCCGCCCTGGGAGGCAACCGCAGTACCGCTAGAGCACCAGCCCGGCTTCGGTAGCGCGCTCATGGCAACGCCTGAGCACACCGCGTCGCTCATCATTGCTCATACGGCCCCATTGGCCTATCTCTGCCACGCTGCGCTGGCAGCCGGTACAGATATCCTGCTCATCAAGGGCACAGATGTTGACGCAGGGGGACGCCACCGGGCGCTCGTTTACCTCACTCATCGTCGGGCACCAGCTCCTTGCCGTAGCGCTGGGCGTTATGGACATAGTGCGCCGCGCTGGCCTCAAGCATGCGCTTCTGTTGTTCGGTCAGCTCGCGCACGACCTTGCCGGGCGAGCCCATGACCAGCGAACCATCGGGAATCTCCTTGCCCTCGGCGATCAGGGCATTGGCGCCGATGATGCAGTGCTTGCCGATACGTGCACCATTGAGCACGACCGCGTTGATGCCGATCAGGCTGTAGTCGCCCACCGTGCAGCCATGAAGCATGGCGTTATGCCCAACGGTCACGCCTTTACCCAAGGTCAGGGGCGAGCCCATGTCGGTATGCATCACGGTGCCGTCCTGCACGTTGCTGCCTTCACCGATGTCGATCAGCTCGTTGTCACCACGCAGCACAGCGCCAAACCAGACGCTGGCATGGGCCTGGAGACGGACATTGCCGATGAGCGTGGCGTTGGGTGCAGCCCAACTGGTGGGATGAGTCTCGACCCGCAGGTCGCCCAGGCGATATTTCATGGTTGCTCCTCAGGCTGGGATGCCGATGGCAGGGTGGGCCCTGCTCGTTTGTCGGTAGGACGCTCAGGGGGACGGTGCAGGGAGATACCGGCGTCGAACAACAGGTTGACCAGTTCGACGATCATGATCGCCGACAGCCCCCAGATCTTGTATTCGCCGTAGCGGTAACTGGGCACATACCAGCTGCGGCCCTGGTAATCGATGCGGTGGGTATGGTCGCGAGGGTCCTGGCGGAAGAACTCCAGGGGAACGGTGAATACCGCCGCGATCTCGGCATCGTTGGGGCGGTATTCGACGAAGTCGGGAATGACGCCGACGTAGGGCGTGACCTTCAGGCCATGCAGGGATATTAGGGGGCTGAGCGGGCCAAGAACCTCTACCAGCCCTGGTGGCAGGCCAATTTCTTCTTCAGCCTCGCGCAGGGCGGTGAAGACCAGGTTCGGGTCTTCGGGATCGCGCCGCCCACCTGGGAAGGCGACTTCGCCACCATGGGTCGAAAGCCCCTTGGCGCGCAAGGTCAGCACAAGCTCAGGCACTTCGCTGCGGGTAATGGGCAAGAGTACCGCCGCTTCCGGGAACCGCCGATCCGATTCCAGGGTTGCAGGTTGGTGGTTGCTCATTCGGCGAAGTAGCTCGTCCAGCATCGCGCTCACTCGTATCCAAGGCCTGCCCTGCATGATGCACGAAAGCCGTCAGCCACCCAACCCCTGCTGCTTGCGGCGGCCGAGCCACCACGCCAAGATAGGCCACGACAAAAGGAAGCCTCCATGAATTTCTGCAGTGCGTGCGGTCAGCCGGTCATCGAGCAGATCCCCCAGGGCGACACACGGTTGCGGTACGTTTGCCCCGCGTGCCACACCATCCACTACCAGAATCCCAACGTGGTAGCCGGCGTGCTGCCCACCCATGGCAGCCAGGTGCTGCTGTGCCGCCGCGCCATTGAACCGCGCCGTGGTTTCTGGACATTGCCTGCCGGCTTCATGGAAAACGGCGAGACGCTCGACCAGGCCGCCCGTCGCGAGACCGTCGAAGAAGCCTGCGCGCGTGTAGGCTCGATGACGTTGTACCAGCTGTTCGACTTGCCGCACATCAACCAGGTCCATGTCTTCTTCCGCGCCGAGCTGGCGGACCTTGCGTTTGCAGTCGGGGTCGAGAGCCTGGAAGTGCGACTGTTCGAAGAGCATGAGATCCCCTGGGACGCCCTGGCTTTCCGGACCGTGGCACGGACATTAGAATGCTACTATCGCGACCGAATCGAGCAGCAGTTCCCCATAGGCCATGAATACCTGCCGCCGATGAACGTATCGACCACCCCCCGTTAGGGTTCACGAAATGCCGCCCGGTGGTGACCATCGTCGAGTGCCTTTCACATAACCCGGTACAGAGCCTTCAGGATATTGCTACATGCGCTGGTTGCTTGCCCTCCTCTGCCTTGGCGTTGCCTCGATGTCCCAGGCGGCCTACACCGAAACCATCATCCGCAAACCGGTCTCGGCAGTGCAGACGGGTTCGCCTGCGCAACCGGCGGTGCAGCCTCAGGTCGACAAGGTACTGGTCATCAAGTCCGAACGTCGCCTGCAACTGATCAGCCGCGGCGAGCCGATCAAGACCTACCGCATTTCCCTGGGCAAGCAACCCAAGGGCCCCAAGCAGCGCGAAGGCGACAAGAAGACTCCGGAAGGCTTCTACTGGCTGGACTGGCGCAAGCAGAGCGAGCGCTTCAACCTGGCCATGCACATCGACTACCCCAACGTCAGCGATGCGGCCCGGGCCAGCCAGGCAGGCGTGAAGGCCGGCAGCATGATCATGATCCACGGCACGCCGATCAACGACGAATACCCCGAGTGGTACTTCCATACCCTGGACTGGACAGACGGCTGCATCGCCATGCGTAACCGCGACATGCAGGAAGTCTGGAACCTGGTGCGCGATGGCACGATGATCGAGATTCGGCCCTGATCTAGCGCAATTCATCTGTTTTTGTAGGAAAGAGCCCACCCGTTCGCTGGAACCTGCCTGACATTGTCTTAGGCACGGGATGGCATCCAGGGAAATGCCACGGCTTTTAGCATCCACGCAATCGAGTACGAAGTCCGTACCGCATTGCTGGGATGCTCAAGTGCACTGTCCTATCCCCCTCAAGCGCCAGTTGTTGGCTGTCTGCTTTATCCTGTTGGTGCTCGCCTGCGGTGAGGCGAGGGCCGACGTTGCCAGCTGGCAATTACGCGACCATCAGCTGGACCTGCAACACCAGCAACAGCAACGCCGCCTGGAACGCTGGCAGGACAAGGCCGACACGGCAACGCCCTCCCAGGCTCCCGTCGCCGCACCCGCTCAGGCGCACTGCTGGAAGGTCGCAGGTGTCGAGGTCGCCGGCAATCGCCACTTGGACGACGCGGCCCTGGCCACCACCGTGCGCCTGAACGTCATGCCGTGCATGGGCGTTGCCCAGATCAACACGCTGCTCAAGGCCATCACCGAGCAGTACGTGCAAGCCGGCTATCCGACCAGCCGGCCTTACCTGCGCCAGCTGCCCCAGGACGGGCACCCGTTGCAAATCGTGCTGGTCGAGGGCTTCGTCGAATCCATCGAGTTGGCTGGCCCCGAGCTGCCCCTGT
Source organism: Pseudomonas parafulva (assembly GCF_002021815.1). Taxonomy (NCBI): domain Bacteria; kingdom Pseudomonadati; phylum Pseudomonadota; class Gammaproteobacteria; order Pseudomonadales; family Pseudomonadaceae; genus Pseudomonas; species Pseudomonas parafulva. The sequence goes on from NZ_CP019952.1 coordinate 3,588,230, forward strand.
CCTTGTCCGGTGCTTTTCCAGACCTGCTGGGGCGCCCGCTGTACCTGCCAGACGTCGAGCAGGGGCTCGATCAGCTCAACCGCCTGCGTGCCTTCGACATGGGTGTGGACCTGTTGCCAGGGCAAATGCAGGGTGGTACGCGCGTCGTGGTCCAACCGCGCCGGGCAGAGGGGCGCTGGCATTTCGATACGCGGTTCGACAACCGGGGCAGCGATTTTACCGGGCGCCACCGGCTGACGGCAGGCATCGGTGTGGACAGCCCGCTGCATCTCAATGACGACCTGCGCTTGTCACTGACGCATACGGTGCTGGGTGGCCCGGGCCGTAGCCAAGGTGTTTCGCTCTACTACAGCGTCCCCTACGGCCGCTGGAGCTTTGCCCTGAGTGCAAGCGAACTGCGCTACCAGGCCCCGTTGCCCAGCGGCAGGTTGAGCGCAGATGGCCGGAGCCGTTATCAAGGTTTGAGCGCCGAGCGCGTGCTGTGGCGTGGCCAACGGGGAATGCTCAGCGCCTCACTGCGGCTCGACCGCAAGGCGTTGGTCAATCGCAATGCCGGGGCGGTCGTCGTGCAGCAGAGCCCTACCCTCACCTCCCTTGAAGCCGGGCTGAACCTGCTGTGGCTGCAACATGGCCTGTGGAGCGGCTATCTGGGTGTGACGCAGGGCGTCACGATGCTCGGCGCCGACCGCGCACCCTTGGGCGCACAGCGTCTGCGGCCCGACTTCAGGAAGTACCGCGCCAGCCTGCTCTACATCGGCCAAGGCCCGGCCAGCCAGCCGTGGCGCTGGCAGAGCGAACTCAACGGGCAGTACAGCCAGGATGCACTGCCGGCCGTTGAGCAAATGCTGGTCAGCGACGATTCGGCGGTACGCGGGTTCCGCTTGCAGACCTATTCCGGCGCCACCAGCGCGGTGTGGCGAAACACAGTCAGCTACCCCCTGCCCCAAACGTGGGGCGCACCGCTGCACATGCGCCCCTACATCGGCCTTGACCTGGGCTGGACCCGCACCGCTGCTGGCTCACCGTCGCAGCGCCTGGCCGGTGCGGCAGCCGGCCTGGAATTCAGTCTGCCAGGCAGCCGACTGCGCCTGGACTACCAGCGCGCGCTATACGCCAGCGACCACCCAGGCCGGCCCAATGAGCCTGGTTTCTGGGTGCTGGACTGGTCGATGACCCTTTGATTCACCCACAACAATGAGAAAAACCATGAAGACATCCTTGCCCCCTCTTTGCATCCAGCCCGATACCTTGCGCTGGGCCATCTTTCTGATCGTGCTCGGCTCCACCAGCGCATTGGCCGAAGGCGGCCTGGACGCCGCCAACGGCCCTGGTGGCACCCCGCTCATCAACAACGGCCATGGTGTCCCGGTGATCGAGATCGTCCCGCCCGATGCCAACGGCCTCTCGCACAACCAGTTCAACCAGTACAACGTCGACCGTGCAGGCCTGGTGCTGAACAACGCTACCCAGGCTGGGCAATCGCAGCTGGCCGGTGCCCTGGCCGCCAACCCTCAGTTCCAGGGGCAGGCAGCGTCGACCATCCTCAACGAAGTGGTCAGCCGCAGTGCCTCACTGATCCAGGGCCCCCAGGAAATATTCGGCCGTGCTGCCGACTACATCCTGGCCAACCCCAACGGCATCATCCTCAACGGCGGCAGCTTCATCAACACCACGCGCGCAGGCTTTCTGGTAGGCACCCCGGCGTTCGAGCAGCAGCAGCTCAAGTACCTCAATACCCTCGACGCCAGCGGCACCCTGCAGGTGCTGGACGGCGGCCAGAGCAATGCCGACGGCGCCCTCGCGTTGATTGCGCCGCGCATCGACAGCCAAGGCCTGCTGGCGGCCGCGACCACCCTGGACATCACCGCTGGTCGCAACCGGATCGATCACGCTAGCGGCGCGGTGGTCGAGCACCGTACCGCCACGCCGGCCAGTATCGACGCCAGCCTGTTCGGTGCCATGCAGGCGGGGCGCATCCGCGTGGTGAGCACTGCCGAAGGTGCGGGTGTGCGGGTACGAGCCCCCCTGGTCAGTGCCACGGATGGCATCCAAATGGCGTCAGCGGGCAACCTGGATGTGCTGGGTACGGCGGCCAGCCCAACCGTCCTGCACAGCGGGCAGGGCCCGTTGAAGCTCGATGCACAGGGCGATCTGGTACTGCGTACAGTAGAGGCCAAAGCACCCCGCATCGAAGCCCGGGCGGGTCAGGCCCTGACCCTCGATGCCCAGGCCCTTGAGCGGGTCAAGCATGACAACGAGCAATGGAGCAAGAAATTCCTGTTCGTCACGCGCGAAACCTACGACCGCGACACCACGACCACCGACACCCAGCAGCACGGCACCCGCCTGGAGGCCGACGACAGCATCGTGCTTACCTCCGGCGGCGACATGCGCATGACCGCCGCCACCTTGCAAGCGGGCAATGGGCTGAATCTGGACAGCGGGGGCAACCTGGACATCCTGGCGGGTATCGACAGCCAGGCCATCCAGGAAAAGATCCGTCACCGCAAGGACCTGTGGCGCGGTGACAGCGACACGGACACCTTCACCGAGCGCGCCCAGGGCAGCATGCTCACCGCAGGGCAGATGCAGGTGCAGACGGCCGGCAACCTGAACGTGCAGGGCAGCACCCTACACAGCCGCGGCGACCTGGCCATCATGGCCAAGGAGGGCATGATCGCCACGACGCAGTTGCAGGAGCAGAGTACGCGCCGTAATTATCGCGGTGACCTGGTGTCCGGTACGTTCTTCGGCGATCACAAAGGCAACGAGAAAGAGGGCCGCAACCTGGCAGGCAGCACCCTCACCAGCGATGGCATCCTGACCGTCACAGCCGACAAGCTCACCGTCAGAGGCAGCACGGTAATAGGCCTGCAGGATGCGACGCTGCACAGCCAGCAAGGCTCGCTGGCCGTGGAGGCGGACAAGGGCACCAGCACCCGGACCGATCATGCACGCGACAGCAAGCTGTTCGGCCTGATTGCCAGCGACAGCCGCAGCACTGAGCGCAACGAAGCGGTGCTGGTCAGTGAGGTGGGGGCGCAGAGCAACCTGCGCCTGGTCAGTGCCGAGGATTTGCGTATCGAGGGCGCCAATGTCAGCGCTGGCGGTCATCTTGACCTCGAAGCCAAGGGCAATGTGGCAATCACTGGCGTACAGGCGACCGAGCAACGCGAGGTTCGAAACCAGCAGCGCACCTTCACCGCCAGCGCCGGGCAGACCAAGGAGGCCGACGGCGACAAGCCCGGTTCTCGCCAGTACAAGGCCAGCGTGGGCTATGACGTTGTCACCCGCACTGGCCAGGAGCAGAAAACCGAAAACGTGGGTAGCCAGCTCAAGGGGGCTTTGGTGAGTGTCAAATCCGATGCCGATGTGCAGGTCACCGGCTCCACCATCAACGCCCTGGCCGGGGACCTGGACATTGATGCCCGCAAAGTGACGTTGGGCACCACCCAGGCTACCCACGAAACCACCACTACCACCACCCAGAGTGGTGGCGGCCTCACGGTGACTGGCGGGATCGACCGGCTAGGTATCCAGTTCGATGGCCACCACCAGCGTGGCGTACAGACCAACCGTGAGCAGAAGATGCAGCGCACCGAACTGCAGGCAAGCGGCAACGTACGGTTGCGTAGCGACGAGCTGGTGACCGAGGCTGCGCGGGTAAACGCCGGCGAAACGTTGCAGGTTACCGCCACCCATATGGAGAACCGTGCGGTGCAGAACACCTCCGAGCAAACCCAACGCCAGGATGACTGGTCTGCCAGCCTCGGCGGGAGCCTGGAATACCGTGATCTCACCCGGCCCATCGAGCGTCTGGTGCTAGGTGAAGAAGCTGCTCGCTTTCAGCAGGCCTCGCCCGAAGACGCGATGGTGGCGCCCAGCGTAGGCGCCGACATGACCGTCGAGCACCTCAAGCGCCTGGAAAACCAGCGCCGTGGCTTTGCCCAGGTCAGCGAACTTTCCGGTGCCAGCGTGCAGGTCAAGGTCGATACCCTCAAGGATCAGGGCACTGCCTGGCGAGCCAATGCGGGCACACTCGACATTCAGGCGCAGCACCATGACATGCAGGCTGCGGCCAATACCGAGCACAAGCGCGAGCAGCACCTGACCGTTGGTGCAGATGCTCGGCTGGATACCACTACCGGTCAGGACCTGAACGTGCGCGCGGCCGGCAACGGCGGTTCTCTGGATCGCCAGAGCACTGTCAGTACGGCTGTGGCGGGCTCCCTGTATGGCCAGCAGGGTATCAAGGTGCAGTTGGGCAGCGATGGGCGTTATGAAGGCACACGTATCGATGGAGGCAAAGGCGACGTGCGCATGCACAGCGACGGTACGCTGGAACTGGTCCAAGCCACTGACCGTGAAACGCGCCAATCCAGCCAGCTGGACGGCAATGCCTGGGTCAAGGTCGGCAACCGCCCCGGCAGTACCGGTATCGATGGGCGCGGCTATCTGGATCATGCGCGCAATGACCAGGCCACCAGCACAGCTCAGGTGGCGCAGATCGACAGCAAGGGCCAGGTGGTGTTGACCAGCCGTGGCGACTTGACGCTCGAAGGCACGCGCATCGGTAGCCGCGAAGCCCCGACCGGCGATATCACGCTGCACAGCGATGGCCAGTTGCAGGTCAAGGCGGCAACCGCCACACAAGAGGCCAGTGGCGCGAAGCTGGGCGGTGGACTGGAGTTGGCCGCCAAGACCGGCACCACGCAAGGCGGCGGCGTAGGCGGCCACTTTGGCAATGGCAAGCAGCAAGAGAACGCGCGCCAGGCCATCGACGCGCAGTTTGCCAGTAACGGTCGCCTCAGCGTGACCAGCAGCGCACGCGACGCGCAGGCTTTGCAGGCCCAGGGGTTGCAAGCCAGCGCCAAGGAAATCGTGCTCGATGCCATGAACGGCGGCATGCGGCTTGAAGCCTCGTCGAACCAGGAACTGCGCAATAACCTCGACATCACCGCCGGTGCCGGTTTCAACGCCAGCAGTGGCGCACTGGACACGCGGGGCCTGCATGGCCGTCTGAAGGTGGACATGGACAAGCGCGACAACCTCACCTGGAACGCCGGCAACCTGCGTGCCGAGCGCATCGCGCTGCACAGCGGCGGCGATGCCAGCCTCGAAGGCGTCAGCCTGGACGCCGCGCGGATCGAAGGTGCCATAGAGGGCGATCTGCGTGTGGCCAGCCTGATGGACCGCGTCAATAACCTCAGCGTCAAGGGTGATGCCAGGCTCAGTCAGGAAAAGAACCCACAAGGCTATGTCAACGCTGCTACATCGCTGGCCGGGCCGCTAGGCGGCAGAGTCGGCGAAAAAGCCGGCCCTGCCCTGAGCAAGGCTGATCCGGGTTTCTCGCCTACCCTGCGACTTGAGGTGGTCCACGAGCAACGCGACAGTGTCGCCCAACAGGCCACGCTCAAAGGCAGCGAGGGCATCGCCTTGCAGGTTGGCGGCAACGCCCAGTTGGTCGGCGCCCGCCTGCAATCGGCCAGGGGCGAGGTCAAGCTGGACGCCAACTCGATCAAGCAGCAAACCCTGAGCGGCAGCGACTACCGGCGGGCTGTTTCGATCGATGCGTCCAATTCCCCTGTGGACCTGGGCACCGCCATTGCCGAAATTGCCAAGGGCAAGGGGTCTGCAGAGGGTGAAAACGCCCTGGATCTCGGGCTGATCCGCACCAGTGGGCATAACCGCAACGAGCAGTGGGCATCGAGCCTGGGCGCCAAGCGCGACTGAGCAACCTTGGCAGAGCGCCCCTTTTCGGGGCCTCTTCAAATGCGCCACAGGGTTGCAACGTCCGCTCATGGTTCTGCAAACCAAACGTCACAATCGCCCACTAGAGTGCGGTCTGAACTCTGCAACGCAAGGACATGTGATGAGTCGTGACACCGGCGACAATTTGGACCGCAACCCCAGCACCAACACGGCCATGGCCACCGTCATGGACATTTACCTGAGCCGACGCAGTGTGATGCGCGGCGGCCTGGCCGCCGCCGTCACCCTGATCGCCGGCACCAGCCTGGGCGGTTGTTTCAGCGGTGCTGATATCCGCAGGCCCGCCGGCCCTGGCGAGCCGGTCACCGGCAACGCTGCCAGGTCAGGGCTGGCGCTGGGCTTCGACTCAATCCCTGGGTCACGCACCGATGCGTGCACCCTTGCCAAGGGCTACTGCGCACGCGTGCTGGCCCCATGGGGAACACCGCTTAACCGGAACGCCGCGCCCTGGAAGCCGGACGGCAGCAATACCTCTGTCGATCAGGCCAACGCCATGGGCATGCACCATGACGGCATGCATTTCTTCCCCATCAATGGCAGCTCGGATGATGGCTTGCTGGCCATCAACTTCGAGTACATCGACCCTGCAGCCTTGCACCCGGCTGGCCCAACCACTGATGTCAACGGCAAGCGCCCGGTCGAGGAAGTGCGAAAAGAAATCAACGCCCATGGGGCTGGCGTGGTGCGCCTGAAAAAAGTCAGCGGCCGCTGGCAGGTTGTCGACAACGACCCGCTGAACCGCCGCTTCACCACGGCTTCGCGCATGGAAATCACCGGCCCGCTGCGCGGCACCGACCACGTCAAGACCAAGTACTCCACCGCCGGTACTCACTGCCGGGGTACCAACAACAACTGCGGCAACGGTTACACCCCGTGGGGCACCTACCTGACCTGTGAAGAGAACTGGCCGGGCATCTTCGTCAACAAGGGCACCCGCCCCGAAGACCAGCGCCGCATTGGCGTGGGCACCTCCACCGGCCAGTACAAGTGGGAAAGCGCAGCCGGTGACAGCACCGAAGAGGCCGACGAGTTTGCCCGTTTCGACGTGACCATCAAGGGCGCCAGCGCCACCGACGACTACCGCAACGAAGCCAGCACCTACGGCTACATCGTCGAGATCGACCCGTACAACAGCAGCACCCTGGCCACCAAACGCACCGCGCTGGGCCGCTTCCGCCACGAGGGCTGCGCCCCAAGCCTGCCGGTCGCGGGCAAGCCGCTGGTGTGGTACATGGGTGACGACTCGAACAACGAGTACCTGTACAAGTGGGTGTCAACCGCCGTGTGGGATGCCGCCGATGCCAACCCGGCCGACCGCCTCGCTACCGGCGCCAAGTATCTGGACCAGGGCAAGCTCTACGTGGCCCGCTTCAACGCCGATGGCACTGGTGTATGGCTACTGCTGGACGTGGCCACCGCCACCACGGGGGGCAGCACCCTGGGCGCGCTGTATGGTGACCTGCCGGGCATCATCCTCAACACCCGTGGCGCTGGCGATGCCGTAGGCGCGACGCCGATGGACCGCCCGGAATGGACGACGGTCAACCCGCTGAACGGCGACGTCTACCTGACCCTGACCAACAACAGTGCACGTACCCCGGAAAAGGTCGATGCGGCCAACCCACGCGGCCCGAACCGCCACGGCCACATTATTCGCTGGCACGACAGCGACGACCAGTTGAGCTTCAACTGGGACATCTTCGTGTTCGGCGCAAACGCCGCTGGTGCTGCCGACATCAACCGTTCCGGCCTGACCGAACTGAACCAGTTCGCCAGCCCCGACGGCATGAGTTTCGATAGCCGCGGCGTGTTGTGGTTCGAGACTGACAACGGCGAGAGCACCCTTACCGACTACACCAACGACCAACTGCTGGCGGTGATTCCAGGTCTGCTGGTGGATGCGGCGGGGCGACAGGTGCCGGTGAATGGGGAAAACCAAGGGGGGGTGCGGCGGTTTTTCGTGGGGCCCAATGGGTGTGAGGTGACGGGGATTGCGTTTACGCCGGATAACAGGACGTTGTTTATCAATATTCAGCATCCGGGGAACTGGCCAGTTTCGGAAGATGCTACCGAGGGGGCTTTTGAGGGCAAGCGGGTTCGGCCGCGGTCTTCTACGGTGGTGATTCAGCGGGAGGATGGGGGGGAGATTGGGACGGGTTGATTGGGTTCTGGATGGGGGTTCTTATGTTATCCGGTTTTAAGTTCTGAGTTCAGAGCTCCAAGTTCCAAGCTCTAAGCTCTAAGCTCTAAGCTCTAAGCTCTAAGCTCTAAGTTTTATTGAGAAACTTGAAACTTGAAAGCGTGGGCGCGCGCAGCAAGTTGATATTGATTAGCGCGGGTGGCGCACAGTCACCTTTCCGCCCTTACGGCGGCTCACTTTTTGTCTTGTCAAAAAGTGAGCAAAAACCGCCTGCTCCTATCATCCGGCCCCTGCGCTGCGCTCCGGGGTCCCCTCGCTCCGGGCTTGCTCCCGGGAGGACCGCGCTGCAGGCCCCATCCTGGGGCCCAGCGCTTGACAGGCATCCATGCCTGTCACCTCCCTGCGCAAGCCCTGCGCTCGGCCTCCTGAAGTCGCGATCTGCGGCGCCCGAACTACCGCGCGCTTAGAAGCAACAGCAACAGCAACAGCAACAGCAACAGCAACAGCAACAGCAACAGCAACAGCAACAGCAACAGCAACAGCAACAGCAACAGCAACAGCAACAGCAACAGCAACAGCAACAGCAACAGCAACAGCAACAGCAACAGCAACAGCAACAGCAACAAGTTATACACTCGATATATTTATGTAAAGCGTATACACCTTTTGAATATCATTCTACATCCAAGTGGGAGATTCTATGGTTTTCAGCAAGCCAGTTTCCCCTTTCTGGTGACATATTCGTCCTGATTTTTCATCAGGGCGAACGCCACCCGCGCAAGTTTCCTAGCCAAAATCACCAGTGCTTGGGTCGTCGCTTTTCCTGCCGTGCGCTGTTTCTCATAAAGTTCTTTCCATGCCGCCGATCGGCTGGCTGCCATCGCAGCGTTATGAAGCAGACGACGGATCTCCGAGCAGCCGCGCTTGGTAAGACGGCGACGTCCATTCTTCTGCCCAGAATCGCTCACTCTCAAGTCCATCCCCAAAAAGGCGATGTATGAGTCGCTGCTCTTAAATTCACCTCTCACAAATGCCATTACCAATGCGGTGGCGGTGAGAAAACCGATTCCTTCCACTGCCTGGCAGCGCGCAACTTGCTCCTGCAATCCAGCCTCGCGCAGCACTTCTTTCAGTTTCTTTTGGATCAACTGGTCCAGCCGATCAATCGACTTCACAAAGGTCTCGAAGGCGGCTCTAAGCAGATTTTCGTTGGCCCAACTTTGGGTCATCGCAGTGCGCGCAGTCACCAAAGCCGCCCGGCGCCGCAGCAGGCTCTGGAGCTTGCCGTAGACGGCCGGCGGGGGGCTCCAGGGCCGGAGTTCGTTGCCTTCGTTCCTAAGGAAACGGGATAGTAGTCGAGCATCAGATGGATCAGTTTTTACACGTCCCCCGACACCTTTTCTGTAGTTGCTTAACTGGAACCCGTCGACGACATAAACCTGAAAACCCATCCCGTGGGCTAGTTCAACCAAGTCCAAGTGGTAGACATTGGTAGCCTCAACGGCGATCGCCGTGTGGGCCGCTTGCTGTTTGAGCCACTTCTTGATTTCTGGCTTAGCGTTTTTAATCTTGATAATTTCATCGCGGTCGTCGTGATGAATAACCAGCTCCGCTTTTGCGACATCTACACCCACGATTAACCGATCTACCTGCATTGCCATGGGTGGCTCCTCACGTTATGGTTCTAGGGCTTGAAGGGGTGGGACGATGTCTCCCACAGCTGTACTGCTGCTGACAGTCAGAATCGGCTTTAGCGTCCCACCACCCCTTCAAGTCTAACCATACAAGCGGGCCAGCCCGCGAACACCGACACAGCCGATGCCATATACACCGCGTTGGATTCTTCGCGAGCGCCTCCCTTTCATTTCCCCTCGAAACTGCAGTTCCATTGGAAGCAGTCAAACCACCTGATAAATCTGCTAGTAGACGTAGGCGAGCCAGTAGTAAATCATCCAGTCACATACTTCGCCACGGGCTACGTATATGCGTTCGACAGTGCTCCCGACAAAAAAGAAAAAATTTTTCTTCCAAGGCCCTAAACTGGCTTGCGAAGTAAGTGACAGCCCACGTCGCCTGCTCTGGGCCAATGGCATTGCATTAGCCGAATCAGATGCAATAACAACAAGCAGTCAACTCTTGCAATCTGACAATTCAAACACCGCATTGCGCGGTATTCCTGCAGGCACTCAACAGAACTTTTCACCCTATGGTTTTCTGCACGCAGCCCCATCAACACATCTTATTACGTTCAGCGGGCAGCGGCTCGATACAATGCTGGACTGTTATGTTCTCGGCAATGGACGCCGGCTCTACAGTAGCAGATCGAGGCGATTTCTCCAGGCTGACACTATGTCTCCATTCGGCAAAGGCGGGCCTAACGGCTACTGCTATTGCCAGAACGATCCCATCAACCGGCATGACCCTAGTGGAAAAATGTGGGAATGGATCAAGCGCGGAGTAAATTGGCTTGTTGGTCAACGTCCAACTATTTCTGTGGATAGAGCACAGCTACGTATCGGCGGCGAACGCACTCAGAGCCCAAATTTAACACTTATCCTGCATAGAGCCGGGCACACACCAGCACCGGACTCATATCATGTATCTGTAGATATCGGTGACGTCGAGTTTGTCGCAGGTGTTGGAAATAGGATTATTAACAGTGCCGAAGTACTAGAACCCCTATCCAGCCTAATAATTAACCGCGCAGAAAATGCAGCCATTGCAGCCGCAGCTAATCTTTTAACCTATCAAGCGACGAACACACTTACTCTCGGCGTTGCCGCCCAGCTGGCAACCCATAGTTACCTTGAAAGAAGACTTATCAGAGACACTATCGGGGAGGTTCGAGTTACACCTATTCAACCTGATCCTTATGACTATATCCGTCACTAAACTTAATTTTTCAATCCAGTGGCGCTGTCAAGCAGATTAGCGCAGTGACGCAGTCTTGGGACGCGCTTCGTCCAAGAACGCATCGCTCAGCAAAAACACTTCCACGACAGTTCGAGTGAAATCATACTGCTTCCCTGGTAGCAGCCAGCGACAAGCGAATGCCGATGAATACGCAGAATCAGGTGGACCTGCGCCGCTTCTTGGTCGGGCCGAATGATTGCGAGGTGACCGGGATTGCCATTACCCCGGACAACAAGACGCTGTTCGTCAACATTCAGCACCCGGGGAACTGGCCATATACCGACAAGGCTACAGATGCTACCCCGGCTGCGGCCAAGGTGAGACGGCGGGCTTCGACGGTGGTGATTCAGCGCAATGATGGCGGGGAGATCGGGACTGCCTGATCGTCCAGCGTACAGGGGCCGCTTTGCTGCCCATTCGCGGCACAAGGCTCCTGCAGGGGGTACGCGATCTCACAAGGTTCAGGACCTGTGAAATACGAGTGGGAGCGGGCGTGTCGAGGCGTCGAACCGCCGCGAGCACCCTTGCTACGCTCTAGAACTCGGCGAGCCGCCAAACCTCATAGGCTGGCGTCTCGTACGGGTGGCTTTGCCTGAGCGCTGCGACAACCTGGGCAACTAGATCGTCAGCCACCACCAGCTCCACCTTCCACTCTTCCACCACCTCGACCTGACCCGCCCGTCCGAGAAACGGCGAACTGCCGTCCAACGGACGAAACTGGCCCTGGCCCAAGGTCTGCCAGGCGCAGTGGTCATAATCACCCATGTGCCCACCACCCGCGGCGAACACAGCAGCCTTGACCACCTCAACATGGCTGGCAGGAACAAAGAAGGCGAGCTTGTACACGCCTTAGTTCACCCACACCCGCGCATTACGGAACATGCGCATCAACGCCGCATCTTCCTGCCACTCATCCGGGCGCCACGAGTTCTGTACGGCACGGAACACACGCTCCGGGTGCGGCATCATGATGGTCACGCGGCCGTCGCGGCTGGTGAGCCCGGTGATACCGCGAGGCGAGCCGTTGGGGTTGGCCGGGTAGGCCTCGGTGACCTTGCCGTGGTTGTCCACGTAACGCAGCGCCACGCAACCGGACACATCAGCCTCCAGCAAGGCCTCTTCACTGGCGAACTCGGCATGGCCCTCGCCGTGGGCGATGGCGATCGGCATGCGCGAACCGGCCATGCCCTGCAGGAAGATCGAGTTGGACTTCTGCACCTCGACCATGGCCACCCGCGCCTCGAACTGCTCGGAGCGGTTACGCACGAAGTGCGGCCAGTACTCGGTACCCGGGATCAGCTCATGCAGATTGGACATCATCTGGCAGCCGTTGCACACGCCCAGGGCGAAGCTGTCGTTGCGCTCGAAGAACGCCTGGAAGGCATCACGCGCACGGCTGTTGAACAGGGCTGACTTGGCCCAGCCCTCGCCGGCACCCAACACGTCGCCGTAGGAGAAACCGCCACAGGCAACCAGGCCCTTGAAGGCCTCGAAGTCCACGCGACCGGCAAGAATGTCGCTCATGTGCACGTCGATGGCCGCGAACCCGGCACGGTCGAAGGCAGCCGCCATTTCGACCTGGCCGTTGACGCCCTGCTCGCGCAGGATGGCCACTTGCGGACGCACGCCCTTCTTGATGTAGGGCGCGGCGATGTCATCGTTGACATCGAAGCCAAGCTTGACCGACAGCCCTGGGTTGTCTTCTTCGAGCAGCAGGTCGAATTCCTGATCGGCGCAATCGGCGTTGTCGCGCAGGCGCTGGATCTGGTAACTGGTTTCAGCCCACTGGCGCTGCAGCATGCGGCGGTCGTCATCGAACAGCACTTCGCCGTTCAGGCTGATGGAGATTTCGGCGTTGTTGACCGGCTTGCCGATCACCGCCACGCACTGCTCACCCAGGCCTGCGGCGCTGAACTGGACCAGTACGTCCGGGGTAGCGTCCTGGCGCACCTGGATGACCGCGCCCAGCTCTTCGTTGAAGAGGATCGCCGGGATGTCGGCCTTGCTGTCGGTCAGCGGATCGAGGTGCAAGTCCAGGCCGCAGTGGCCAGCGAAGGCCATTTCCAGCACGGTGGTGACCAGGCCGCCGTCGGAACGGTCGTGGTAGGCCAGCAAGTGACCGTCGGCGTTAAGACCCTGGATCACGGCGAAGAACGCCTTGAGGTCTTCGGCGTCGTCGACGTCCGGCGCCTGGGCTGCGATCTTGCCGTAGGTCTGGGCCAGGATCGAGGCACCCATGCGGTTCTTGCCACGGCCCAGGTCGATCAGGATGAGGTCGGTCTCGCCCTTGTCCATGCGCAGTTGCGGGGTCAGGGTCTTGCGGATGTCAGTGACCGGGGCGAAGCCTGTGATGATCAGCGACATCGGCGAGGTGACGCTCTTCTCGACGCCCTCTTCGCTCCACTTGGTCTTCATCGACATCGAGTCTTTGCCGACCGGGATGGTGATGCCCAGCTCAGGGCACAGCTCCATGCCGACAGCCTTGACGGTGTCGTACAGGCGCGCGTCTTCACCTGGGTGGCCGGCAGCGGACATCCAGTTGGCCGACAGCTTGATGTCGGACAGCTTGTCGATGTGCGAAGCGGCCAGGTTGGTGATGGTTTCGCCGATGGCCATGCGCCCGGATGCCGGGGCATCCAGCAGTGCCAGCGGAGTACGCTCGCCCATGGCCATGGCTTCGCCGGTGTAGACATCGAAGCTGGTGGCGGTGACGGCGCAGTCGGCCACCGGTACCTGCCAAGGGCCGACCATCTGGTCGCGGGCGACCAGGCCGGTGATGGTGCGGTCGCCGATGGTGATCAGGAAGCTCTTGCTGGCCACGGCCGGGTGGCTCAGCACGCGCTGTACAGCGGTGTCCAGGTCCAGCTCGCTCGGGTCGAAATCATCGCCCAGCTCGGCTTCGCGGGTGACCGAGCGGTGCATGCGTGGCGGCTTGCCCAGCAACACGTCGAGCGGCATGTCGACCGGAGTGTTGTCGAAGTGGCTGTCGGTGACGGTCAGGTGCTGTTCTTCGGTGGCTTCGCCGACCACGGCGAACGGGCAGCGCTCACGCTCGCAGATGGCCTTGAAGCGCTCGAAGTCGACAGCGCTGACGGCCAGCACGTAACGCTCCTGCGATTCGTTGCTCCAGATTTCGTGCGGGGCCATGCCCGGCTCGTCGTTGGGCACATTGCGCAGCTCGAAGCGACCACCGCGGCCACCGTCGTTGACCAGTTCCGGGAAGGCGTTGGAGATGCCGCCGGCGCCGACGTCGTGGATGAAGGCGATCGGGTTGGCGTCGCCCAGCTGCCAGCAGCGGTCGATGACTTCCTGGCAACGGCGCTCCATCTCCGGGTTTTCGCGCTGTACCGAGGCGAAGTCCAGGTCAGCCGAGCTGGCACCGGTGGCTACCGAGGAGGCAGCGCCGCCGCCCAGGCCGATCAGCATGGCCGGGCCGCCGAGCACGATCAGCTTGGCGCCGACGGTGATCTCGCCCTTCTGCACGTGGTCTTCACGGATGTTGCCCATGCCGCCGGCGAGCATGATCGGCTTGTGGTAGCCGCGCACTTCTTCACCGTGCGGGGTGTTGATGGACTGCTCGAAGGTACGGAAGTAGCCGGTCAGGGCCGGACGCCCGAACTCGTTGTTGAAGGCCGCGCCGCCCAGCGGGCCTTCGATCATGATGTCGAGGGCGTCCACGATGCGCTCAGGCTTGCCGTAGGCCTGCTCCCAGGGCTGCTCGAAGCCTGGGATGCGCAGGTTGGACACGGTGAAGCCGGTCAGGCCGGCCTTGGGCTTGGCGCCGCGGCCGGTGGCACCTTCGTCACGGATTTCGCCGCCCGAACCGGTCGAGGCACCGGAGAAAGGTGCGATGGCGGTCGGGTGGTTGTGGGTTTCCACCTTCATCAGGATGTGTACCGGCTCCTGCACCGCACCGTACTGGCGGGTTTCAGGGTTCGGGTAGAAACGACCTGCAACGTTGCCGACGATGACCGAAGCGTTGTCCTTGTACGCCGACAGCACACCTTCGCTGTGCATCTGGTAGGTGTTCTTGATCATGCCGAACAGGCTCTTGTCCTGCGCCTGGCCGTCGATGTCCCAACTGGCGTTGAAGATCTTGTGGCGACAGTGCTCGGAGTTGGCCTGGGCGAACATCATCAGTTCGATGTCGTTGGGGTTGCGCTTGAGGCCCTGGAACGCGGTGACCAGGTAGTCCACTTCGTCCTCGGCCAGTGCCAGGCCCAGGTCGATGTTGGCCTGGGCCAGGGCGTCGCGGCCGCCGGCTAGGATGTCCACCGACGTCATGGGCCTTGGCTGGGCGTGGCTGAACATGTCGGCGGCCTGCTCCAGCTGGCCCAGCACGCGCTGGGTCATGCGGTCGTGCAACTGCGCCGACACCTGCTCGGCATCGGCGTCGCTGAGGTCACCGGCCACATAGTACGCAATGCCGCGCTCCAGGCGCTGGATCGACTGCAGGCCGCAGTTGTGGGCGATGTCGCTGGCCTTGCTGGCCCAGGGCGAAATAGTGCCCAGGCGCGGCACGACCAGGAACAGGCGACCGGCGGGCTCCTGTACCGGTACGCTCGGGCCGTACTTGAGCAGACGGCCCAGCACCTGCTGCTGGTCGGCGGTCAACTCGCCGTCGGTATCGGCAAAGTGGGCAAATTCGGCATACAAACCAGTAACAGCGGGGACTTTCTGGCTCAGTTGCTCGAGTAACTTACCGTGGCGAAAGGCAGAAAGGGCAGGAGCGCCGCGCAGGATCAACATCGTCGGGACAGCCTCAGAAGGGGTGTGCTTGGAGGCCGTGCATTCTAGCCTAATTCGTTCGCTTGCGGCACCCGCTGTAGCGCAGGGCTGCCGGGCGGCGGAACCGGACCTGCGGGTCAAAATTTCCGGGGGTTCATGCACCTTGCCCAGACGCTGATACAGCCCCACAGGCAACCTCCGTCCAGGCTTTGCACAATGAGGTCCGAGTGCTCTGTTACAGGGTTTACCCCATCAACCGGGCTTGGCACACAGCGCTGGACTGCACGATCAGACAGCAAACGCCTGAAAAGCGCTATCAGACAAGCTAACCGTTGTCGAGATATGGCACGGCCAGTCCTTTGCGTATACTGCAACCTATGTTCACCCACACTGCTTTGCGCCAGCGTTGCGCCAGATGGCTTTTCGCAACCGGACTCTTTCTGCTGCTTGGTGGCTGCGTTGAAAAACCCAGTACCCTCGAGCGCGTGAAGGAGGACGGCGTGCTGCGCGTGATCACCCGCAACAGCCCGGCCACTTATTTCCAGGATCGCAACGGTGAGACCGGCTTCGAGTACGAACTGGTCAAGCATTTTGCCGACGACCTGGGCGTGAAGCTGGAAATCGAGACCGCCGACAACCTCGACGAGCTGTTTGACGAACTTGGCAAGCCGTCCGGCCCGGTGCTGGCAGCCGCCGGCCTTGTCAGCAGCGAACGGCGCCAGGCCCAGGCGAAGTTTTCACACCCCTACCTGGAGGTGACGCCTCAGGTCATCTACCGCAATGGCCGCTCGCGCCCGACCAACGCCCAAGGCCTGGTCGGCAAGAAGATCATGGTGCTCAAGGGCAGCAGCCACGCCGATCAACTGGCCGAGCTGAAAAAACAGTACCCGGGCCTGCAATACGAAGAATCCGATGCCGTGGAAGTGGTGGACTTGCTGCGCATGGTCGATGAAGGGCAGATCGACCTTACCCTGGTCGACTCCAACGAACTGGCCATGAACCAGGTGTACTTCCCCAACGTGCGCGTGGCCTTCGACCTGGGCGAGTCCCGCGACCAGCGCTGGGCCGTCGCCGCAGGCGAGGACAACAGCCTGCTGAACGAGGTGAACGAATTCCTCGACAAGTCCCAGAAGAACGGCACCCTGCAGCGCCTGAAGGACCGTTATTACGGGCATGTCGATGTACTAGGCTATGTGGGCGCCTACACCTTCGCCCAGCACCTGCAGCAACGTTTGCCCAAGTACGAGAAGCATTTCAAGAGCTATGCCAAGGTCGAGCAGGTGGACTGGCGCCTGTTGGCCGCCATCGGCTACCAGGAGTCCATGTGGCAGCCGGAAGTCACCTCCAAGACCGGCGTGCGCGGCCTGATGATGCTGACCCAGCGCACCGCACAGGCCATGGGCGTCTCCAACCGCCTGGACCCCAAGCAAAGCATCAAGGGTGGCGCCAAGTACTTCATGAAGATCAAGGCCGAGCTGGACGACAGCATCCAGGAGCCCGACCGCACTTGGTTCGCGCTGGCCGCCTACAACGTCGGCAGCGGCCACCTGGAAGACGCGCGCACCCTGGCCAAGCGCGAGAAGCTCAACCCCAACAAGTGGCTGGATGTGAAGAAGATGCTGCCGCGCCTGGCGCAGAAGCAATGGTACCGCCAGACCAAGTACGGCTATGCACGGGGCGGCGAACCGGTGCACTTTGTCGCCAACATCCGCCGCTACTACGACATTCTCACCTGGGTTACCCAGCCTCAGCTCGAAGGCCAGGTGGCAGAGGGCAACCTGCATGTCCCGGGTGTGAACAAGGCTAAACCGGCAGAGCAGTCACCGCCGCTTTAGCCGGTCACGTCACGGCTTGGCCCGGCGAGCCCTGAAGAAGTCACTGAGCACTTGCCCGCACGCCTCGGCCATCACGCCACCCTCCACCAGCACACGGTGATTCAGAAAACCCTGCCCGAAGAACTGGCCCTGGCTCTGCACGATCCCCGCCTTGGGTTCCGGTGCGCCGAAAACAACGCGCATCACCCGCGCATGCACGATCAAACCGGCGCACATGCTGCAGGGTTCAAGGGTCACGTACAACGTGCTGCCTGGCAGGCGGTAGTTGCCGACCGCGCGAGCTGCGGCGCGGATCGCCACCATCTCGGCATGGGCACTGGGGTCGCTGTCGGTGATCGGGCGGTTGAAGCCCTGGCCGATGACCTGGCCGTCCTGCACCAGCACGGCGCCCACCGGTACTTCCCCCAGCTGTGCGCCCTCGGCGGCCAATGCCAACGCCATGCGCATGTAGGTCTGGTCGTGGCTGCGGTCGATGATCTGCGGTCGCATCAGACCACCGCGATCGCGGCCATCAGGCCGGTTTCCATGTGGTCGATGACGTGGCAGTGGAACATCCAGGTGCCCGGGTTATCGGCGACCAGCGCAACCTGGGCGCGCTCGTTCTTGCCCAGCAGGTAGGTGTCGGTGAACCACGGCTCCTTGATGTCATGCCGGTTGGAACCAATCACTTTGAAGCTCATGCCGTGCAAGTGGATGGGGTGCTGGTACTGGGTCATGTTCTTCAATTCGAAAATGTAGCTCTTGCCCCTGGTCAGCGTTGCAATTGGGCGATCTGCGCAGGTCTTGTCGGTGATGTCCCAGGCCTGGCCGTTGATCTGCCACAGGCTCGGCGGCTTGCCCTGGTCGGTGCCGACCGACACTTTACCTGCCCACTCGAAGTTGAAGTTGAGCTTTTCGGCGTTTTCCAGGTCCGGCTCGGCGATGGGGTTGGGCGGCAGCGCCGCTGGCCAGTCGCTGGGCGCATCCGGGTTGGCCACCGCGCGCAGGGTGCCCAGGCGCACGAAGCCGTCGCGCAGGGAAATCTCTTCACCGGCGTTGGGAATGCGGATCGCCAGGCAAATGCGCATGCCAGGCCCCAGCCAGTAGTCATCTTCCAATGGCCGGGGGGTGACGGGGTTGCCATCGAGCGCGTAGATCCGCGCTTCGCAGTTGCCCTTGAGGTTGATGCGGTACGTCCAGGTGTTGTCCAGGTTCAGCAAGCGCACGCGCACCACCTGCCCTGCCGGTAGCTCGGTCACGGCATCGGCCTGGCCGTTGATGGTGATCAGCCGCCCTGCGGTGCCATTGCGCGCCGCCTCGCGCGGGATGCTGAACGGCATCCAGCCCCCCTGCTCGTCCACATGCCAGGTCTTGAGGTTGAGCGTGCGCTCATGCTTGAAACCGGTAGGTTCGCGCTCCTCGACGATCAGCGGGCCAACCAGGCCCCGGCCCAGCTCCTCGGAGCTGCTGACATGGGGGTGGTACCAGTAGCTGCCAGCATCGGGCACCCGGAACTTGTAGTCGAAATACTCCCCTGGCTTGACCGGCAACTGCGACACATACGGCACGCCATCCATTTCCAGCGGCAGGCGGATGCCATGCCAGTGGATGGTGGTTTCGATCGGCAGGTGGTTGATGAAGCGCACGCGCAACCAGGTACCCTGCCGCACGCGCAGCTCGGTCCCCGGGGCACTGGGCCCGAACGCCCAGGCTTCGGTTGTATGTCCAGGGACCAGTTCGACGTCCAGCGGCGCTGCGATCAGCTCGTAGTCATGGCCGGCATTGTCATCTTCGACCTTGCCCAGCCAGTACCGCGCGGCGCCCCCCGCGCCCAGGCCAACCACAACCAGGCCGGTCAGGCCCTTGAGCATTTGTCGACGGGTGAAGGACATCGCAGCGGGTACCTCGTGTTCGGCACAAACAGTTCACCAGCGGGCGCTGATGAGGAAGGGCGAATACGATACACCTGCGAATGGGAAAGATTAAGTGAATGATCGCCTGATGTGCCCTGAAGCGCTCAATCGGCTTGTGCGTGCGGCGCTTTGCACAGTTGGCCGAACCAGTGACGTTCCTCGACGCCCGGCGCCCGGGTAGCGGCGCCCAGCAGCGCCGGGTCGGGCGCCACATTCAATGCCTGCAGGCGGGAAGCGGCTGCAGGGTGAGTGTCGAACGGGTGCGCCATGACGGCACTCAGCACCTCGTCACCGACCTGCAACGGGTGACGCTCGAGGTAGCCAGGCAGGGCTCGGTCGACGCCTTGCCCACCACACGTCGCCAGCACCGTATCGACCGCAGGCTGCAGCGCAATGATGCGCAGCAGGGTCTGTGCGAACAGCCGTTGCCCGCCGACTGCAGCGCCTGCCTGGTCCGCCAGCAGCTCCTGCGACCGCCCCCAATGCAGCACCGCACGCTGGAAATGGTGCAGGAACTGCCAGGCCATCCACAGCGTTGGGCGCTGCGTCCAGGGCGCGGGCTCGTCGTGGCCGACCAGTGCCGAGAAATGGGCAAGCATCATGCTGAACTGTGCGTTGGTCTGGCTCGCGCGTTCGGTGTCCTGATGCCGGAAATGACCCAGTTCGTGTCCAATGACCGCGCCAGCTTCCGCCTGGCTGAGTATGCCCAGGTAGGGCAGCGGCAAATACAGCGTGCGGCCCGTCAGCGGCAAGCCGGCAGGCTGAAGCAGAATCGGCACGCTGGTGACGAAAAAGCCCTGGTCGAGCCCGACCACGATGTTGTCGGGGACCGGTGCCTGAAGCTGCGCCGCCAGGCCTTCGACCCAGCGCCATATGCCGGGTGCACTGTCCCGATCAAGCGCCCTGCCCAGAAAGGATGTGCTCTGATCGAGCACCAGCGGCCAGCGTCGATGCAACCGCCTGGCCAGTTGCAGGCAGACCAGCACGCACGAGGCCAGCGGCAGCACGATGAACAGCACCGTCAACCCACCCTCCGCCACCCGGCTGGTCGCAACGCTCAGCTCGTACAGCAAGGCCAGGCTCAACGCAGCAGCCAGCAAGCCCAGATGCAGTACCAGCCACTTGCCCAGGGCACGCCAACGCTGGGTCATGTGCCGCTGCAAGAACTCAATTGAGCGCAGCGCCCGCCAGGCGTCCAGCCTGAGCCTGAGCCATGCCCCGACCGCAGTCAGCAAGGCCAGAACCGCCAGCAGCCCGCTCGTGACGGCCAGGACCTTGCGCAGAGACTGCCCGCCAAGGCCCGCCTCATAACGGTCAAGCTCACGTTGAAGCCGCTCACGTCGGTCTGCTTGGGGGATGTAGGGGTTACGCTCGGCCTTGGGCAGGGCCTGCAAAAGCGTGTCGCTTGGCGCATCCAGCCACTGACGTATCGCCTGCGCCTGCGCCTGGGCCACCTCGACGCGCCAGAGTTGCACCTGGCTCCACCCCAGCACCAGCAGCGGCAACAACAGCAGGGCCAAGCCCCAGCCTACGCGCCTGAACAGCCGTATGGCCCCGTTGCTCATGGCGCAGCCCGCCGCAAGGCATCGCCTTGGCGAGCCACGGCCGGGAACAACTGTGCCAAGGTGCGCCTGGCCTGTGCTGCCTGCAGGTAGGGGTAGAGTACGTCCACCAGTTCTGCCAGCGCGAGCCTGCGCCCCGCCCGGGTGAAGTTGCAGGCCCACACCTTGAGCCGCAGGCCACCGGCGATCAGCTGAGCATCAGGTGCTGCGAGCGCCTTGAAACCTGGGGCCTTGAGGACAGGCGCGGCGCCGAACGCGGCGAGGCTGAACACCAGGTGCGTACTGAGCCGCCGCTGTTCGACATCGAAGCCTTCGAACGCTTCCCATGGCACTGGGGCCAAGGCGTTGGCGAAAGCGACCGTGTCACGGGTCACCGCCAGTGCGCACCGCCCATGGCGCTGGTACAGCGCCCAGGCACTGACCAGGGCCACCAGCCCGATGCCGACCAACCCTGCGCCGAATGCCCACAGCAGCACCTTCACTGTGCTGGCGGTCTGCGGACCGAAGAGCATGGGCAGGCTCGCGAGCCAGCCACCGAGCCCAATCGCCACCAACCCGATGACTGCACACGAAAGTGTCTTGCCCAGCGAGTGTTCATGCAGCTCGAACGACTCATCGGGGCCGACGGCATTTACCTGCAGGTAGGTCAGGTCGGCATTGGCGCCGGTATTATCCATTGGCCTGCAGCAGCTCAAGCTGACGCTGGGCGTGGGCGGCATCGCAGTAGGCCGTCAGTACGGCCAGCACTTCTTCGTTGGACAGCTTGCGCCCGTTTTGCGCAAGCCCCGCCGACATGATGCGAACCTGGGGGCGCGGCTTCTTCAGCACCATGGCCTGGTTACCGAAGAACTGCAGCTTCACCACTCGGTGGGTAGGCAGTACGGCATCGCTGCTCATCTCCAGCGTCTGCACCATCACCAGCCCTTCATCCTTGACCGAGATATCCTGCACCTGCGCCAAGTCCACCGGCGCGTCCAACGTGTCGACGAACAACTGCCGGCGCGTCAGGCGCATGAACACCTGGGTACCGGCGTTGCGATGCTGCCAGGTCACGGCAGCGGCAATGAGCACGATGAAGGCGGTGGCCACGATCGGCCCGGTGCGCTGCATGCTGATGCCGATTCCGAACAGAATCAGGGCACCGACCAGCAATACTGGCCCCCACACCCGATAACGACGAGAGTTGGTGAACTCGCTCTGCTCCGGCACACGTTCAATCACTTGCCGAAGCTCGGCAATGACATGCTCGCGCTGGGCCGTGCGCGACTGGTCGTAGTCATTGCCCAGCGACCCGGACAAGTCGGCCAATGGATCGGTATGTTCACTCATGATCGATACCCCTCGGTTATTTCTTGGCAGCCAGGTAATCGGTCAGGAACGCCTCGGCATTGCCTTGGTGCGACAGACCTTCCGAGTAGCCGACCTGACGCGGCTGCGCCTCGCCCGGCAGGTACAGCTCACCTCCCCACATGCCCTGGATGATCAGCACGACGAATTTCTTGCCGTCGACGTCGGTCCAGTAGCGGGTATCTTTGGCGGTCTTCTCGACGTGCATTTTCTGGATGCGCATATCCCAGTCGTGATCGACGCCTTCGACCTGCACCAGTGCCTCGTTGGCCGCGCGATCGCCGATGCGCAGCGTCCACACCTTGACCCCTTCAGTGCCCAGGTAGGCGACGACGTTCTTCGCTACGTCCGGGCGATCCTCGGCCAGGGCCTGACCGATACACAGTGTGAGCGCGGCAACCAGCAAGGCGGCCCATTTCCGATAAGCGAACATGATTTTGTTTCCTGATCTGCAACAAAACGCGTATTGAAGGACTCAATAGGCAGGCTGCCAACCCAGTTGCCCGTTCATCACAACAAACAGCGGGTTGGTCACAACGACTGTTGTCGAAAATGTGCGCGCGTTACCATTTCCGGCCGACGCTGCCCCACCGAGAAACCGAGTCTGCATGCAATCGCTAACCCCCTACCTGGATACCGCCTTCTGTTTCGACAGCCCTGGCTCCCTGGCCCAGGCAGGCGTGCTGGATGCGCGTGCCGCCCATGTCATGGGCAGTGCCACGGGGCATTATCGGGCACAGACCGTGCGCCAGGGCCTGCAGTACTTCGATTGCCACCTGCACTTTCCAGAGCCCCTGCGCATCGACAAGGTGCTGCCCGAGAGCCTGTGCATCGTGCAGATGTTCGACGGCGCCTGGCAGCACAAGGTCGATGGCAGGCTGAACCATTACGATACCGGTCGGCTGCACGTGCTTGGCCTGAGCGAGAGCCTCGAAGCCCAGGACCAGTTGCCGGTCGACAGCCATGCGCGCATGGCCGGCGTGCGCATTGCCGGTGACGCATTGCGCGAGCTGGCCCAGGACGATCCGCAGTTTCATCCGTTGCTGGCGTTGCTGGCCGATGGCATGCACTTCGACCAGTTGCCCCAGTGTCCCTCGCTCAGCCGCCTGTTCCAGCAGCTCTATCGCTCACCCTACAGCGGTAGCTTGCGCCGCCTGCACTATGAAAGCCTGAGCCTGGGGATCGTACTGGAGCTGGCCAGCCATCTGTCAGGCCAGGCCCTGACACCTGAGCCGCAGCAAGACGGTGGCCGCCGTGACCTGGCCCTGGAAACGCGTCGGCTGCTGGACACCAGCCCCACTGCCCCGCCGTCCGTCGCCGCCCTGGCCAAGCAGCTGAAGGTGAGCGAGACCACGCTGCGCCGAGCCTTCAGCCAGCAGTTTGGCTGTTCGATCCTGCAGTACATTCGCCAACAGCGCCTTGAGCTTGCGCGCATCCTGGTACTGGAGCGCAAATGGCAGATTTCGCAGATCGCCTATCATGTCGGCTATGCCAACCCGGCGAACTTCTGCCATGCCTACAAGGCCTATTTCGGGCACACTCCCGGCACGGAATGACCGGCGCTGCTCACCGTGGCGTTGCCAGGCGGGAACGAAATCAAAGTGCCACCAGTCTGAACGATTGCAGCAACCAGAGGCTCGGCCGATACGTTCCGTGAGAGCAGCGTTCTGCCCTGCTCGGTTCTAGCTGAAAAAGGCAATCCGTTCGGTTATTTATCTGGTTGTATTTTCAGAGCGTCGCCTGATGAAAAAAACACTGCTCGGCGTGCGAGCTTTGATGTCCGTACCCAAGGACAACCCCGACCTGGTCAAGGCGCAATACATCGCGCTGTCGCGCCAGCTGCCCATGATGTACTTCATCCTGCTGATCAACACGCTGATGCTGGCGGGCACCCACTTCACGGTGGCGCCGCGCTGGCTAGTGGTGTACTGCCCGATGATCATGACGTTGTTCGGCCTGGTCCGAGGCGTGGAGTGGATACGTACCCGCAGGCGCGTGCGCAGCCCGGCCCAAATGGTCATGGCACTCAAGCGCACCAACACGCTCGCCCCCTTCGTTGCCGTTGCCTTCACGGCCTGGTCCCTGGCGCTGTTCCCCTATGGCGACAGCTACACCCAGGCGCATGTCGCTTTCTACATGGCCATCACCGTGATCGGCTGTATTTTCTGCATGATGCACCTGCTGCCAGCGGCTTTGGCCACGACCGCCGTGGTCAACACCGCGTTCGTGGTGTTTTTCGCCTCCACTTCCATCATCACGTTTATTGCCACCGCGCTCGATGTGCTGCTGGTATCGATCGCCATGCTAGTCATCCTCAAGGCGCAATACACCGATTTCACCCGGCTGGTGAACATGCAGGCGCAGACGGCCAGGCTCAGCGAGGAAAACCTGCAACTGGCCAACCTGGACAGCCTGACCGGGCTTGCCAATCGCCGGCAGTTCTTCTCCCGCCTCGACACGCTGTTGCCCCATGCCGGCGAGCAGGACACTCGCCTGGCCGTCGGGCTGATAGACCTGGATGGCTTCAAGCCAGTCAACGACCTGTATGGCCACAGTGTGGGCGACAGGTTGCTGTATCAGGTCGGTCAGCGCCTCACCGAGATGCTCGACCAGGGTGTGCACCTGAGCCGGCTGGGGGGCGACGAGTTCGGCCTGATCATCACCCAGGCCCTGGATGACGAGCAGCTACGTGCCTTTGGCGAGAAGCTCTGCACGCGCATGCGCGAGCCGTTCGTGCTGGTAGACATCCCCATTCAGATCAGCGCGTCGCTGGGCATCGCCACCTTTCCAGATCAGGCTTCGTCAGCCACGCAAGCATACGAATATGCCGACTACGCGCTGTACCAGAGCAAGCGTCATCGCCCTGGCACGGCGTGCCTGTTCAGCGCTGCCCATCGCCAGCAACTCAATCGACAAGGGCTGACCGAGCAGGCCCTGCGCAGGGCGGACCTGGATCGCGAGTTTCACATGGTGTTCCAACCCATCGTGGATGTCCGCAGCGAGCGAACCGTTGCGTTCGAGGCACTGGCGCGCTGGGAAAGCCCAGAATTGGGTAATGTGCCACCCAGTGACTTCATCCCGATCGCCGAGCGCATCGGCATGGTCAATCGTCTCACCCTGCCTCTGCTGACCAAGGCACTGGACACGGCTGCCAGTTGGCCAGCAGGCATGCGCCTGTCCTTCAACCTCTCCACCCATGACTGTGGCTCGGAAGAGGCCGCCCAGCAGATCGTCGAGCTGATCAAGAGCAGCCGGTTCGACCCCACGTGCCTGGACCTGGAAATCACCGAAACCGCGGCCATCCAGGACCTGCCGCAGGCCCAGCGCGCCATCAGCCGCCTGCGTGAGCTGGGCTGCGGCATTTCCCTGGACGACTTTGGCACGGGCTACTCCAGCCTCAGCCAGATCCATGCGCTGTCGCTGACCAAGCTGAAGGTGGACCGCTCCTTCGTCACCGGCATCCAGCTCAACCCGGCCAGCTTGAAGATCGTCAAGTCGCTGATTGCGCTGTGCCAGGACATGCAACTGGAATGCATCGTCGAGGGCGTGGAAACCGCAGCAGAACTCAGCACTCTGAAAACCCTGGGCTGCACCTGGGCGCAAGGCTACCTGTTCTCAAAGCCCATGCGCCCCAACGCGATCGGGGCGTGGCTTGAGGCCGAGCAATTGGCCAGGGTGCAGGCGATCTGACTGACCGCGCTTTGGGCCGTGACAGCCTGCCGATGTAACCGCGCGTCCAGCCTTGATCAAGCGCTGGTAGAACCGCTTGGCGAGCTGTGCAACGCCTCCAACCGCTCCTGAATGAACGCCAGCAGGGCTCGCACCCGCGCCGTCACTGAATGGCGGTGGCTGTATGCCGCCAGCAACTGCAAGGGTGCCGGGCACAGGTCCAGCACCACCTCCTGCAACCGGCCAGCCGTCAGATCCTCCTGGCACGGATGAGCCGCCACAATCGCAAAGCCTATCCCCTGCCGCGCGCCTGCCACGGCCAACTCACCGCTGTTGACGCGGTAACGGCTGCGCACCGGCACCTTGACGGTTTCGCCCCTGGCGCCCTGAAACTGCCAGGGCTGACCTCCGAGCGCGCTGAGCGTGGTGATGCAAGGCAGCGACTTCAACGCTCGCACGTGCTGCGGGATACCCGTGCGCGCGAGCAGAGACGGGGCAGCGACCACGATGCTCGGTAAGCAGGCGAGCTGGCAGGTGATGAACTCGCTGTCTTCCTGGCGGCCACGGTGAAAGAGGATGCACAGGTCCACGTCCTCACGCAGCACTTCCAGCCCAGTCACCCGGGTATCGCACTCAAGCTCGATGCCAGGGTGCAGGCTGCAGAATTCGGCCAGGATGGGCGCCAATAGCCTGGGGGCCTCACCTGGCATGCACAGCTTCAGTGGCCCTCGCAGCTCGCGCTGTACAGCACCGAGTTCTTCCTGGGTGCAGTGCAAGGCGTCGAGCAAGGGCTTGGCTCGCGCGTACAACAGCCGCCCCGCTTCGGTCATGCGCAGATGCCGGGTGCTGCGCTCAAGCAGGCGCGTACCGAGCTGTCGCTCCAGTGAAGCGACATGGCGACTGACATTGGAAGACGGCATGGCCAGCGCACGCGAGGCGCCGACAAAGCTCTGCTCATCCACCACCGCTGCATAGACACGGACCGCATTCAGATCGAGCTCATTGCGCACTGACTATCCCACCTGAGGTATGAAAACGTCCCATTTTTGCACGCTAGTGATCTGGGAAGGGGAAATCTACGATGGTCCTTTGCCCCAGGCGTCCAGTGACCTGGCGCGGGGCAGCGGATGAACAAGGAGGGCTGGAACGTGGACATTGCGATAGTGGGTGCAGGCATTGCAGGGCTGAGCGCAGCGTTGGCGTTGCGCAAGCAGGGCTTCAGCCCGCGGGTCTTTGAGCGCCGTAGGATGCCAGCAGCCGGAGGCGCCGGTGTGACGCTTTGGCCCAATGCCAGCTTTGTGCTGGAGCAGCTCGGCGTGTTGCAGGACATCCAGGCCGTTGGCGGCAGGCCCCTTGCCATGCGCCGGTACGATGCAGCCGGCAATGCGTTGGGAGGCCTGGACATCGAATTGCTGGACCGAACCATGGGCTACCCCACCGTTACGGTGCTGCGCCGGGATTTGCAGGACGTGTTGCTCGCCCATGCACGACGGATGGGGATTGCAGTCGAATTCGGGCACCAGGTAATGGCCATCGACCTGGATGCCCAGGGCAAGGCGGTGGCACGCTTCGAGACGGGTACACGCATCTGCCCGGAGGTGCTGATCGGTGCAGACGGACGCATGGCCTCGGTGACGCGCCAGTTCGTCGCGGGTGACAATACCCCGCGCTATCAAGGGTTCGTGAACTGGATCGGCGTGGCACAAGGGTCGGGGGCGCTGGTGGACGATGTGTCGATCCAGGATTACTGGGGAACGGGGCAGCGCTTTGGTGCGGTGGCAGTTCGACCGGACCTGGTGTATTGGGCCGCAGCGCAAGCATGCCCGTTGAACGAAGGGGCTGGCCGAGCCGATGATCGGGCGCAGGTCGAGCACAGGTTCGCCCAATGGCCCGAGCCCGTTTCACGCATCATTCGGGCAACCTCCGAACAGGCCATCCGGCGCATCGCGGTCCACGACCTGGAACCGCTGCACACGTGGAGCCGCGCGAACGTGCTGTTGATCGGCGACGCTGCGCATGCGCCATTGCCCACCTCCGGGCAAGGCGCTTGCCAGGCCCTGGAAGACGCCTGGCACCTGGCTCGCTGCCTGGCCGGTGCCGGCAACGAACCCACCGAGGCTTTTGAGGTATTTACCAGGACGCGCGCCCCTAAAACCGCACGGCTTTCGGAACAGGGCCGGGGCTTTGCACGTGCCTTGTTCGCGACGGACGCCGAAACGTGTCGGTTGCGTGATGCGAGGGTCAGTGCGTGCGACCCAGCGCGGGACGTGCAGGTATTGGCTGCGGGGTGGGCGCAGGGTTTGCCGATGGCAGGAGGGATGCTCAATACGCCATTGACGGAAGACGGCCGGGACAGCGTTTATCGTTTGAGAGGATGACGATGCTTGATGCACATCAGGAGGTGTGCGCGGATTTGGCTGATTCCCCCTCGATTCATCGCCTTTTTGTCACCATCGGTCGTCCGCTCATGCGAAACATGATGTAGCAACTCAACTATCGGGCCGGGCTGCCGTAATCATTGAGAGCCAACCTAAATTTTGTGGAGCTTCAGCATGTCGCTACTTCCCAATCGCATCTCCGGGCGCATGACGCTGGGAATCCTGACGTTGCTGGCACTCACCGCCTTGGCGATCTATTCAGTCATGACCCTGGGCGGCAAACCTGAGTTGGTGGCAGCCGGCACCGAGGCGGCGGAACAGTCGGCCAGCGCCATCACCCGCCAGCTGGCCATGCAGGTGAACCGCATCGAGGGCACCACGACGGCCATGGCGCACCTGGCCGAGACCCTGCCCCGCGACGAAAACCTGATCAAGGCCAACCTGCCTAATGTGATCGACAGCCAAGGTGATACCGCCATCGCAGGCGGCGGGCTGTGGCCAGAGCCCAACGGCTTCGTTGCCGGTACCGAACGCCGCAGTTTCTTCTGGGCACGCAACGCCAGCAACGGGTTGGATTACTCGGACGAGTACAACGCTGCGCAAACGGCGCCGTATCAGGCTGAGTCGTGGTACACCGGCGCCAAAGCCGCGCCATTGGGTCGCTGTGTCTGGTCGGACGGGTATCAGGACCCGGTCAGCGGCGTAGCCATGACGACCTGCAGCGTGCCCTACCACGCCCAGGGCGCGTTTGCCGGGGTCGCCACCATTGACCTGAAGCTCGACGGTCTTGCCGCCTTCCTCAAAGCCAACGGCAATGTCACCGGTGGCTACGCCTTTGCGGTGGACGCGTCCGGTAATTTGCTGTTCTTCCCTGATGCAAAGAGCGCCAAGGGCTTGCAGACCCTTGCCGGCCTGAGCCAGGAACAACCGTGGTTCAAGCCAGTGGCCGATAGCCTGACGAGCAAGCCGGCTGGCACCACCACCCTCTACCTGGATAACGATGCGCGCCTCGATGGGCCGGCCTACGTCACATTGGCCACCATGGAAGGTACGGGCTGGCGCATTGGTCTGGTCACCCCCGAGGCCCGTGTGGTCGGCCTGGCGAACAAGCTCACTGGCCAGATCCTGCTGTTCCTGCTGCCATTGCTGGCCGTTTTGCTGGGGCTGGCATGGCTGGCTGGCAAACGGCTGCTCACCCAGATAGAGGAAACCACGGCGCAAATCGAGAACCTGGGTCAAGGCGGCCAGGCGGGTGCTCAACTGGAGGTTATGCGCAATGACGAACTGGGCGCGCTGCGCACGGCCGTCAACCAGTATGCAGGCTCTCTGCAGGCCATGCTCCGTCACATTGCCGAGGAGTCGATGTCACTGGAAGAGCGAGCCAATGAGCTGGCGCAACTGTCCACCGGCCTGGCCGATCGGGCGGAGGCGCAACGGGTGGACAATACCCTGCTCGCTACCGCCATCACCGAAATGTCGGCCAGCGCCAATGAGGTCGCGCGCAACACCACGGACTGCTCGGACACAGCCCGCAGCTCATTGGTCGAAGCGCAGAAGAGTCAGGACCAGGTCAACCGCAACGGTGAATCCATCGAAAGCCTGGCGACCGACATCTCGGGCGCGGCCACAGCGATCACCCAGCTGGGCGAAGACATCGAACGCGTAGGCGGCGTGCTGGAGGTGATCAAGTCGATCTCCCAGCAGACCAACCTCTTGGCGCTCAACGCTGCCATCGAGGCCGCACGCGCTGGCGAACAAGGTCGCGGCTTTGCCGTAGTAGCCGATGAGGTGCGCACCCTTGCCGGCCGCACGCAGACGTCTGCCAACGAAATCCAGGAAATGATCACTCAGTTACGCGAGGCATCGAACGCTGCCGTCACCACCATGCAGAACGGCGCGCAGCGCACCCGCGAGTCGGTGCAGCAAGCCGTGGGCGTGGCCACTACCCTGGGTACCACAGTGGGCAGTTTCGACGACATCGTCCAGCGCGCCCAGCAGATCGCCGTCGCCGCCCAGGAGCAGAGCCACGTAACGCAGGAAATCAACGAGCTGGCGGTACGGATCCATGCAGCCAGCGAGGAAGGTGCCCGGGATGCAAGTGCGCTCAGGGAATTGGGCAAGGGGATGCAGTCGATTTCGGCGCGGCTGGGCGGGTTGAGTCGCGGTGGTCGTTAGGGCCTAGGGCCTGACCGTCAGGCGTTGAGGGCGCTAGCCTACCGCGCAGTGCTCAGGCGCTGCCAGGTATACGTGAACAGGGTCGCCAAGCGGCCCTTTCCATTCTGAATAGGGCTCGGACAAACTACCGCTGCCAATGAAGCTAACTGCCGGCACCGACCACTGCATGTCATCTGCCTGAGCCCGGCAGATTCAGAATACGTTCTCGAGACCGTAGCTCGAGCCTCCCATAGCGGGCAAAGCCGCAACTCGGCAAGACGACTGCAGGACTCAGGGTACTGTGAAGGGGCAATCACTCATTTGTTTCCGATCAGCCCACCTATCCAATCAGCGAACGAACTCACAGCGGGCGAAAGAAATCGCTGGTGTGGGTATAGCAGGCTCACCTGCACCGGAGCCGGCTGCCAATCGGCGAGCACTTCAATCAACCGCCCTTGCTGCAGATGCTCGCTCACCACGTTCTCGGCGAGCTGAATCAACCCGAACCCATCAAGGCACATTTTGATGTAGAGCCCGGTCTCGTTGACGGCGGCCGTACCGCTTACCAAAACCGAGATCTTTTCCGTATCGCGTGCGAAGCGCATTTCACCTGCGTGTTTCGCGCCGCTCGAAAAGTAGTGAATAGCCCGGTGGTGCGATAAGTCATGGGGTGTTTGCGGGATGCCGTTTTCCTTGAGGTAGGCGGCTGACGCACAGGTCACCCAACGAAATCGGCCAAGTGGGCGCGCGACCAAGGTTGAGTCATGGAGCTCACCTGTACGAATAACGCAATCGATACCCTCCTGAAGCAGATCAACCTGTCGATCGTTCACGCCGATCATCAGATAGATATCCGGATAGCGCCGATAAAAGTCGCGCAGGCTCGGCATGACAATGGAGTGCGCAACGCCACCAGGCATGTCGACGCGCAAACGCCCCTGCGGCCGTTTTACGGAATCCGCCAGGCTGCTCTCCGTGTGTTCGATCAGTTCAAGAATCTCCCGGCATTGCGCCAGATATTGTGCGCCTTCAGGTGTAAGGCTGACCCGCCGCGTTGTTCGGTTGAGCAGACGCACCTGCAAGTACTTTTCCAGGTTCTTGACACTGCTGGTCACAGTCGAAGCGGGTAAGGAGAGCGTCTGCGCCGCTTGGGTAAAGCTTCCCGCTTGCGCTACGCGTACGAAAATCTGCATCGCCTGAATTCGATCCACGACGGTTGATAACCTCAAACAGTGATCAGGGACAGCCTTATTATTCGTCCAAATTGAATAATAAAAACAGTTTATCCATATTTTTCCCGCAGTGTTGCCTTGCGTACATTTCTTGCAATCACATTTGAAGAGGTGTACCTCAATGGCTAAATACAATCGCGGCATCGTACAGGCGCAGACCGCACCGGTTGCCCGCACACTCATCCAAGGCGCCACTGTACTGAGTATGGATGGCGACATCGGCAATCTGGTACGCGGCGACATTCTCATCGAAGGCAGCACCATCAAGGCCATTGGTGAACATCTCGAAGCTGGCGACGCTATGGTGATCAATGCATCCGGCATGATCGCCATGCCCGGCATGGTCGACACGCACCGCCACTCGTGGGAAGGGCAACTGCGCCGGATCAATCCCAACGCAGCCACATTGGAGGACTACTGCAACGCCACTCACTTCTCGTTCGCCAAATACTATCGCCCGGCGGACATGTACATCGGCAACTTGCTGAGTGCGTTAGGGTGCATCGATGCCGGCATCACGACCTTGGTGGACAACTCGCATAACAGCCGCACCGGTGCACACTCCGACGCCGCCGTCGAGGCGCTGCTTGATGCAGGTATACGCGCGGTACATGCCTCCGGGGCGCCGGTGGCGGGTGAGTGGGATAAAGCCCACTGGCCGGGCAACCTGGAGCGTTTGCAGGAAAAATACATCAAGCACGGTGATAACCCGTTGCTTTCGCTGGCGGTGATGGCGCAGCTGGAACCTGAGCTGTGGGCTGAAGCCAGACGCCTGGGGCTGCCGATCATCACCGAGTTTTTTGGTGGGGACATGGCGGCGCAATTGCCAGAATTGCATCGTAAAGGTCTGCTGCGATCCGATAACATCTTCAACCACTGCACCGCGCTGCCGGACGCCGGCTGGGAAATCCTTCGCGAAGCTGGGGTGCGAGTCAACGTATGCCCACGCTCAGATGCCCATTACGGCATTGAAGATGGAATGTTCGCCATGCAGTCGGCCCAGCGTCACGGCATCAGCCCGGGACTGAGTGTTGACAACGAAACCTCCTACAGCGGCGACATGTTCATGGAAATGCGGGTGGCGTTCTACCTGCAACGTGTCATGGGCATGCACCAGCAACGTTGCTGCGGTGAGGACCATCATCCGGTGGTGACGCTGCCCGCCCACAGTCTGCTCAAATCCGCGACTATCGACGGCGCCTTCTGTGCCGGCTTGCAGGACAAAGTCGGCAGCCTGGTTGCGGGTAAACAGGCAGACCTGATCCTGATCAACGCACAGGACATCAACCTCTATCCTGTAGGTAATGCTTTCGGCACCGTGGTACATGCCGCCGAGCGCAGCAATGTCGATACGGTCATGATTGGCGGGCGAATCGTCAAACGCGACGGCAAGGTATTGGGTGTGGACAGTGAGAGGCTGCGTGCGGCGATCGATGAGTCACGTGAGCATCTATTCGCTGCAACAGGCTATGCGCCGGATATGTTTGCCGAGACGTTCCTCCCGTTCGACTCAGCCAACTAAGAGGGCACGAGATGAACGTAGCCTACTATGTGTTGGCCATCGCTGCGGGGCTCGGCATTACGCTGCAGACCACACTCAACGGCCAGCTCGCTAAAGGTGTAGGTGGAGACTCCGTTGCGGCGGCACTGTTCTCGTTCACTGCCGGCGCAGTGTGCCTGTGCATTTACGCATTGATGCGCGGAGGAATAGCGGCCTCACTGGCCGCGATTCCTGCCCAGCCCCTGTGGAGCCTGCTGGGCGGTTTGCTGGGGGCGAGTGCGCTGCTTAGCTATGTGGTGCTTGCACCGAAGATAGGCCTGTCCGCCCTGCTCGGCCTCGCTATCGCCGGGCAAATCGTTTCATCACTGGTCATCGATCATTTCGGCTTGATGGGGGCATTGGAAAGGCCAGTGTCTCCCATCAAGTTGGCTGGGGCGGTGGTGATGCTCGCAGGCTTGGCTATCGCGTTGTTCGGTGACAGGTGGTCAGCGGTTTTCTCTCACTGAGCGTCTTGATTACGCCGGATCCAGCTGGTACCCGCACCATGCCAAAAAATCATGCTGATGCTGGGAAACATTGCCTGTACTTGCCAGACCCAAAAAGCCAAAAGCCCGCAATTACGCGGGCTTCAGGGCATTTTTTGCTAGATCGTACCGGGCAGTGCCGGACGCGGGATCATTCCCACTCAATCGTCGCCGGCGGCTTGCTCGACACGTCGTAGGTCACCCGCGAGATACCGTCGATCTCGTTGATGATGCGGCCACTGACGGTTTCCAGCAGTTCGTAAGGCAGATGAGCCCAACGAGCGGTCATGAAGTCCACGGTCTCGACGGCACGCAGGGCCACAACCCATGCATAGCGACGGCCGTCGCCCACGACGCCAACCGACTTGACCGGCTGGAACACCACGAAGGCCTGGCTGGTCTTGTGGTACCAATCAGCCTTGCGCAGTTCTTCGATGAAGATGTGGTCCGCGCGACGCAGAATGTCGGCGTACTCTTTCTTCACTTCACCCAGGATGCGCACACCCAGGCCCGGGCCTGGGAACGGGTGGCGGTAGACCATGTCGTAAGGCAGGCCGAGCTCCAGACCGATCTTGCGCACTTCGTCCTTGAACAGCTCACGCAGCGGTTCGACCAGCTTGAGGTTCATTTCCTCCGGCAGGCCACCCACGTTGTGGTGGGACTTGATCACGTGGGCCTTGCCGCTCTTGGCGCCGGCCGATTCGATCACGTCCGGGTAGATGGTGCCCTGGGCGAGGAACTGGATGTTCGGCAGCTTGCTGGCCTCGGCATCGAAGATGTCGATGAAGGTGCGGCCGATGATCTTGCGCTTCTTCTCCGGGTCGGCTTCGCCGGCCAGGTTGTCGAGGAACTGCTGTTCAGCGTCGGCACGGATCACCTTGACGCCCATGTTCTCCTTGAACATGGCCATCACCTGGTCACCCTCGTGCAGGCGCAGCAGGCCGTTGTCGACGAACACGCAGGTCAGCTGGTCGCCGATGGCGCGGTGCAAGAGGGCCGCGACCACCGAGCTGTCCACGCCGCCGGAGAGGCCCAGCAGGACGTTGGCCGAACCCACTTGCTCACGCACCTGGGCGATGGCGTCCTCGACGATGTTGGACGGGGTCCACAGGGCTTCACAGCCGCAGATGTCCTGCACGAAACGGGACAGGATGCGACCGCCCTGCTTGGTGTGGGTCACTTCCGGGTGGAACTGCACGCCGTAGTAGCCGCGTGTGTCGTCGAACATGCCAGCGATCGGGCAGCTCGGGGTGCTGGCCAGTACGTGGAAACCGGTCGGCAGTTGGGTGACCTTGTCACCGTGGCTCATCCACACGTCCAGGCCCAGTACGCCGTCGGCGTCGATATGGTCCTCGATGCCGTCGAGCAGGCGGCTCTTGCCGACCACGTCCACGCGGGCATAACCGAACTCACGCAGGTCAGACCCTTCGACCTTGCCGCCCATCTGTTCGGACATGGTCTGCATGCCGTAGCAGATGCCCAGCACAGGCACATTCAGGTCGAACACGGCCTGGGGTGCACGGGGGCTGTTGGCTTCGTGAACCGACTCGGGGCCACCGGCGAGGATGATGCCGCGCGGGTTGAATTCGCGGATCGCTTCATCGTCCATGTCGAACGGGTGCAGTTCGCAATACACGCCGATCTCGCGCACGCGGCGGGCGATCAGCTGGGTGTACTGGGAGCCGAAATCGAGGATGAGGATCCGGTGAGCGTGAATATCGAGGGCCATGGGGAATCTCTGATTCAGCTGCGAGCTTGAAGCTGCAAGCTGCAAGTTGATCGGGGAAAACGCAGTGGCTGCGCGAACGCAGCCACCGTCTGGAGCTTACCGCTGAGCTATCAGCCAACCCGGTAGTTGGGGGCTTCTTTGGTGATCTGCACGTCGTGAACGTGGGATTCGGCCATGCCGGCGCCCGTGATGCGCACGAACTCCGGCTTGGTGCGCATCTCGTCGATGGTGGCACTGCCGGTGTAGCCCATGGACGAACGCAGGCCGCCCATCAGCTGGTGAATGATCGCAGCCAGTGCGCCTTTGTACGGCACACGGCCTTCGATACCTTCGGGGACCAGCTTCTCGGCACCGGCCGAGGAGTCCTGGAAGTAACGGTCGGAGGAGCCTTGCGACTGCGCCATGGCGCCCAGCGAACCCATGCCACGGTAGGCCTTGTAGGAGCGGCCCTGGAACAGTTCGACTTCGCCCGGGGCTTCTTCGGTACCGGCGAACATAGAACCCATCATCACGCAACTGGCACCGGCGACGATGGCCTTGGACAGGTCACCAGAGAAGCGGATACCGCCGTCGGCAATCAGTGGCACACCGGTGCCTTCCAGGGCAGCGGCGACGTTGGCGATGGCGCTGATCTGCGGCACGCCGACGCCGGCTACGATACGGGTGGTGCAGATCGAGCCAGGGCCGATACCGACCTTGACCGCATCAGCGCCCGCCTCGGCCAAGGCCTTGGCAGCAGCGCCGGTGGCGATGTTGCCGCCAATCACCTGCACCTGCGGGTAGGTTTGCTTGACCCAGCGCACGCGCTCGATCACGCCTTTGGAGTGCCCGTGAGCGGTGTCGACCACGACCACGTCAACGCCAGCGGCTACCAGGGCGGCAACACGCTCGCCGGTGTCCTTGCCGGTGCCGACTGCAGCGCCAACGCGCAGACGACCCTGGTCGTCCTTGCTGGCCAGTGGGTAGGCCTTGGCCTTCTCGATGTCCTTGACGGTCATCATGCCCTTGAGGCTGAAGTGCTCGTCGACGATCAGCACTTTCTCGAGGCGGTGCTTGTGCAGCAGCTCGCGCACCTCGTTCTTGTCCGCGCCCTCGCGGACGGTGACCAGGCGTTCCTTGGGCGTCATCACTTCGCGGACCTTGGCGTCCAGGCGGCTTTCGAAGCGCACGTCGCGGGAGGTCACGATACCGACCAGGTCACCGTTTTCCAGCACAGGCACGCCGGAAATGTTGTTCAGGCGCGTCAGGTCGAACAGGTCGCGCACGGTGGCGTCGGCCTCGATGGTGATCGGGTCCTTGACCACGCCAGCCTCGAACTTCTTGACCTTGCGCACTTCGCCGGCCTGCTGCTCGATGGTCATGTTCTTGTGGATGATGCCGATGCCGCCTTCCTGGGCCATGGCGATGGCCAGGCGCGCTTCGGTGACGGTGTCCATGGCAGCGGAGACCAGCGGGATGTTCAGCTCGATGCCACGGGTCAAACGGGTCTTGAGACTGACTTCATTGGGCAGTACCTCGGAATAACCAGGTACAAGGAGAATATCGTCGAAGGTCAGGGCTTCTTGGCTGATACGCAACATCGCGGGGGCTCCCGGGCGGGAAAAATGGAAGCGCGCCATTATACTCATGCGTGCCCTGCCACTCAATGTAAATCAAGCCTGAAGTTACAAGTGGCCGTTGCCGCCCTGCGCACCAAAGCCCTGCTCCGCCCTCGTCAGGCGAGCCGGACCTGCACCACGGCCACCGGTTGGTCCAGCCAGTCGGCGAAGCTGTCGATGAAGGCCTGGGTGAACCCGGCATCGCCCCAGTTGTTGAAGATGAAGCCCAGGTTGGAGAAGGCGCAGGGTTGCAGGAACAAAAAACCGTTGATGTCGTCTTCGAACCCGCACAGCGGGCAGGTGAAGTTGTCACTGACCCCGGGCATCCACTCTTCCAGGCTGTCGAACAACGGCTCGCCCACTTCCCGCCGGCACTGCGGGCAGCCCGCCTCTTCCTTGAAGCCTTCGGTGGGCGTATAGATGCAGCGCTTGAGCATCACCTCAAGGCCGTTGACCGGCGTATCGAAGGGCAGTTTTTCGGGGTGCAGCGCCACTTGGCGGGCACCTGGCCCAAGGGCATGGGCCATACGGTTGCCGGTACGCCCGCAGGTGGTCAGCTGCTCTTGCACGATCTTTTCGCGGACCAGCCAGCGCAGGATGGCGCGGGCGCGGGCCTCGTGCACCGGGACGGTGGACTGCCTGGGAACGATGATGCTTTGGGTATTCATGAGCGGACAAGCCTTGGATCGGGTAGTCGGCCAATTCTAACCCCTGCTCAAGCGCTCACATAGCGAGCGATGAGCGCCAGGCCGCTGGCCAACACCAACCAGGTGACCAACCGGACGAAGGCCTCGCGTGACAGCCTGTGCGTGAGCCTGCGCCCAGCCCATAGACCGATGACCATCACCGGCAGCAGGCAGGCCGCCATCAGCAGCAGTTGTCGATCGGCGTAGACACCGGCAACAAGGAACAGCGTCAGGCGCACCAAGGTGCTGCAACTGATCAACGCGCTCTGGGTGGCGCGTACCTGCTCCTTGTCGGGCAGGCGAGCGCTCAGGTAAAGGGCGTAGAGAAACCCGCCGCTGCCGAACAAGGCGCCGAACAACCCGCCCACGGTACCCATCGGTGCCGCCCACCACCCGGCAAGCGACGCCGGGCGTACCTTCAGCGCCAGGCTATAGAGGGCATAGGCCGTGATGAACAGGCCCATCAGCAGCATCAGCAGGTCCGACTTGAGCTGCAGCAGGAACGCAACGCCCAGGGTGCACCCCAGCGCCATGAACGGCAGCAGGCGCAGCAGTTCGCCCCGTACCACATCGCGCCGTGAGGGCAACAGGTTGCCGAACGCCGCTACGAAATCGAGTAACACCAGCAAGGGAATGATCTGCGACAGCGGCATGAAATGGATCAGCACCGGGCCTGCCACCAACGCCGTGCCGAAGCCGGCGATGCCGAACACCACATAGGCCGCCGCGGTACCCAACACGATGGGTAGCCAGTCAAGCCCCGAGAACGGCATAGCGAGGTCAGCGAGCATTGGCGCATTGTCCTTGAAGGTTCAGCGCACCATAACCAAACCCGCGCTATCCCGGCTAATATGCAATCTCGCCCTGATCCATCTCGAAATGGCATCGCTCATGATCTCGACCCGCCAGCTGCGTTACTTCGTGGAAATCGCCGAATGTGGCAGCTTCAGCGCCGCCGCCGAACGACTGTATGTCGCCCAGTCCGCCCTCAGTCGCCAGGTGCGCGAGCTCGAACTGCAGCTGGACACCGCGTTGTTCGAGCGCACGGCCAGGTTGCCTCGCCTGACCGATGCGGGCCGGGCGTTCCTGCCGCGCGCGCGCAACCTGCTGCTGGACCTGGACAAGGCTGGCGAGCTGGCCCGAGCCGTCGGCCAGGGCCTGTGCGGCAGCCTGAACATCAGCCACTCCAGCACGGTGCCGCTGACCGGTCGGCTGCTCGAGCACCTGGGTGATTACCTGCGGACAAACCCTGATGTGAGCATGGAGATCGCCCAGTTGTCCTCCGAAGGGCAGCTTGCAGCACTGGCCGAAGGTCGCCTGGACATCGGGCTGCTGAGGCTGCCGGTGCTGCGCCAGCACGATGGGTTGAGCATCGAGCCGTTGTTCGAAGAGCCCCTGCTGTTGGCGCTCGCCCCTACCCATGAACTGGCGGAGCGTGATTGCATTGCCTTGGCGGAGCTTTCCAGCCAGCCGTTCATCTCCATTCCCCACCACCAACGCGGTGGCCTGAGCTACCTGTCTGCCGAGCTGTGCATGGCGGCGGGGTTCTTTCCCCAGCCTGCGCGGGTGGTGTCGCGCAAGACCACCCAGTTGCAGCTGATCCAGGCGGGGTTCGGGGTGGCCTTGCTGCCACGCTGCATGCAGGACATCGCCCCTGCGGCGCTGCGGTTCATCCCGCTGATGGACCCCGGCTGCGTCAGCACCGTCGCCATCGCCCACCGCCGCGATGCCGGGCTACTGGTGAGTCAGTTCATCGAGCACATGACCTGCGCAGCGTCGGCAATCGGTACGCCAGGGCAGGCACCGGCGACCCAGGCCAGCTCCTGATCGACCGGGCACGACACCCGGCCCCCTCATCCTTTATAGTGCCTTCCCATGATCAAAGACCCTTTCGAACGCCTCGGCCTTGACCGTGATGTGCTCACCGTCAGCCAACTCAATGGCCGCGCCCGGGTGCTGCTGGAAGACGTGTTCCGCAGCGTATGGGTGGAGGGCGAGATTTCCAACCTGGCCCGGCCGGCCTCCGGCCACATGTACTTCACCCTCAAGGACAGCGGTGCCCAGGTGCGCTGCGCTCTCTTCCGGCAGAGCGCCACGCGGGTGCGCCAGGCACTGCGTGACGGCCTGGCGGTACGGGTGCGCGGCAAGGTGTCCCTGTTCGAAGGCCGTGGCGACTACCAGCTGATCCTCGATACCGTGGAGCCTGCCGGCGATGGTGCGCTGCGCCTGGCCTTCGAGGCGCTCAAGGAAAAGCTTGGCGCCGAGGGCCTGTTCAGCACCGACAGCAAGCGAGCGCTGCCTGCGCACCCCCAGCGTATCGGCATCATCACCTCCCCGACCGGGGCCGTGATCCGCGACATCATCAGTGTGTTCGCCCGCCGTGCGCCCCAGGTGGAGTTGAACCTGATCCCCACTGCCGTGCAGGGCCGCGAAGCCATCGCCCAGATCGTGCGGGCCATTCGCCTGGCCGACAGCCGCGGTTTCGACGCCTTGATACTGGCCCGCGGCGGCGGTTCACTGGAAGACCTGTGGTGCTTCAACGAGGAAGCCGTGGCGCGTGCCGTGGCCGCGTGCAAGACGCCGATCGTGAGCGCCGTGGGCCATGAAACCGACGTGTCGATCAGCGACTTCGTGGCCGATGTGCGGGCCCCTACCCCGTCTGCTGCGGCCGAGCTGCTTGCGCCCGACAACAGCGGCCTGCAGCATCGCCTGGACGGCCTGCAACGGCGCCTGACCCTGCGCATGCAGAACCGGTTGGTGCATGATCGCCTGCGCCTGGAGTCCCTGATTCGCCGCCTGCGCCATCCGGGCGAGCGCCTGCGTCAGCAGGCTCAGCGCCTGGATGACCTGGACATGCGCCTGCGCCGTGCCTTCCTGCATAACCTCAATCAACGCCGCGAGCGCCTGGTGCGCCTGGAGACACGTCTGGCCGCGCAACATCCCGGGCGTACTCTGGCTTTGCTGGGCCAGCGCCTGGACAGCCTGGCCGAGCGACTGCCCCGGGCCATGCGTGACGTGCTCAAGGACCGGCGCCAGCGCTTCCAGGCCCAGTTGCAGACCCTGCAGATCGTCAGCCCGCTGGCGACGCTGGCGCGCGGCTACAGCATCCTGCTCGACGAACAAGGCCAGGCCATCCGCAGCGCCGAACAGACGCGCAACGGCCAGCGCCTGACTGCACGCCTGAACGAAGGCGAGCTGCAGGTGCGGGTCGAAGACAATCACCTGACTCCGGTCACGCTCTCACTTCTGGACTGACACATGCCCCGCTTGCTCGCGTCACTGCTCGCCCTCGCCTTCACCGTCCTGAGCGCCACAGCCCAGGCCAGCTACATCACGCGCACGCTGAACAAACCGGTGCCTGGCGGCGTTGCCGTGGTCGACCTGGGGCCGGCAGCCAGTGCTCCCAGCGCACGCTTCGATGGCAAGCCCGTGCTGGTGGTCAAGGAACAGGACAACTGGCTGGCCATCGTTGGCATCCCCCTGACTCAGAAGCCTGGGCAGGCGGTGGTGCAGCAGGGCAGCCGAAGCCTGCCTTTCACCGTGGGGCACAAGCAGTACCCCGAACAGCGCATCACCTTGAAGAACACCCGCCAGGTCAACCCCAATCCGGCCGACCTCAAGCGCATCGATCGCGAACTGGCCGAGCAGATCAAGGCCTACCGCAGCTTCAGCCCGGCATTGCCGAGCAACCTGATCCTCGACAAGCCGGTCAACGGGCCGCTGTCGAGCAAGTTCGGCGTGCGCCGGTTCTTCAATGGCGAGGAACGCAACCCCCATGCGGGGCTGGATTTTGCCGTACCGGCGGGGACGCCGATCAAGACGCCTGCCAACGGCAAGGTGATTCTGGTGGGCGATTACTTCTTCAATGGCCGCACGGTGTTCGTTGATCACGGGCAGGGCTTTATCAGCATGTTCTGCCATATGTCCCGTATCGACGTGCAGAACGGGCAGTCGCTGCGCCGTGGTGATGTGGTCGGGCGCGTGGGCTCAACGGGGCGCGCTACCGGGCCGCACATGCACTGGAACGTCAGCTTGAACGATGCGCGTGTTGACCCGGCGATCTTCATCGGTGCCTTTCAGCCCTGAGGCAGGGTTGACACTTCGTTGAGTGACGTTTGGGCCGCCCCGCAATACGGGCGGCGCTTGCCACAACGCAGGGCCCAGGAGGTCCTCACGCGACTGACACACCATTGCGCCAAAGAAAAATACCGCGCAACAAAACCTAAGTATTTTACTGGTATCAACAAGTAGATCTCGCCATATCACTTTTTTTAAGCATTCCTCTCAATTTTTTTTCAACGCTTGCCAACCCACAGTCCACTGGTTAGGGTTGAGGCCATGAAAACCTTCAGCACCCTCATCTTGCTCCGACAACATCGCAGCCTCTGCCTGGTCAGCGCTCGACTACCAGGCTGAATCGCGTCGCCTCGCCCCCACCTCGTTACTGCTCGGC
Organism: Pseudomonas parafulva; assembly: GCF_002021815.1. Taxonomy (NCBI): domain Bacteria; kingdom Pseudomonadati; phylum Pseudomonadota; class Gammaproteobacteria; order Pseudomonadales; family Pseudomonadaceae; genus Pseudomonas; species Pseudomonas parafulva. Next base: position 3,630,343 of record NZ_CP019952.1, read on the forward strand.
AGGCCCGATCTCGGCCGCACATAAAAGGATTGCTTCCATGACCATGCTCAAAGACCCGTCGAAGAAATACCGCGCCTTCCCTACCATCGATCTGCCTGACCGTACCTGGCCGTCCAAGACCATCACCGAGGCGCCGATCTGGTGCAGCTCGGACCTGCGTGACGGCAACCAGTCGCTGATCGAGCCGATGGATGCGCAGAAGAAGCTGCGGTTCTGGAAGACCTTGGTGCAAGTGGGCGTGAAGGAAATCGAAGCCTCCTTCCCTTCGGCCTCGCAAACCGACTTCGACTTTGTCCGCACCTTGATCGAAGACGGTCATATTCCAGAGGACACCACCATCCAGGTGCTGACCCAGGCGCGTGAAGACCTGATCGCCCGGACCTTCGAGTCCCTGCGCGGGGCCAAGAAGGCCATCGTTCACCTGTACAACGCCACCTGCCCGGCCTTCCGCCGCATCGTCTTCAACCAGGACAAGCAGGGCGTCAAGGACATCGCGGTCAATGCAGCCAAGCTGTTCGTCAAATACGCCGCACAGCAGCCCGATACGCACTGGACATTCCAGTACTCGCCCGAAACCTTCAGCGCTACCGAGATGGAATTCGCCAAGGAAGTGTGCGATGCGGTCATCGAGGTGTGGAACCCCACGCCCGAGCACAAGATCATCCTCAACCTGCCGGCCACCGTCGAGGTCGCCACGCCCAACGTGTACGCCGACCAGATCGAATGGTTCTGCCGTAACATCAATCGCCGTGACAGCGTGATCATCAGCCTGCACTGCCACAACGACCGGGGAACCGGCATCGCCGCGACCGAGCTGGGCCTGATGGCCGGCGCCGACCGTGCTGAGGGCTGCCTGTTCGGCAATGGTGAGCGTACTGGTAACGTCGACCTGGTGACCCTGGCCTTGAACCTGTACACCCAGGGCATCGACCCGGGCCTGGATTTCTCCGACATCGACGGTGTGCGCAAGGTCGTCGAAGAATGCAATCAGCTGCCGGTGCACCCGCGCCACCCGTACGTAGGTGACTTGGTACACACAGCCTTCTCCGGCTCGCACCAGGATGCCATTCGCAAGGGCCTGGCCAAACAGCAGGAAGGCGAGTTGTGGGAAGTGCCGTACCTGCCGATCGATCCGGCCGACATCGGCCGCAGCTACGAGGCCGTGATTCGCGTCAACAGCCAGTCCGGCAAAGGCGGCATCACCTACCTGCTCGAGCAGGAATACGGCATCAGCCTGCCGCGCCGCATGCAAATCGAATTCAGCCAGGTCGTACAGGGCGAAACCGACCGCCTGGGCCTGGAAATGACTGCCCAGCAGATCTACAGCTTGCTGCACAAGGAATACCTGCAAGCCAACGCACCGTACGCGCTGGTCAGCCATCGCCTGCAGGAAGAAAACGGTCACAGTGCCGTGGAAGTGGAAGTAGCCGGCGAAGGCGAGACCACGCTGCACTGGCGCGGCAAGGGCAATGGCGCCCTGGAAGCCCTGGTGGCCGGCCTGCCGGTTGCCGTCGAAATCATGGACTACAACGAACACGCCATCGGCGCGGGCACCAACGCCAAGGCAGCGGCCTATATTGAACTGCGTGTAGCCGGCGGGCGTCCTGTGCACGGTGTGGGCATCGATGAAAACATCACCACAGCCAGCTTCAAGGCCCTGTTCAGTGCGCTGAACCGTTCGCTGAGCCAGCAAGAGGCCAAGGCGGCCTGAGTACCGTTAGGGAGAAAGCGGCCTCTTTAGCTGATGCTGTTGACTTGAGATTGTTGGGGCCGCCTTGCGGCCCATCGCGGCGCGAGGCCGCTCTCACACTGCTTGAGCCTGTCAGCCAGGCCTCACGCGGTCATTTGTGGGAGCGGCCTCGCGCCGCGATGGGCCGCAAAGCGGCCCCAACGACCTACGGGCGCGCTTACCCTTCGTATACGCGCACACAACCCGCAAACGCCAATCACCAGGCAAAAAAATGGGCGCCGACCAAGCGCCCAAAAAGCCGTAAAGCACACAACGAAATTCAGTGACCGTCCACCAGCGCCATGGCCTCGGCACTGCAGGCCTCGATGCGGGCCCAGTCGCCATTCTTGATCCAGCTGCTGTCGAGCATCCAGGTGCCCCCTACACACATCACATTGGCCAGTGCCATGTAGTTGCGCACGTTGGCCGGGTTGACGCCGCCGGTTGGGCAGAAACGGATGTCGCCGAACGGGCCAGCAAACGCTTTGATCGCCGCCACGCCTCCGCTGATTTCGGCGGGGAACAGCTTGAAACGGCGGTAACCCAGCGCGTAGCCCATCATGATTTCGGATGGGGTGCTGATACCCGGCAGCAAGGGGATCTCGCTCTCCACGCCCGCTTGCAGCACATCCTGGGTAATGCCGGGTGTGACGACGAACTGGGCGCCTGCGGCCTCGACGGCTGCGAACATGGTGCGGTCGAGCACTGTCCCGGCGCCTACGCACAGCTCGGGGCGCTGCTCACGCAGCACTTCAATGGCCTTCAGGCCATGCTGTGAACGCAGGGTCACTTCCAGCGTGCGGATGCCGCCGGCCGCCAGGGCGTCGGCCAGGGGCAGGATGTCCTGTTCGCGGGCGATGGTGATCACCGGCAGGATGCGCGCCGCTTCGCAGATGGCGTCGACCCGGGCGGCCTTGTCGGCCATCGAGAGCTTGGGCTGTGGACGTTCGAGGGTGATCATTACTGTGGATCCTTGGCTCATGGGCACCAGTAGATGTCCAGGGGTGCGTGAAGAAAAGCGCGAATGGGCATTTCGGCGAGGTCGTCATCCGCCAGCGCGGCGCGCAGAGTAGCGAGTTTGCCTGGCCCTTGCACGGACAATGCGGTGAACCCTGCGGTGGCCAGCAGCGCTCGGGTCATGGAAAGGCGCTGATGGGGAACGGTTGGCGCCATTAGCGGTAGGCAACGGCGAGGCGTGTTCGGATCCAGGCCCTCGGCCAGGTTAGGACTGGCTGGGAACAGTGAGGCCGTGTGGCCATCGTCACCCATGCCCAGTACCAGCACGTCGATGGGCGGCAGATCGGCCAGGGCGCGGTCAGCTTCTTCGGCGGCCTCTTTCAGCGAAGGCGCCTGCTGGTACAACCCGATGAAACGCGCCTTGGCGGCCTGCCCTTTGAGCAGATGCTGAGCCAACAGACCGGCATTGCTGTCGGCGTGCTCCACCGGCACCCAGCGCTCATCGGCAAGACTGACCGTCACCTTGTTCCAGTCCAGGTCCTGCTTGGCCAGTTGCTCGAGAAAAGGCACCGGGCTGCGCCCACCGGACAGCACGACGCAGGCCTGGCCTTTATCGTCGATGGCTGCACGCAGGCGCTCACTCACATCCTTGGCCAATGTGCCAGCCAACGTGCTGGCATCGGGCAGTTGATGCACCTCGGTGCTCGCCGGAAACTGCAATTCGGACAATGCTTCAGATGTCGCCATACCAGGCCCTCCCATCGCGGGTGATCAATGCAATCGAGCTCATTGGCCCCCAGCTGCCCGCAGCATAGGGCTTGGGGGCGTCGCCCGTGTTGCGCCAACCGGCAATCAGCTGGTCACACCACTTCCAGGCGTACTCGATTTCGTCCTTGCGCACGAACAGGTTCTGGTTGCCCCGCATCACTTCGAGCAGCAAGCGTTCATAGGCATCCGGAATCCGCGCGCTACGCCAGGCGTCGGAAAAATTCAGTTGCAGCGGGCCACTGCGCAGTTGCATGCCCTTGTCCAGGCCTTGCTCCTTGGTCATCACGCGCAAGGAGATACCTTCGTCCGGCTGCAGGCGAATGATCAGCTTGTTGCCCACTTGCAGACGCTGTTCCGGGGCAAAGATGTAATGCGGCGTTTCCTTGAAGTGAATGACGATCTGCGACAGCTTTTGCGGCATGCGCTTGCCGGTGCGCAAGTAGAAAGGCACACCCGACCAGCGCCAGTTGCGGATGTCGGCGCGCAGGGCGACGAAGGTCTCGGTGTCGCTCTGGCTATTGGCATTGTCTTCTTCAAGGTAACCCGGAACCGGCTTGCCATCGCTGTAGCCGGCAATGTACTGCCCGCGCACCACCCGCGTGCTCAGCCCGTCTCCGGTGATCGGGGCCAGCGCCTTGAGTACCTTGACCTTCTCGTCGCGGATGGCGTCGGCCGACAGCTCGCTCGGCGGGTCCATGGCAATCAGGCACAGCAACTGCAACAGGTGGTTCTGGATCATGTCGCGCAACTGACCGGCCTTGTCGAAGTAGCCCCAGCGACCCTCGATACCCACCTTCTCCGCCACCGTGATTTCCACGTGGGAGATGGAGTTCTGGTTCCATTGGGTTTCGAACAGGCTGTTGGCAAAGCGCAGGGCGATCAGGTTCTGCACCGTCTCCTTGCCCAGGTAGTGGTCGATGCGATAGACGCGGCTTTCGGGAAAGAATCGCGCCACGGCATCGTTGACCCGGCGTGAAGACTCAAGGTCATGACCGATCGGCTTTTCCAGCACTACACGGGTGCGCTCGCTCAGGCCCACCTTGTCGAGGTTTTCGCTGATGGCACCATACACGGCGGCGGCCGTGGCGAAATAGGCGATCAGGGGGTGCCCGTCGGGCACTTGCGCGGCCAGTGCCTGGTAGCCTTCTGGCTGCAGAAAATCCAGATGCTGGTAATCGAGCCTTGCCAGGAAGCGCTCGAGGGCCGCGGCCTCGATGTCAGCCTCGGGCACATGCTTACGCAAATGGGCCTCGATGCTGTTCAGGTGCTCCTGGGCACTGCCGGCCTCCCGCGCCAGCGCCAGCAGGCGCGTCTGTGCGTGCAATAGCCCGGCGCGGTCGAGCTGGTAGAGCGCAGGGAACAGCTTGCGCAAGGCCAGGTCGCCCAGGGCGCCAAACAGGGCAAATGTGCAAGGTTCGACACTGATTGCAGCCATGATGTTGGTTCTTTCCTAAAGTTGATTTAGAAATACCGTTTTCAGTTAGGGTTTTCAAGGACAAATGTAGTAAAAACCATAACATTAGTCGGATGTATGACAGACAAGTGGTGCGCAACCGGCGCCGCCAGTACGATAGACGACCCTGTAAACAGGCCTGCTGCTCCCTCAGCCGACTGCCTTCCCGACCCAAGGACACCCCATGGACCGCGTGAGAAACCTCCTGGAACAAATCCAGGGACGCCTCGACGAGCTGAACAAGGCCGAACGCAAAGTCGCCGAAGTCATCCTGCTCAACCCGCAACAAGCCACACGCTTCAGCATCGCGGCGCTGGCCCAGGCGGCCAAGGTCAGCGAACCGACCGTCAACCGCTTCTGCCGCTCCTTCGGCGTGAGCGGTTACCCAGAGCTGAAACTGCAACTGGCGCAGAGCCTGGCCAGCGGCGCGGCCTACGTGAGCCGCGCGGTGGAGGCCGACGACGATCCGGCGGCCTACACCCAGAAGATCTTCGCCAGCGCCATCGCCTCGCTCGACAGTGCCTGCCAGCAGCTCGACCCCCAGCAGGTCAGCCGCGCGGTCGACATGATGATCCAGGCCCGCCAGATTCATTTCTTTGGCCTGGGCGCCTCTGCACCGGTAGCGCTGGATGCCCAGCACAAGTTCTTCCGCTTCAACCTGGCCGTGTCAGCGCACGCCGACGTACTGATGCAACGCATGCTGGCGTCGGTGGCCCATACCGGCGACCTGTTCGTGATCATTTCCTACACCGGGCGTACACGCGAGCTGGTGGAAGTGGCTCGCCTGGCCAGGGAAAACGGCGCCTCGGTGCTGGGTCTGACAGCGGCCGGGTCGCCGCTGGCCAACGCCTGCAGCCTTAGCCTGCACATTCCTCTGCCCGAAGACACCGATATCTACATGCCGATGACCTCGCGCATCATCCAGCTGACCGTGCTCGATGTGCTGGCGACCGGCATGACCCTGCGCCGGGGTGTGGATTTCCAGCCACACCTGCGCAAGATCAAGGAAAGCCTCAACGCCAGTCGCTACCCCATCGAGGACGACGAACTCAGCTGAGCCGGTGCGCCTGCAGACTCAGATGCGCGCGCTGCCCCGGTGCCAGGCTCAGGCCGTCGTCGCTGCCGCTGGCGGCCTCCACACACACGAAACGCTGGCATTCGCGCCCGGTAACCCCCAGTAGCGGTCGGCTGCCGGGGTGCCACACGACCGTGTCGTCGCTGTCGCCGGTGTCGATACATAGTTGGCGCTGCCAGGCCGGATCATGCAGTTGCACACCGGGAATGCCTGAATAGACCCGCTGACAGCCGCCCTTGGGCTTGAGCGCCCCTTCCTGGCGGCATGCCTGACGGTTGAGGTGGTCGTACCCCTCGATGTCTTCAAGGCCAGACAGCGCTACCTCCGAGACGTCACTGATGCGCCAGTAGGCCAACAAGGCGTGACTCAACTGGCACGGTTCGCTGTCCTGGTGCTCGGTGCTCAGGCTCAACTCCATGCGGCTGCCGAGCCGCGCCTCCAGGTCGACCTGCCAGTCGCACAGTTCCAGGCGCCACTTGAGCACCACGCCCTGCGCGTCTTCATGGCTGTCCATCAGCTTCCAGTCCAGCAGGCGGGCCCAACCATGGGCAGGCCACAGGTCTTCGCTGGGATGGCGCCCGTACCAGGGCCAGCAGACCGGCACGCCGCCGCGAATGGCGCCCACCTGTGGCCATTGTTCGGCGCACCACAGCCAGGGCCGCTCACCTGTGGGTTGGAAATGCAGCAACTGCGCGCCCTGGCGACTGAACGCCGCCTGGCACAGGGGGTGATCGATGATCAGCACATCGCGCTGCTGGTAGCGCTCCCATTCGAACGTCGGCCGGGGCCGCCGTGCGGCGAAGAAGCGATGGAGCGGATGCTCAGGCATGGTGCAGGGCTCTTGTTGTTTGAGATAGCGCTGTCTTGGCCTGTCCACGGCAACCACTGCAGGTCAGTGGTTGCCGGGCGCCAAACGGGATTGGCGTAAATTTACAACAAATGGGCTTAGAAAGACGACTGAATCTTCAAGCCCGCCACCAGGGCATTGTCCACTTCATCCACGCCGCCGGGGCTCTTGATGTACTGAAGGTTCGGCCGCACGGTCAGCCAATTGGTGACGTGGAAACCATAGTACAGCTCGGCGTTGTACTCAGTACGTTGCAGCGGGACGAAGCCTGGGTTGTCGTAGTCGTTGATCCCGCTCATGTCGTTGAGTTGGCGCGCACGCTTGCGCACATCGTCATTGACATGGATGCGGGCGATGCCGAAACCGATGTCATCCTTTGGCCGGGCGTCGAAGGCACCTTTGTAGACCATGCCCACCTGCTGGTAGTTGTCCACTACGTTGGTGGCCTTGTCGTGCACCGTGAAGTTGGCGAACAGGCTCAGCCCGCGGTTGACGTCGCCTGCCTGGGCCGTGACCTGCTGTTGCGCCACCACCCACCAGCCATGCTTGCTGGAGTGGGATTTGAAGCCCGAACCACTGAGCCCCTGGGCGTTGCCGTTGACGTCCTTGTATACATCCTCGGCATCGGCGGTGCTGTAGTAGTAGCCCAGGCGGTATTCGCCCGGCAGGCCATTGAGCTTCGGCGTCCAGACCATTTCCACCGGCAGGATCGCGCCCTTGGTGCCGCTGCCGCTCAGCTTGAAGCCATTGCCGGTTTCCAGGTTGGACGGGTTCTGCTCATAGGCACCGACTTGTACATAGAATTCGGGGGTGACGTTGTACTTGACCCGCGTTGCCCACTGGCTGACGGGCCAGTTGTACCAGATGCCACCCACCCAGTTACCTACTTGCGAGCCGCAGAACGCCAGGTTCTGGAAGTCACAGGGGAAACTGTTGAAGTCCTCGCCTGGCCCGAAGCGGCCGAATTTCACGTCCAGCGCGCCGTCGAAATACTTCTGCTTGAACCACATCTGGGTCAGGCGCCAGGTCTGGCCACGCCCCCACACTTCTTGCACCGAACTGAACTGCCCGGCGCGTGGGTCGCTGATGCGGTCGTTGGACAGGTTGCGACCGCTTCGCTCGGTGATGGCCAGCTTGAATTCGGCATCGTGCCAGCCGAAGATCTTCTGCAGGTCCAGGTGCGCGCCCAGGGCGAACTGGTCGCTGTAGCGGGCGGTCTTGTCGTGGTTGTAGCCACCATGAAGGTTGCCGGCCACTTCGCCGACATAATCGACGGTGAAGTCGTAGCCTTTTTCCAGCAGCTCGGTGCGGGTACCGCCCCAGTCACCGGTCATCCATTTCGACTCGCTGGAGAAAGCTTCGGCAGCCTGTAGGCCACTGCTGGCGGCCATCGCCAGCGGCGCAAGCAACGCCAGTGAGCCCCAGGTGGTAGTACGATTGCGCTGTTCCATTGCGTTGCGTCCTCTTTTTCTTATTGATGGTGTAGACGGTTCAACGGCCACCGAGGGCGGCCATGTTGTCCTTGACGGTGGTGGCGATACGGTTTGCCTGCAGGCGCTCGCCGCTCTGGGCATCGAACAGCAGCACCCGTGCCGGGTCCAATTGCAGGGCCAGGGTGTCGCCCACCTGGCAGGCCACGTCAGGGGCCAGTCGGCAGCACACTTTGGTCTGGTTGAGGGTCACGAACACCAGCATGTCCGGACCAGTGGGCTCGGTGACCTGTACCTGCGCGCGAATGCTTGGCCCGCCGCTGCCGCCTCCCGCGCCCAGGGCAATCTGCTCGGGTCGAATGCCCAGGACGATTTCGCGCCCTTCCAGACCCAGGTCGGCGCCGGGCAGGGGCAGCTCGCAGCGTGCCTGGCCACTGTCGAGCACGGCATGCAGCTGACCGCCCTGGGCCACTAGCCGCGCCGGCACGAAGTTCATGGGCGGCGAGCCAATGAAGCTTGCGACGAACTGGTTGGCCGGGTCGTTGTAGATCTGCTGTGGCGTACCGAACTGCTGGATGATGCCGTCCTTCATGACCGCCACCTTGTCACCCAGGGTCATGGCCTCGATCTGGTCATGGGTGACGTAGACAGTGGTGGTTTTCAGGCGCTGGTGCATCAGTTTCATTTCGGTCCGCATCTCGACCCGCAGTTTGGCGTCGAGGTTGGACAAGGGTTCATCGAACAGGTAGATCTTCGGTCGGCGCGCGAGCGCCCTGCCCATGGCCACGCGCTGCTGCTGACCGCCAGACAGCTGCGCCGGCTTGCGCGCCAGCAGGTGCTCGATCTGCAGCAGCTTGGCCACCCGCGCCACCTCCTCGTCGATGGCGGCCTGGGGCATCTTGCGGATTTTCAGGCCAAATTCGATGTTCTCGCGCACGGTCATGGTCGGGTACAGCGCATAGGACTGGAACACCATGGCGATGTCACGGTCCTTGGGGCTCATGCCGCTGACGTCCTGCTGGTCGATCAGAATAGCGCCGCCGGTGATCTGCTCGAGGCCGGCGATGCAGTTCATCAATGTCGATTTGCCGCAGCCCGAAGGGCCGACCAGGATCAGGAACTCACCGTCCTTGATCGACAGCTGGATGTCCTTGAGGGTATCCGGCAGCCCGGCACCGTAGGTTTTGTTCACGTTGCGAAGTTCGAGCGTTGCCATGACTTACCCCTTTACCGCGCCGGCTGTGAGCCCGCGCACGAAATATTTGCCTGCCACTACGTACACCAGCAGGGTCGGCAGGCCAGCGATCATCGCAGCGGCCATGTCGACGTTGTATTCCTTGGCCCCGGTGCTGGTATTGACCAGGTTGTTCAAGGCCACCGTGATCGGTTGCGAGTCGCCACTGGAGAACACCACGCCAAACAGGAAGTCGTTCCAGATCTGGGTGAACTGCCAGATCAGGCAGACCATGATGATCGGCGTGGACATCGGCAGGATGATGCGCCGGAAGATGGTGAAGAACCCTGCCCCGTCAAGCCGTGCGGCCTTGACCAGGGCATCGGGGATGCTGACGTAGAAGTTGCGAAAGAAAAGTGTGGTGAAGGCCAGGCCGTAGACCACATGCACCAGCACCAGGCCAGTGGTGGTACTGGCCAGCCCCAGCTTGCCCAGGGTGAACGAGGCCGGCAGCAGCACCGTCTGGAAAGGCAGGAAGCAGCCGAACAACAGCAGACCGAAGAACAGCTGCGAGCCACGGAAGCGCCACATCGACAGCACGTAGCCATTGAGCGCGCCAATGGTGGTAGAAATCAGCACCGCAGGCACAGTGATCAGAATCGAGTTCCAGAAGTAGCCGCTGACGGTGCCCCAGGCCTTGACCCAGCCAATGGCGGTGATCGCTGTCGGCCAGCTGAGCAGGTTGCCGGTACTGATGTCCTCGGGGGTCTTGAAGCTGGTCAGCAGCATGACTACCAGTGGCACCAAGTACAGCACCACGGCGATCAGCAGCACGGCATGAATGGCAAGCCGGCTGGGGCTGAGCGCGGGTTTGTCGACAGGGCTATGCATGGCGTTTGCTCCGCAGCTCCGAATACAGGTAAGGCACCAGGATGGCCAGGATCGCCCCCAGCATGAGGATGGCACTGGCCGAGCCCATGCCCATTTGCCCCCGGCTGAAGGTGAAGGCATACATGAACATCGCCGGCAGGTCGGAGGAGTAACCAGGCCCGCCTGCCGTCATCGCGGCGACCAGGTCGAAGCTCTTGATGGCAATGTGCGAAAGGATCATCACCGAGCTGAAGAACACCGGGCGCAAGCTGGGCAGCACCACGCGCCAGTAGATGCGCGGCAGGCTGGCACCGTCGATCTGGGCGGCACGGATGATCGATGGATCGACGCCCCGCAGGCCGGCGAGGAACATCGCCATGATGAACCCCGATGCTTGCCACACCGCCGCGATCACCAGGCAGTACACCACCCGGTCCGGGTCCAGCAGCCAGTCCAGGCGAAAGCCCTCCCAGCCCCAGTCACGCAGCAGTTTGTCCAGCCCCATGCCTGGGTTGAGCAGCCACTTCCAGGCCGTGCCGGTCACGATCATCGACAGGGCCATGGGATACAGGTAGATGGTGCGGATGAACCCCTCGCGACGAATGCGCTGGTCCAGCAGCACCGCCAGCAACACGCCGATCGCCAGGCTGATGGTGATGAACAGCCCGCCGAACACCAGCAGGTTCTTGCTCGCCACCCACCAGCGGTCGTTGTCGAACAAACGCATGTACTGCGCCAGCCCCGCCCATTTGTAGGTGGGCAGGAACGTGGACGTGGTGAAGGACAGCACAAAGGTCCAGAGGATGTAGCCGTAGAAGCCCACCAACACGATGAACATGCTCGGCGCCAGCACCAGCTTGGGCAGCCAACGCTGTAGCGCATCCATGGGAGAGGCCCGCAGACGGGCGGTGGTAGTGGTCATGGTTCACCTCGAAGGCGCTGCTGCGCATGGCGCGGCAGCGACTGTCTTGCTCAGGTTTGAAGGTCGCCTCGGGCGCTGCGTGGTGCCGTGTCGGTGGCAGCGGGAGAGTGACGCAGCCAACGTTTGGAGGGCCCCGCAGCCTGCTTTTCACGTCGGGCCCGATGGCGCAGCACCCCGTCAGGCACGCCCGGCACCGAGCCGCACTAGCCCGCCCGTGGGCTACTTGGCTGCTCGGATGGCGGCTGCCAGCTTCTTCGCAGCGTCAGCCGGATCGGCCTTGGGGTCGTTGATGTAGTTGGTCACCACATCGAAGAAAGCGCCCTGCACGGCCAGCGTCGTGGCCATGTTGTGCGCCATGCTCGGTTGCAGGCCGCCGGTCTTGGCGTCGGCGAGGAAGTCCTTGGCCGAGGTCTGGGCACACGCATCGAACCCATACTTGCCCATGTCGGCGAGCATGTCGTTGCGCACCGGGATCGAGCCCTTATTGGTGCTGAACACCTTCTGGAACTCCTCACCCAGCACCTTGCGGGCGATATCCTGCTGGCCGGCAGCAGTGCCCTCATTGCTCTGCTTGAACACCACCAGCGAATCGATGTTGTACAGGAAGGCCTTCTCGGTGCCGGGGAACGGCACGCACTGGTAGTCCTTGCCGGCGGTTTTCTTGGCCAAGGTCCATTCGCTCTTGGCCCAGTCGCCCATGATCTGCATGCCGGCCTTGCCGTTGATGACCTTGGCAGCTTCCAGGTTCCAGTCCTGGCCTTTGCCATCAGGGTCCATGTACGTGGCGACTCGCTTGAGTTCGGTCAGGGCCCTGATCATGTTGGGGCCGGTCAGGGCGTCGTTGTCCAGGTCGACCAGGGCTTTCTTGTAACCGTCGACACCCATCACCGACAGCACGACGCTTTCAAAGACCGTGCTGTCCTGCCACGGCTGGCCACCGTGGGCGAGCGGGATGATGCCTGCGGCCTTGAGCTTGTCGGCAGCGGCATAGAACTCATCGAGGGTGGCGGGCGCCTTGTCGATCCCGGCCTTCTTGAAGGCTTCCGGGTTGATCCACAGCCAGTTGGTACGGTGGATGTTGACGGGAACGGCTACATAGTCGCCGTCGTACTTCACGGTGTCGGCGACTTTCTTATCCAGCAGTGCATCCCACTTTTCCTGCTTGGCCACCTCCTTGAGCACGTCGCTGTCGAGCAGGCCGGTCGCGGCCCAGTCCTGGATATCGGGGCCTTTGATCTGTGCGACGCCTGGCGGATTGCCAGCCACCGCTCGGCTTTTGAGCACGGTCATGGCGGTAGCGCCGCCACCGCCGGCCACGGCCCCGTCCTTCCAGGTGAAACCGTCTTTCTCGACCTGGGCCTTGAGCACATCGACGGCCGCTTTTTCACCACCGGACGTCCACCAGTGCACCACTTCGACGGTGCCCTTGGCATCGGCAGCGTGCGCAGTCAGGGGGAACAGGGAAGCCAGGGAGATCGCGGCAGCGAGACGAAGGTAGGAAGTCATTTCTACACCTTATTGTTGTTATGCCGTGCAAGTCGTGCGCTTGCGTTGCATGGAGTCTAAACAGCGTGCGCGCACCGCCAGGTAACGAAGCGATGCGCGAATGTCATCGTTTGGTTACATTCAAGGCCACACCGGTCGCCAGGCTGCGTGCCAAGGGCAGGCCGGGTAGCACCAGGGCCTGGTAGGCATGGTACAGGTCGGGCTTGCCGGGCCAGATCGTGCCGGCTGGACGGTTGTCGACATCGAGTTCGTGGTGCCAGCTGCCGCCTGCAAGGTCGATGAAATGCTCGGATATGAAGTCCCAGCAGCGCCGGTACCACTGCTCGAAGCGCGCCTGCCCCGTGCGCTGCAACAGGGCCGCTGCGCATGCGCAGGCTTCAGCGTGAACCCAGTGCAGCCGCGCGCGAACCCGCGGCCGGTCATCCCAGCCAAGGGTGTAGACGAGGCCAGGCTGGCCATCAACGCCCCACGCCTGTTCGCAGGCGGTGTCGAACAGGGTGCGGGCACTGTCGACCAGCCAGGGCGGGGGCGCGTGCCCGCAGCGGGCCAGGCTGGCCTCCAGGTGAAGCAAAAGCCTCGCCCACTCGAAGGCATGCCCTGGCGTCGTGCCATAGGGGCGAAAGTGGTCGGCCGGGTGTGCTTGGTTGTAATCCTTGAGCGGCTGCCAGGCGACGTCGAAGTGTTCCACCACTCGATAGCCGTTGGCAGCGGCGTGGGTATGGATGATGCGCTCGGCAATGCGCAGGGCGCGTTGCAGCCACACAGGGTTGCCGGTTACATCGGCCAGGGCCAGGAACGCCTCGGTCGCGTGCATGTTGCTGTTGGCGCCGCGGTAGGGCTCAGGCGTCTGCCAGACGCGATCATAGGCTTCGCGAAGCGCACCTTCCTCTTCGCTCCAGAAATGCCGCTCGATGACGCCGATGGCGTCGGTCAGCAATGCCTCGGCGCCCTCGACGCCCGCCACGACGGCGGAGCTGGCCGCCAAGGCGACGAAAGCATGCAGATACGCTGCCTTGCCGCTTCCCTCGCAGCCGCCCGCCTGGGCAAACCAGCCGCCGTAGCGCGCATCCCTCAGGGGGCCACGCAGGGCAGTCACACCGTGGGCAGCCAGCCCCAGACAACCCGGTATGCCCTGAAGGTGAGCCAGGGCGAAACAGTGGGTCATCCGGGCAGTGGTCAGGGTCTGGGCGCTTGCATCATCGGCAAGCCTGCCTGCCGCATCCAGGTCACCAAACCCTTCTGCCAGCTTTGCAGCCCTGGCGAAGGCCAGTAACCGCTGCCCCTCGGCCAGGCGCCATGCAGTGTGCCCAGGCGCTTGGAGCCAGGACACCTGTGAAGAAAGATCATTGTTCATCGCCAGCGAGGTCCTTGCCAGTCGTGTGGCGATTCTAGCCAGCCAGGCCACGGGGGATGTCACGAACGCGGGTATGATTGTCACGTGCCTGTGACGTTCGACCATCTGCGCGCAGCTGCACGTTCAACGCGTGCAGGTGCGTCAATCCACGCCCCGTGGCAGGTACAAGGTCACCCGCAAGCCGCCTTCGCGCAGGTTGAGCAGGCTGACCTCGCCGCCGTGGCTGTGGGCGATATTGCGGGCAATGCCCAACCCCAGCCCGTAGCCTTGCTGATGACCAGCCAGCCGCACATGGGGCTCGAACACCTGCTCCATCTGCTGTTGCGGCACCCCCGGCCCTTGATCATCGACCTGCAGCACGAAGCCTGCCGCACCGTCGATGATGCGCAGCCGCGCCCGCTCGCCGTACTTGATGGCGTTGTCGATCAGGTTGCCGATGCAGCGCCGCAATGCCAGCGGCTTGCCGGGATACGGCGCCAGGGCATGCCCTTCGAGGGTGATTCGACCGTCTCGCAGGTACGGCTCAGCCAGCAGTTCGAGGACCTGATTGAGGTCCACCGGCTCGATGTTCTCGTGAATGTCGGTGTCCTTCACGCATTGCAGCGCGCCCTTTACCAGCAGCTCCAGTTCGTCCAGGTCCTGGCTGAACTTGGCTTGCAGGTGTTCGTCTTCAAGCAGCTCGACACGCAGGCGAAGCCGGGTGATGGGCGTGCGCAGATCATGGGAGATGGCGCTGAACAGTTGGCTACGCTCGGTGAGGTAACGGCTGATGCGTTCGCGCATGCTGTTGAAGGCCCGGCCCACCTCCACCACCTCGCTGCCGCCGCCTTCGGCCACTGGCGCTACATCGGCGCCCAGTGACAGCTCGCGCGCTGCACGGGCCAGGCGCTTGAGCGGCCAGCTTTGCCAATGCACCAGCAGCCCGATGAACAGCAACAACAACGCCGTGGTCAGGACGATGAAGCCGATCTGCTGACGCGGCAGACGCTCGGCTTCCAGGCTGGTGTAGGGCTCGGGCAACAACGAGGCGATGTACAGCCATTCGCCTTCGGCCAGACGAATCTGGGTGACCAGCACCGGCGGGTTGAGCGGTTCGAGGGTGAGTGAGTAATGCGCCCATGACCTTGGCAACTCGTCGAGCTTGAGCCCACTGTTGAAGATGCGCAGTTCATCGGGGTCGACGAATTCGACGGAGATGTCCATCTGCGGCCCGAGACGCTCATGCAGCACCTGCTGGAACACCTCCACCACGGCCTGCTTGCGCGGCGTGACAGGCAGTACCTGCATATCCAACGGCTTGGCGTTCAGCGAAACAAAAAACCGCGTGCCCCCCATGCTGCGCAACTGGTCGAGCACCATCGGCCGGTAAGCCACGGGCAGTGAACGAAAGTAACTGACGCTGGCGCTCATGGAGTGGGCCAGGCTGCTGGCACTGGCACGCAGCCCTTGCAACTGGCTGGCGCGCAGCTGGGCCACCCAGATGATGCTCGACAATCCTTGCGCCAGCAGAACCACCAGCAAGGTCAGCAGCAGCATGCGCCCCAGCAGCGAGCGTGGCAGCAGGCGCCAGCGCCGCTCAGGGTGCAGTGCAGACATGGGTCGCCAGCAGGTAGCCGCTGCCGCGCACGGTGCGGATCAGCCGGGGTGGCTTTTCGGTGTCGCGCAAGCGCTGGCGCAGACGGCTGACGGCCATGTCCACGATGCGGTCCAGTGGCATCGGCTCTCGCCCTCGGGTGGCGTTGCCGATGGTATCGCGGTCGAGAATCTGCTGGGGGTGGTCCAAGAATAGCTTGAGCAGCGCAAAGTCCGCACCCGAAAGAATCACCTCCTCTCCATCGCGGTGGAACAGGCGATGGCTGACCGTGTCGAGCCGCCAGTCGTCGAATGCCAGCACCGCCCCGCCCGGCGCTGCCTGCCCGAACTCGGCGCGGCGTAGCAAGGCTTTGATGCGGGCCTGCAACTCGCGCGGGCTGAACGGCTTGCCCAGGTAGTCATCGGCGCCAAGCTCAAGCCCGATGACCCGATCGGTCTCGTCCGAGCTTGCCGTCAACATGATGATGGGTACCCTCGCCTGGCGCGGGTGCTGGCGTACCCAGCGGCACAGGCTGAAACCGTCCTCGTCCGGCAGCATGACGTCCAGGATCACCAGGTCACACGCTGTGGTGTCAAGGGCATGACGAAACCCGGCGCCATCGGCCTGGGCATTGACCTGAAAGCCCGAACGGCTGAGGTAGGTTTGCAACAATTCGCGAATTTCCTGATCGTCGTCAACCATCAGGATGGATTTGCCGGCAGTGCTCAAGGGTATGTCCTTTTGTGCTGGCGGGTCTTGTTGCCCGCTGATCTGTGTCGCCTTGCAGGGGTACCCGTGCGGTTAGCCTTGATCCAAGGCTTGCTGCAAGGCCACACCAGCGCCCAGCAGCCCGGAAAACTCGGCCGTCACCAGCCACACGGGCACGCCTTCGAAGTAACCGCTCATGCAGCCTTTGTCGCCGAAGCTGGCGGTGAAACCGCTGCGCAGGAACAGCTCGGCAAAACGCGGGATCACGCCGCCGACGATATATACCCCACCGCGCGCGCCCAGGGTAAGCACGTTGTTGCCCGCCACCCGCCCCAGGAACCGGCAGAACTGCTCGATAACCGCTCGCGCCCGCGGCTCGCCGCCCAGGGCTGCATCGGTGATCTGCGCCGGTGAGGTGTGCCGCGGGGTCTCGCCATCCAGGGCGCAGATGGCCTGATACAGGCGCACGAGCCCGCCGCCGCTGAGCACCGTCTCGGCACTGACATGGCCGATCTGGCCATGGATGTACTGATGGATCGCCGCCTCCCGGGCATTGCCCACGGGCAGATCGACGTGCCCGCCCTCGCCTGGCAAGGCATGCCAGTGCTTGCCCCCCAGGCGCAACAGCGAGCCGACACCCAGGCCTGTACCCGGGCCGATGACCAGCGCCGGGCGCAGCGGATCGGCCTGCCCTGGGCATACTTCCCGAAACTCACCTTCGCGCAGGCGGGTCATGCCAAGGGCCATTGCGGTGAAGTCATTGATCAGCAACAGGTGCCCGATCTGTAACCGCTGGCAAAAGGCGGTCCGGCTCAGGCGCCAGTGGTTGTTGGTGAAGCGAAACTCATCGCCATCGACCGGGCCGGCTACGGCCAGGCAAGCGGCGGCTATACCACCACGGGGGATGGCCAGGGCTTCTAGATACGCCTCGATGGCCTGTTCGGGGCTTGTGTAGTCCTCGGTGGCGAAAACCTTCACCTCGTGCAGCTGGTTGTCACGCCATAACGCAAAACGGGCATTGGTGCCGCCGATGTCGCCAACCAGCAGGTCATTCATTTCAGGTTCTCCAGGGCAGAGGTAAAGGCGCTGGCGCCCTGCTCTGCCGGGCTGAACGCCATGCGCATGAAACCGAACAGCTCGCGCCCGCAACCCAGGTCATTGCCCTGGGGCGCGGTCGCCAGGTCACGCTGGGCCAGCTCGTCGGCCGGTACCATCACCCGCAACGTACCTTCAGCGCCATCGACCCGCACGATATCACCATCGCGCAGCCGTGCCAGCGGGCCGCCATCATAGGCTTCGGGGCACACATGAATGGCGGCGGGTATCTTGCCCGATGCACCGGACATGCGCCCATCGGTCACCAGGGCTACCTTGTAACCGCGATCCTGCAACACGCCAAGGAATGGGGTGAGTTTGTGCAGTTCAGGCATGCCGTTGCAGCGCGGGCCCTGGAAGCGCACCACCGCGACGAAGTCCCGCTCCAGCTCGCCTGCCTTGAAGGCATCGGCCAATGACTGCTGATCGTGGAAGATGCGCGCCGGCGCCTCGACCACACGGTGCTCCGGTGCCACGGCGGAGACTTTCATCACGCCACGCCCCAGGTTGCCTTCCATCACCCGCAATCCACCTTCGGCGGAGAATGGCCGCGCCACGGGCCGCAGGATGCTTTCGTCCAGGCTCTGCTGCGGCCCTTCGCGCCAGACCAGCTTGCCGTCCTCCAGGAACGGCTCCTGGGTATAACGACGCAGGCCGCGGCCGGCGACGGTGTTGACGTCCTCGTGCAGCAAGCCGGCATCGAGCAGCTCGCGGATCAGGAAGGCCATGCCGCCGGCGGCCTGGAAGTGGTTGATGTCGGCCTTGCCGTTGGGGTAGACGTGGGACAGGGTCGGCACCACGTCGGACAGATCGGCCATGTCCTGCCAGGTCAGTTGGATACCGGCGGCCTGGGCGATGGCCGGAATGTGCAGGGTATGGTTGGTGGAGCCGCCTGTGGCATGCAGGGCCACGATCGAGTTAACCAGCGCCTTCTCGTCGACGATCTCGCCCAGGGGCATGAAGGTGCCGCTGGCCTTCGTCATGCGCGTGACCTGTTGTGCAGCCTCGGCGGTCAGTGCGTCGCGCAGCGGCGTGTAGGGGTTGACGAAGGAGGCACCCGGCAGGTGCAGCCCCATCACTTCCATCACCAGCTGGTTGGTGTTGGCCGTGCCGTAGAAGGTGCAGGTGCCAGGGCCGTGGTAGGACTGCATTTCCGATTCCAGCAGTTCCTCCCGGCTGGCCTTGCCTTCGGCATAACGCTGGCGCACATCGGCTTTCTGCTTGTTGGAAATACCCGAGACCATCGGCCCGCCCGGTACGAACACCGTGGGCAAGTGGCCAAAGCGCAAGGCCCCCATCATCAGGCCTGGCACGATCTTGTCGCAAATGCCCAGCATCAGGGCCGCATCGAACATGTTGTGGGACAACGCCACGGCAGTGGACATGGCGATCACTTCACGGCTGGCGATGGCCAGTTCCATGCCCGGCTCGCCCTGGGTGACGCCATCGCACATGGCCGGCACACCGCCAGCGAACTGGCCCACCGAGCCGACTTCGCGCAAGGCACGCTTGATCTGTTCGGGAAAATGCAGGTAGGGCTGATGGGCCGACAGCATGTCGTTGTAGGCCGAGACGATGGCCACGTTGGCCGCGTTCATCAGGCGCAGGGTCTGTTTGTCCTCGCTGCCGCAACCGGCCACGCCATGGGCGAAGTTGGCGCATTGCAGGCTGGCACGCATCGGGCCCTCGCTGGCGGCCCCGCGGATCAGCTGCAGGTAGCGTTCGCGGGTGGCGCGACTACGCTCGACCAGCCGTTGGGTGACCTCAAGGATGCGCGGGTGCATGTACTGGACTCCAGGCTAATTGTAAGGGCGGTTTACCAAGTGACCGCGCCCTGCCGATTGCCGCCTAGGCTCAAAGGGACAGGCGCGCACTGCTTCGGAAGGCTCACGATCGAACCGCTCGTTGTAGGTTTAAACAAAATACTGCCACTAAAAAGGCTTGTTTTCTATCTGCAACTGAATAATCTTGTAATTCCAACAACAAAACCGTTTCAGTGAAGCACCTTTGTGCCACAGGTTTGACTCGGACTGCCAGAGGTATCGCCATGACCCTTCGCATCGCCATCAACGGATTCGGCCGCATCGGGCGCAATGTCCTGCGCGCACTCTATACCCAGGGCTACCGCCAGGACATGCAGGTCGTCGCCATCAACGACCTGGGCGACAGCACCATGAACGCCCACCTGCTCAAGTACGACAGCGTGCACGGTACCTTCGAGGCCAGCGTCGAAGCCGACCACGAAAGCCTCACCGTCAACGGCGACCGCATCGCGGTCAGCGCCATTCGCAACCCGGCCGAACTGCCCTGGAAAGCCCTGGCGATCGATGTGGTCTTCGAATGCACGGGGCTGTTCACCGAGCGCGACAAGGCTGCTGCGCACATCGCCGCCGGGGCTGGCAAGGTGATCGTCTCCGCGCCAGCCAAGGGCGCTGATGCTACCGTGGTGTATGGCGTCAACCACGACGTGCTGCGCGCCTCGCACCAGGTCATCTCCAACGCTTCCTGCACCACCAACTGCCTGGCGCCCATCGCCCAGGTGCTGCACCGCGAGTTCGGTATCGAGCAAGGCCTGATGACCACCATCCACGCCTACACCAACGATCAGGTGCTGACCGACGTGTACCACAGCGACCCTTATCGCGCCCGTTCGGCCACCCAATCGATGATCCCGAGCAAGACCGGCGCCGCCGAAGCCGTGGGCCTGGTATTGCCGGAACTGGCTGGCAAGCTCACTGGCATGGCCGTGCGGGTACCGGTGATCAACGTGTCGCTGGTGGACCTCACCGTCAACCTCAAGCGCGAAGCCACGGCCGAACAGGTCAACCAGCTGTTCCTGGAGGCCAGCAAGCATTCGCGGGTACTGGGCTACAACGCCCTGCCCCTGGTCTCGTGCGACTTCAACCACAACCCGCTGTCGTCTATCTTCGATGCCAATCACACGCGGGCCAACGGGCGCATGCTCAAGGTGCTGGCCTGGTACGACAACGAGTGGGGCTTCTCCAACCGCATGCTGGACAACTGCCTGGCGCTTTGTCGCGCTCAGTAACGGCTGTGCCAGCACGCGCTGGCCACTGAAATGGGCCACACGGCTGGCACTCAATGCTGGGGTATATAGCCCGTATCGTCGTAGCCGCTTCGCGGCTTCGGCGAGGCCCGCGGCGCCGTTACGATTTGCCTACATAATGCAGCTTGACCTCAAGCAGGGATGATAAGCATTATCATTGGCCGCTTGTCAGGTCAGGTCGCTCCGTGAGTCAGTCCCGGTTCAACTCCGTATTCCTCAGCCAGAGGCCCATCTTGCTGCGCACGCTCCAGCGCATGGTCGGCAACCGCTGTACCGCCGAAGACCTGCTCCAGGAAACCTACCTGCGCGTCTCACGCGCACTGGGCGAGCGCTCGGTCCAGCACATCGAACCCTTCGTCTTTCAGACCGCGCGCAATCTTGCGCTCGACCATTTGCGTGCCCGCCGCGTGCAGGCCCGAACCCTGGTCGAAGACGTCTCTGACGAGGTGGTTAACAATGTCGCCGTGCCCGCCAGCAGCAACGAAGAGGCTGCGCATGCCGAGCACCTGCTCCGTCACCTGAGCGAAAGCCTGAAGCAACTGACCCAGCGCCAGCAAAGGATCTTCACGCTAAGCCGGCTGCACGGCGCCACCTATCTTGAAATCGCCCAGCAGCTGGGGGTTTCTGCGAGCACGGTGCAAAAGGAACTGAAGTTGATCATGGGTATCTGCCTGGGTGTTGCCCAGCGCCTGGACGATTGACGGGCCGCCGCGATGAGGCCTGCTTGCCACATCACGCCAGCGCCCTGATCATCTGCGCACGCCCGCTCAAGGATTCACCGTGACCGACAGCCCCGAACATCCTCCATCACCTGCCACGCCCGATGCGCGTCGTCGCGCCACGGACGAGGCCTTGGCATGGCTGGTGCGTCTTGAAACCGCCGAGCCTGCCGACCACCTTGCCTTCGAAACCTGGCTGCACGCCAATCCTGAGAATGCTGAAGCGTTCGTGCAGGCCGAGGCCTTGTGGAACGGTGCAGCGCTCAAGCAGGCCGCTGCACAGCTGCAGGGTCAACCACTACGCCCTCGCGCCGGTCGTCTGCGTCGCCATTGGAAACCGCTGGCCACCGCCGCCGCGCTGCTGGTAGGCCTGTTCATGTTCGGCAACGTGCCAGTGCGCCTACAAGCTGATCACCTGACGGTCGTGGGTGAACGTCACCGGGTGGAACTGCAGGACGATGCCCGGGTGCTGCTCAATACCCAATCAGCGTTAGCCAGCGAGCGCAGCGACGGGCAACAGGTCGCCCGCCTGCTGCAAGGCGAGGCATACTTCCAGGTCGCCAAGGGCGCGCCGGCCCCGCTTGAGGTGCAGGCCGGCCCACTGCGCGCCCAGGCACGCGACACTGATTTTGCCGTCCGCCTGCTCGATGGCCAAGCTTGGGTCAAGGTGCAGCGCGGCGACGTCGACGTACAAGGAGGTCGCGATCAGCGTATCCGTTTGCAGGCCGGCGAGAGTATTCGCGTCGGGCCCGACGGGTTCGGTGCACGCAGGCAACTGGACATGCGCAAGGACCTGGCCTGGGTCGATGGGCGCCTGGTCTTCGAAAACTGCCCCTTGAGCCAGGTGCTGGCCGAGCTGCGCCGCTATTACCCCGGCTGGATCATCAATCGCAATGAGCGGCTGGAGAAGATCGCCGTCACCGGCAACTACCGCCTCGACCAGCCGCTTGAGGCGCTACGTGCGTTGGCCCACATCACCTCGGCACAACTGCATGAGTATCCGGCGCTGGTCATCCTGAACTAAGGCGCCTGCCCACGCGCGGCAGCGCGCCACACGCCCAGCTGGGCGCAGGCGATTTATTTTTACGCGATAGCACCCCCCTGTCCGTCTCGTCATAGCCAATGCAATTGATTCTTGTTCAATCAAGAACGCACACCCTATGAACAGTTCGCGCGTCAGGGAGCGCTTTCGATGCCCACCAGTCCTATCCGTTCGACCCTACGTCCCCGCCTGAAGGGGCAACTGTCCCTGTTATCACTCGCCTTGCTCACCACAGGCGCCTACTCCCTCCCCACGCTGGCGGCCGAGCCAGCGTCGGTGAGCACCTCGCGCGTGGGCGCTTACCACTTCGGCATCGCCCAACAGCCGCTGGTATCGGCCATCAATGCGTTCAGCCAGGTCACGGGCTGGCAGGTGGGCTTCGACGCCCGCCTGGCCGAAGGGGTCGCCTCCCCCGGCATACAAGGTGCACTGCCCCCGGAGCAGGCACTCAAACACCTGCTACAGGGTACTGGCCTGGTCCCGCGCACCATCAGCCGCGGCAACGTGGTGCTCGAGCGCCAGTCAGGTCGCGGGGCCATAGCCCTGCAACAGGTGACCGTCAGCGCTACCCGCAGCGCCCAGGACGTGAGCCAGGTCCCCAGTACGGTCAGCGTGCAGACCCGAGAACAACTCGACCGGCAGAACGTCAACACCCTCCAGGACCTGGTGCGCTACGAGCCGGGCGTCTCGGTGGCGGGGACCGGGCAGCGTAGCGGCCTGAACGGCTACAACATTCGCGGCATCGACGGCGAACGGATACTCACCCAAATCGACGGTGTGGCCATCCCGGACAGCTTCTTCTACGGGCCCTACGCCCAGACCCAGCGCAATTACGTCGACCCGGAAATCATCAAGCGTGTGGAAATCCTGCGCGGCCCAGCCTCGGTGCTCTACGGCAGCAATGCCATCGGCGGTGCGGTGAGCTATTTCACCCTTGATCCTGAAGACATCATCAAGCCCGGCCGAGACGCTGGCGCACGACTGAAAACCGGCTACAGCTCAGCCGATGACAGTTGGCTGACGTCCGCCACCGTAGCTGGTCGTGAGGGCAGCCTGGACGGCCTGCTGCACCTGAGCCAGCGCAACGGTCACGAAACCCAGAGCCATGCCGATCACGGCGGCGTGGGCCTTGCACGCACCCGCGCCAACCCGGTGGATGCGCGCACCACCAACGTGCTGGCCAAGCTGGGCTGGGACTACGCCGACGACGCCCGGCTGGGCGTGACCTACGAACGCTTCAAGGACGACCGCGACCAGAACCTGCTCAGCGCAGTAGGCGGGCCGTTCATCCCGGGTTTTGGTGCCAGGAATTCGTACCGCATGCGCCAGGGCAACGACACCATCACCCGCGAGCGCTTCGGCCTGAACCACCGTTTCGGCCTGGACAGCCTTTTCGCGGACGAGGTCAAGTGGAGCCTGAACTACCAGATCGCCAAGACCGATCAGCGCACCGACGAGCTGTACGTCGCGTCGGGGCGTCAGGTACTGCGCGACCGCCAGACCACCTACAAGGATCGCCAGTGGATCTTCGATGCCCAGCTGGAGAAGGCCTTCAGCCTTGGCCAGACCGATCACTCGCTGACCTATGGCACCACCCTCAAGCACCAGAACGTCACCGGGGCGCGCAGCGGTACTGGCACGTGCGTGAACATCGGCGGCACTTGCCGGGGTATCGGCCAGGACAGCCCGCGCGACGGCCAGGCGCTGGTCAGCGACTTCCCGGACCCGACCGTCAATACCTACAGTTTGTTCGTTCAGGACGAGGTTCGCTGGGGCAACTGGACGTTCCTGCCAGGTGCGCGCTACGACTACACACGCATGGCGCCTCACTTTACCGACGCCTTCCTGCGCGGGCTTGACGCCAGCGGTACGGCCCCGGCTTTCCAGGATGATTCGGACAAAAAGTGGCACCGCGTGTCGCCCAAGCTGGGGGTGACCTATGCCTTCAACGACCACTACACCGGATACGCGCAATACGCCCAGGGCTTCCGCACGCCCACGGCCAAGTCCATGTACGGCAAGTTCGTGAACCTGGAGCAAGGCTACCGCGTGGAGGGCAACCCTGGCCTGCAGCCTGAGCGCAGCAAGGGCCTGGAAACCGGCCTGCGCGGCCGCTTCGACGCGGGCAGCTTCGATGTGGCGGTCTACTACAACAAGTACCGCGACTTCATTGACGAAGACGCCGTGCAAGGCGCCAACCTCGAGCAGACATTCCAGGCCAACAACATCAAGCGCGCGACCATCAAAGGTGCCGAGGTAAGAGGCCAGCTGGAACTCGACCGGTTTGGCGCGCCAGCGGGGCTGTATGCACAAGGCTCCCTGGCGTACACCTACGGGCGCAACGACGACAGCGGCCAGCCGCTCAACACCGTCAACCCGCTCAAGGGCGTCGTGGGCCTGGGCTACACACAGGGCGACATGGGTGGGCTGCTGAGCTGGACGCTGGTCAAGCGCAAGACGCGGGTCGACGACAGCACCTTCTATTCGCCCGATGGCTCGGCGTCGAAGTTCCGCACGCCCGGCTATGGCGTACTGGACCTGACCGGCTTCTACAACGTCACCGATGACATCACGGTGAACGCTGGCCTGTACAACCTCACCGACAAGAAATACTGGCAGTGGGACTCGGTGCGCAGCTACGACGGCCAGGGGGAGGCCGCGGTGACCCAGCCGGCCAACATCGACCGCCTGAGCATGCCGGGCCGTAACTTCGCCATCAACGTGGTGTGGGATATCTGAGGCGCTGGCGCAGCTGGGGCCGGCCGGGCCGCTGTGCACCCGGCTTGGCTCCCAGCACCCACGCCTGCTCCTGCAGGCTTTTTACGCCCCCGCTCCTGTTGATTCGTCTTGTATTGAAACGCTTTGCTTTCCAAGGACTGCATCATGAACAACCGCGCTTCTTCGCTTACCCAACGCCTGAACCTGGTGACCCAGGCGCCCCATGCCGCACTCGACGCCCTGGTCAAATCCCATGCGCCATTCGATAGCCGCGAAAGTTTTGCCCGCTTCGTGGTTGCCCAGTACCTGTTCCAGGCCGAACTGCAGCCGCTTTACAACGACCCGCAATTGATCGCCCTCCTACCCGACCTTGCCGAGCGCTGTCGAGCCCGTCAGGCGCGTCAGGACCTGGCGGACCTGGACATGCAGGCGCCTGCCGAGCTACCGGGGGCGGTGCAACGTCCAAGCATGGCAGAGGCACTAGGCTGGATCTTCGTGTCCGAAGGCTCCAAACTGGGCGCCGCGTTTCTGATCAAGCGGGCCGCGGCGCTGGGCTTGTCGGAGACCTTCGGCGCCCGTCACCTGGGCGAGCCCGCCGGTGGGCGCGCCGAAGGCTGGAAGCAGTTCACGCGAACACTCGATGGCCTGATACTGTCAGCTGAAGAAGAGGCGGCTGCCGAACACGGCGCCGTCGCAGCGTTCGAGCGCTTCACCGTCTTGCTCAAACAGGCCTATGCCATGAATGCCGAGCAGGCTTGAAACACTTTCAAGGCCCTCTGACCGGGGGCCGTTCGTTCTAGCAGTGAGCCCATGACCCAACCTGCCCGCTCCAAAATTGCCCGTCTGCTGTATGCGATCCTGGCTTACGCAAGCCTGGGGGTAGGCCTGGTCGCCATTGTCGTTCCGGGCTTGCCGACCACCGAATTCATCCTGTTGTCGGCGTGGGCGGCCACGCGAAGCTCGCCTCGCCTGTCCGCCTGGCTCGAAAGCCACCGGTTGTTTGGCCCTATCCTGTACAACTGGCGCAACGGCAAGGTGATCCAGCGGCGGGCCAAGGTCAGTGCGACGGTCAGCATGTTGCTCTGCGCGGTTTTGATGCTGGTGTTTCTTGAGCATCACTGGCCGGTATTCCTGGCCATTGCCGGTATGAGCCTGGGCAACCTGTGGATCTGGTCGCGACCGGAACGGCCGTTCACAGCCGGCTCACAGGCTCAGCAACCCTGACCAGAGGGCATAGCCTGCCAGCGCCGCACCCGATAGCACGGCGGCGAAGATCAGCTTCTCTGTCAGCGTGAAAAGCTTAAGCCCTTGCTCATGTTTGGCCCGGGCAAACAGGATCACCCCCGGCGCGTACAACAGTGCCGAGAGCAGCAGGTACTTCAGGCCACCGGCATACAGCAGCCAGACGGCGTACCCAACCGCGAGCGCGGCCACGAGCAGGTCCTTGCGCCGCTGGGCCGGTTGGCCTTCGTAAGTCTCTCCCCGCACGGCCAGCGACATGGCGTAGGCGGCGGACCACAGGTACGGCGCCAGAATCATGGACGAGGCCAGGTAGATCAGGCTGGTATAGGTACCGGCGGACACCAGCGTGATCAGTAAAAAACCCTGGATCATGCCGTTGGTCAGCCACAGTGCATTGGCAGGTACCTGGTTGGCGTTCTCCTGGGCAAGGAAACGGGGCATGGTCTGGTCGCGCGCCGTGGCGTAGAGAATCTCGGCACACAGCAGCGCCCACGACAGTAACGCCCCCAGCAACGAAACCGCCAGCCCCAGGCTGATCAGCAACGCGCCCCAAGGGCCGACGATGTGGGCCAGGACCGCCGCCAGCGAAGGGTTCTGCAAACCGGCCAGCTCCGGTTGCGTCATGACCCCTAGGGAGAGGACGTTGACCAGTACCAGCAGTGCCAGCACACCCACGAAGCCGATGACCGTGGCCCTGCCCACGTCGGCCCGCCGCCGAGCCCTGCCTGAGTACACACTGGCGCCTTCGATACCGATGAAGACGAACACCGTTACCAGCATCATGTTGCGCACTTGCTCGAGCACGCTGCCGAACGCCGGATTGTCCAGCCCCCAGATGTCCTGGGTGAAGATATCCAGGCGAAAAGCGCAGGCCGCGATGACGACGAACAGCACCAGGGGCACCACTTTGGCCACTGTGGTCACCAGGTTGATGAACGCCGCCTCGCGAATCCCGCGCAATACCAGAAAATGCACCGCCCACAGCAACACCGAGGCACACCCGATGGCCACTGGGGTATTGCCTTCACCGAACACCGGGAAATAGAACCCAAGGGTGCTGAACAACAGCACGAAATAACCGACATTCCCCAGCCAGGCACTGATCCAGTAGCCCCACGCCGAGGAAAAGCCCATGTAGTCGCCGAACCCAGCCTTGGCATAGGCATACACGCCTGAATCCAGTTCAGGCTTGCGGTTGGCCAGCGTCTGGAAGACGAAGGCCAGGGCCAGCATGCCCACGGCAGTGATCCCCCAGCCAATCAGCACCGCCCCGGCCTGGGCACGGGCCGCCATGTTCTGGGGCAAGGAGAAAATGCCGCCTCCGATCATCGAACCCACGACCAGCGCCACCAATGCCCCTAGACGCAGTTTCTGTCCTTGTTCGCCCATAGGTCTCCAGATATTTCCTGACAGTGTTGCAGTTGTAACAAGACGCTGTTTATTAATAGAGGCTGACCTCAATTACAGCCGTACTCTCATTTAGCCACTAAGCCATTAACGTCTAAGCGTGCGGTTGTTAAGAACTCCAGAGTGCCAACCGGTTCACACTATTTCGATAAAAGCATAAATACCGGTAAAAAATTTGCGCTCTGCCCAGAAGCGACTAGTTTCAACCTTCGCAGGGCAGAGGGATGAAGCGTAGCAAGACATGGAGGTGCCAGCGTACAAGGCCTGCAGCCATGGCAGTCGGCAATCTCCAGGAGTTCGGTAAGGTAATTCAACGCCCTTACCTTGCAATGCACTGATCCATATCAGCGTATGGCCACGGCATCAGATTTAATCTGTGGCCAACTTCCTCCTGGCAGGAGTTGTTAAATGTCTGATTCTCCCGCAAAACTAAAACTCGGTGCGTTAGTTGCGCTGGTCGTCGGCTCGATGATCGGTGGCGGCATCTTTTCCCTTCCGCAGAACATGGCCGCCAGCGCCGGCGTAGGCGCAGTGTTGATTGGCTGGGCTATCACCGCCGTGGGCATGCTGACCCTGGCTTTCGTATTCCAGACGCTGGCCAACCGCAAGCCTGACCTTGACGGCGGAGTCTATGCGTATGCCAAGGCCGGTTTCGGCGATTACATGGGCTTTTCTTCGGCCTGGGGCTACTGGATCAGTGCCTGGCTGGGGAACGTCGGCTATTTCGTGCTGTTGTTCAGTACCCTGGGCTACTTCTTCCCGGTATTTGGCGAGGGCAACACGCCGGCCGCGATCATCGGCGCCTCGATCCTGCTGTGGGCAGTGCATTTTCTGGTGCTGCGAGGCATCCGTGAAGCGGCGTTCATCAACCTGGTTACCACGGTGGCCAAGGTGGTGCCGTTGGTGCTGTTCGCGCTGATCTGCCTGTTCGCCTTCCGGCTGGACGTCTTCACCGCCGATATATGGGGCACCGGTACACCTGAACTGGGCGGCGTGATGAATCAGGTGCGCAACATGATGCTGGTGACGGTGTGGGTGTTCATCGGCATCGAAGGCGCGAGCATCTTCTCATCCCGTGCGGAAAAACGCTCCGATGTGGGCAAGGCCACCGTCATCGGCTTCATCACCGTGCTGTTGTTCCTGGTGCTGGTCAATGTGCTGTCGCTGGGCATCATGACCCAGCCTGAACTGGCAGGGTTGCAGAACCCCTCGATGGCGGCCGTGCTCGAGCACGTGGTCGGCCACTGGGGCGCCGTGCTGATCAGTGTCGGCCTGATCATCTCGCTGCTCGGTGCGCTGCTGTCCTGGGTGCTGTTGTGCGCCGAGATCATGTTCGCCGCTGCCAAGGACCACACCATGCCGGCCTTCCTGCGCCGCGAGAACGCCAACCAGGTGCCTGCCAACGCCTTGTGGCTGACCAACGCCATGGTGCAGATCTTCCTGGTGATCACGCTGTTCTCCAACAGTACCTACCTGTCGCTGATCTACCTGGCCACTTCGATGATCCTGGTGCCCTACCTGTGGTCGGCGGCCTACGCCGTGTTGCTGGCGGTGCGCAGTGAAACCTACCAACAAGCGCTGGCCGAACGCCGCAAGGACCTGTTCATCGGCAGCGTCGCCCTGCTCTATGCCATCTGGCTGCTATATGCCGGCGGAGTGAAATACCTGCTGCTCTCGGCGCTGCTTTATGCCCCTGGCGCCATCCTGTTTGCAAAGGCCAAGCGTGAAGTGGGCCAACCCGTCTTCACCCCCGTGGAAAAACTGATTTTCGCAGCCGTGGTCGTCGGTGCCCTGGTGGCAGCCTTCGGCCTGTACGACGGCTTCCTGACGCTGTGATCCCTCTTCGACTCAATGGAGGATTGAAACCATGTCCGCTGAAAAACAGAAATACGGTGTGCATTCCGAAGCCGGCAAGCTGCGCAAGGTCATGGTGTGCGCGCCGGGCCTTGCGCACAAGCGCCTGACCCCGACCAACTGCGACGAGCTGTTGTTTGACGATGTGATCTGGGTGGATCAGGCCAAGCGTGACCACTTCGATTTCGTCACCAAGATGCGCGAGCGGGGTGTCGATGTGCTGGAAATGCACAACCTGCTGACCGACATCGTGCAGCAACCCGAAGCGCTCAAATGGATACTGGACCGCAAGATCACCCCTGACACCGTCGGGGTAGGCCTGACCAATGAGGTGCGCAGTTGGCTCGAAGGCATGGAGCCGCGTCATCTGGCTGAATTTTTGATTGGCGGTGTGGCTGGCCAGGATCTGCCGCAAAGCGAAGGCGCCGAAGTGGTCAAGATGTACAACGACTACCTGGGCCATTCGAGTTTCATCCTGCCACCGTTGCCCAATACCCAATTCACCCGCGACACCACCTGCTGGATCTACGGGGGCGTCACGCTCAACCCCATGTACTGGCCGGCACGGCGCCATGAAACGCTGCTCACCACCGCCATCTACACGTTCCACCCGCAGTTCACAGGCGCCGACTTCCAGGTCTGGTACGGTGACCCGGACAAGGACCATGGTCAGTCCACCCTCGAAGGCGGTGATGTCATGCCCATCGGCAACGGCATCGTGCTGATCGGCATGGGCGAGCGCACCTCTCGCCAGGCCATCGGCCAGTTGGCGCAGAGCCTGTTCGCCAAGGGCGCCGTGCACAAGGTCATCGTCGCCGGCTTGCCCAAGTCCCGCGCCGCCATGCACCTGGACACCGTGTTCAGCTTCTGCGACCGCGACCTGGTCACGGTCTTCCCCGAGGTGGTCAGCGAGATCGTACCGTTCATCATCCAGCCCGACGAAAGCCGGCCCTATGGCATGGACGTGCGCCGCGAGCACAAGTCGTTCATCGAGGTTGTGGGCGAACAGCTGGGTGTGCGCCTGCGGGTGGTCGAAACCGGCGGCAACAGCTTTGCCGCCGAACGCGAGCAATGGGATGACGGCAACAACGTGGTGGCGCTGGAGCCAGGCGTGGTCATTGGTTACGACCGCAACACCTACACCAATACCTTGCTGCGCAAGGCCGGGGTCGAAGTGATCACCATCAGTGCTGGCGAACTGGGCCGCGGCCGCGGCGGAGGCCACTGCATGACCTGCCCTATCGTTCGCGACCCCATCGATTACTGACGTCCATCAACCAGGCCGCCCCTACCCGGTAGCGGCCCGGCGTTCACCACACCCAGGAGAAAAGTCATGGCGTTCAACATCCACAACCGCAACCTGCTCAGCCTGGAACACCACAGCACCCGTGAGCTGCGTTACCTGCTGGACCTGTCCCGCGACCTCAAGCGGGCCAAGTACACCGGCACCGAACAGCAGCACCTCAAGGGCAACAACATTGCGCTGATTTTTGAAAAAACCTCCACGCGTACCCGTTGTGCTTTCGAAGTGGCCGCTTACGACCAAGGCGCCAACGTCACCTACATCGACCCGAACTCCTCGCAGATCGGCCACAAGGAAAGCATGAAGGACACCGCTCGCGTGCTCGGGCGCATGTACGACGCAATCGAATACCGCGGCTTCAAGCAGGAAATCGTCGAAGAACTGGCCAAGTATGCCGGCGTGCCAGTATTCAATGGCCTGACGGATGAATATCACCCTACCCAGATGATTGCCGACGTGTTGACCATGCGCGAACACAGCGACAAGCCGCTGCATGACATCAGCTACGCCTACCTGGGCGATGCGCGCAACAACATGGGCAACTCGCTGCTGTTGATCGGCGCCAAGCTGGGCATGGACGTGCGCATCGCTGCGCCCAAGGACCTCTGGCCCCACGATGACCTGGTGCAACGTTGCAAGCAGTACGCCGAGCAAAGCGGTGCCCGCATCACCCTCACCGAAGATGCCAAGGCCGCCGTCAAGGGCGTGGACTTCATTCATACCGACGTGTGGGTATCGATGGGCGAACCCATCGAAGCCTGGGGCGAACGCATCAAGCTGCTCAAGCCCTACCAGGTCAACGCCGAGCTGATGAAGGCCAGCGGCAACCCCAGGACCAAGTTCATGCACTGCCTGCCGGCGTTTCACAACTGCGAGACCAAGGTGGGCAAGCAGATCGCCGAGCAGTACCCGGACCTCACTAACGGCATCGAAGTGACCGATGACGTGTTCGAGTCCCCGGCCTGCATTGCGTTCGAGCAAGCGGAAAACCGCATGCACACGATCAAGGCGATTCTGGTGTCGACACTGGCCGATCTGTAGATCGCCGCCTGCTTTGGCATTGCGGCTGTTAGCGGGCCGCATTAGCCGTCCTGCAGCCGCTCACGACTTTCGATAAAGGACATTCTCCATGCGTATCGTTGTTGCACTAGGCGGCAATGCCCTGCTGCGCCGTGGCGAGCCCATGACCGCGCAAAACCAGCGCGCCAACATTCGTACCGCTGCCGAGCAGATTGCCAAGATCCACCCCGGTAACGAGCTGGTAATCGCCCATGGCAATGGCCCGCAAGTGGGCCTGCTGGCCTTGCAAGGGCTGTCGTACAAGCCCGACGAGGCCTATCCGCTGGACGTGTTGGGCGCCGAAACCGAGGGCATGATCGGCTACATGATCGAGCAGGAACTGGGCAACCTGCTGGACGTCGGCGTGCCGTTTGCCACCCTGCTGACCCAGGTCGAAGTGGACGCCGAGGACCCTGCGTTCAAGGACCCGAGCAAGTTCATCGGCCCGGTCTACAGCAAAGATGAAGCCCAGCGCCTGGCCGCTGAAAAGGGCTGGGTGGTCAAGCCTGACGGGGACAAATACCGCCGGGTGGTGGCAAGCCCCAGGCCCAAACGCATCTTCGAAATCCGCCCTATCAAATGGCTGCTCGAAAAGGGCAGCATCGTGATCTGTGCCGGCGGCGGCGGCATCCCGACCCTCTACGATGAACACCGTAAGCTCAAGGGTATCGAGGCGGTGATCGACAAGGACCTGTGCTCTGCACTGCTGGCCGAACAGCTCGAGGCCGACCTGCTGATCATTGCCACCGATGTGGAGGCGGCGTACATCGATTTTGGCAAGCCGACCCAACGCGCCATCGCCCAGGCCCACCCTGACGAGCTGGACACGCTAGGTTTCGCGGCAGGTTCGATGGGGCCCAAGGTGCAGGCGGCCAGCGACTTTGCCCGGCACACGGGCAAGGTGGCGGTGATCAGCTCGCTGGCCAATATCGAGCGCATCGTGACCGGTACCGCCGGCACGCGGGTTTCGACCGCTGCCCCTGGGATCAGCTACCGTTGAATACCGTCGGCGGGCCATGTGCCCGCTCAATCTCATACAGGAGAGCCCATGGCCAAATATGAACCCGGTCACGTCCACATCGAGCGCACTGCGCTCAACAGCAGTGACCACAGCTATGACCTCAAGGTGGACTACGAGGCCTTTACCGACCCCCGTGAGGGCAGGGGTATTCAATTCCACATGAAGGGCAGTATCGAGGGCAAGCCTGTCGACGAGGCTTTCTTTCTGCCCAAGGATCAGGTGCTGCCCAGTTTTCTGATGCAACTGAGTCGCCGCGCCCAGGCTTACCTGGCCCCACCGAAGAAATTCGAAAGCCTGGCTTCACCCCACAGGATCTACGACTGGATGTTCGAGGACATCCGCGCCAAGCTGGACGTGAAGTCCGGTGACCCCATCAAGCCTGAGCATCTGGAGTAGGACGCGACCCGTCACGAGCAGGATCCGCTTGAGGCATACTAGCGCCCTACCCGGCCATTTCGTATTGCCACATGCGTATCCATGTCAGCTTCATCGACCGCGTCGGCATCACTCAGGAAGTCCTGGCGCTGCTCGGTGCGCGCAACCTCAACCTCGATGCCGTGGAGATGGTGCCGCCGAACGTCTACATCGACGCACCGACCCTCAGCCCCGCCGTGCTGGAAGAGCTGCATGACGCCTTGTTCGACGTACAGGGTGTGAAGGCAGTGGAGGTGGTCGACATCCTGCCGGGGCAACGTCGTCACCTGCAGCTCGATGCACTGCTGGCCGCCATGAGCGACCCAGTGCTGGCGGTGGACAGGGCCGGCAAGGTGTTGCTGGCCAACCCTGCGCTGGTGGCGTTGTGTGGTCGGGAGTCGGCCGGGCGCTGCGTAGGCGAGTTGTTTGGCGACCCGGGCCTGCTGCAAGCGTTGCTCGACAGCAACTTTCACCTGCCCATGCGCGAAATGCAGCTCAATGGCCAGAGCCTGCTGCTCGACGCCATGCCAATCACCCACACCGGCGGCCTGCTGACACTTTACCCGCCCACGCGATTGGGTGAGCGGCTATCAGCCCTGCGCCACGATCATGCCGAGGGTTTCGACGCCCTGTTGGGCGAATCACCCGCCATCCGTACCCTGAAGGCTCGGGGCTTGCGTGTGGCTACCCTGGATGCACCGCTGTTGGTGCATGGCGAGACCGGCACCGGCAAGGAACTGGTGGCCCGCGCCTGCCACGCGATCAGCAGCCGTCACGCGGCTCCCTTTCTGGCCCTGAACTGCGCCGCCTTGCCTGAAAGCCTGGCCGAGAGCGAACTGTTCGGTTATGCACCAGGCGCCTTCACTGGCGCTCAGCGCGGCGGCAAGCCAGGGCTGATGGAGCTGGCCAACCAGGGCACGGTGTTTCTCGATGAGATCGGCGAGATGTCCCCCTACCTGCAAGCCAAGCTGCTGCGTTTTCTCAGTGACGGCAGTTTCCGCCGCGTGGGGGGCGACCGGGAAGTGAAGGTCAACGTGCGTATCATCAGCGCGACCCACCGTAACCTGGAGCAGATGGTGGCCGAGGGCACGTTCCGCGAGGACCTGTTTTACCGCCTCAATGTGTTGAACCTGCAAGTCCCTCCCCTGCGTGACCGCGGCCAGGATATCCTGATGCTCGCGCACTTCTTCATGCAGCAGGCCTGCACACAGATCCAGCGGCCTGCCTGCAGGCTCACCCCCGCCACCCACAGCGCCATGCTGGCTAACCCTTGGCCGGGCAATGTGCGGCAATTGCAGAACGTGATCTTTCGCGCCGCCGCTATCTGCGAAAGCAACCTGGTGGACATCGGCGATTTGGACATCGCTGGCACGTCTGTCAGTCGCACCCATGAGGGCGACGTGGCCAGCCTGGAACAGGCCGTGGGTGATTTCGAGCGTGAGCTGTTGCAACGGCTGTATACCAGCTACCCCTCGACCCGATTGCTGGCGGCCCGGCTGCAGACCTCACATACCGCCATTGCCCAACGCCTGCGCAAATACGGAATTCCTGGAAAAACCTGAGGTTGACGACAATTCCCTCTGTTTTAGCAGACTTTTCCTAGGCGTTCCCCGGATACGTCTTTCGTCACGCCTCGTAGAATGGTGCCAGTGCAATCCTGCCTGTCACCCCGCCAGACCGCCCCAGAGCGGTCAGCGGTCCGTTATGGATTCAACGAGAGTACCTGATGTTCGAACTCGATTTTTACGGCACGCTGGTGGCCGCTTCCCTGGTGCTGCTGCTAGGTCGCGGTCTGGTCGCACGCATAGGTTTTCTGCGTGCCTACAACATCCCTGAACCGGTCGCCGGTGGCCTGGTGGTCGCGATTGCCCTGCTGGTGCTGCGCACCTTCGATGTGCAAGTTCACTTCGACACCTCCCTGCAGACACCTTTGATGCTGGCATTCTTCGCCACCATCGGCCTGAACGCCGATTTTGCCAGCCTGAAAAAAGGTGGGCGTGCGGTGGTCCTGTTCCTGGCGGTGGTGACCGGCCTGCTGGTGGTGCAGAACGCCTTGGGCATCGGTCTGGCCACGGCGCTGGGGTTGGACCCGTTGATGGGTCTGCTGGCCGGCTCGATCACCCTGTCGGGAGGCCATGGCACCGGTGCTGCGTGGGGCGCCACCTTCACTGAAAAGTTCGGCCTGGCCTCGGCCTCGGAGCTGGCATTGGCCTCCGCCACGTTCGGGCTGGTCTTGGGCGGCTTGATTGGCGGTCCCGTGGCCCGCCTACTGATCAAGCGGGTCGCGACCCCTGGCTTGGCTAATAACACGCCTCAGTTGCCCTCAGGCTTCGAGCAGCCGGAGAAAGAACGCCTGATCACCTCGTTTTCCGTGATCGAGACGCTTGCCCTGATTGCAGTGAGCCTGTTGACCGGTACCGTGCTAAATGAGCTGCTCAAGGGCACTGCCTTCGAGTTGCCAAACTTCGTCTGCGTATTGTTCGTGGGCGTACTGCTGCGCAATGGCCTGTCAGCCTTCGGCTTTTATCAGGTGTTCGAGCGGGAAGTGTCGGTACTGGGCAATGTGAGCCTGTCGTTGTTTCTGGCCATTGCGTTGATGTCGTTGAAACTGTGGGACCTGGCTGCACTGGCACTGCCTTTCTTTGTGCTGCTGGCGGCGCAGACCCTGCTGATGGCGCTGTTTGCCATCTTCATCACCTTCCGGGTCATGGGCCGCACCTACGACGCGGCTGTCCTGTCCGCCGGCCATTGCGGCTTCGGACTGGGTGCAACGCCTACCGCAATCGCGAACATGCAAGCGGTGACCCAGCGGTTCGGGCCTTCGCACGTGGCATTTCTGGTGGTGCCGATGGTGGGGGCGTTCTTCATTGACTTGATCAATGTGGTGGTGATCAAGGTGTATCTGGCGCTGCCGTTTTTTCAATAATGAACCTGTGATGGCGTTGCCGAACCGGTAAGCTGAAAGACTCCCGCACGATGAGCTGCGGGAGTCGTCTGTTTTGGATTCAGGATGGCTTGAAACCTGGAAGCCCCTGCTCAGCGCGCCACCGTTTCACTTCGTCAACTACCGCTTTAGGGGAGGATTCAATCCCGACCCTGTGTGGGCGGTAAATCAGATTTGATTTTGCGGGGTGCTGGACAAGGCGTTCAAATTCAAGTACGCCACGAGTATGCTCCCTGTCATTAGGGAAGTACTGAGGGTCACTGTGATATAAGGCATACACCAATTGAAAAAATTCTCGCTCAGTATAATCACTTATTTCTTTAGGCATCGTTTCGATTCCGCTTATGCAGGGACTGATGGAATTTTGGTGATACTATTCTCAGGTTGTCAATGTCATACACATCTCTGCCATCAGCAATACGTTTCACATGGTGAATTTCATATTTGATCTTTTTTCCAACTCGCTCGTCAAGTTCTGCCAACGGCGCAAGCCCCCTGCGCATACTTAACAATTCAGCTGGCGTAAACTCGCTCTCGAACAACGGGCTTCTTCCAATAGTCTGCCACAGGCGACGCCTGAACGCCGCCCAACTGCTAAACTTCTTACCCCTCAATTTACTGGCAACTTGCTGCGGAACCGGCACCCCCTCGCGGCTCCCCGCCGTCAAAAAGGTGCCTGTGATCAGCTGTCCTTTACCTTTCACCACCCCCGGCATGTTCCGACGGCTCTTGAACATCACGTAGAGCGGTGGCAGCCCGGAGTCGCTTGGGAATATGATGACAACGTCATCGAACCCTAAGTCCGGCAAGTCCGGATACGTGTCCAACCGCCCTTGAAGGGGTTCGAGGATGGGGCCAATGAGGTGGGTAGGAGACGGCGGTGCAGGTGGCAGGCTTGTCGAACTGTCTGTCGGTTCGATCGCCGGTGTCCAGGTCAGGGTTCTGGGCGGCACATCGTCGGTGACGACCGTGTACTGACCGCTCTGGGCGTCGTAAGCGGCCTTCAATACGGGCACTGCAGAAGGGATCACCTGGCCATCGGTATTGGCCACGAACAGTTCGATTGGCCCGCCCAGCGTCTGCACCTCGCCCATGCGCAACGGCAGGTCGATCACTGCCCGCTCGACCGCCTGCGTTTGAGCGGCGGAATCAAGCTCGATCGACAATTCGGTCAGGGGCACACTCAGCAGATAGTTGCCAAGCGGCAACACCTTTGCCTTGCGCTCCCCATTACCCAGCTTGGGCGCATGCAACAGTGCGGCAATGCCGATCAGGAACGGGGTGGCAACCGCTTCCAACGAGGCGGCGTTCAACGCGCAGATGGCACCGCGTACAGCGGCTCCAAGCGAAACGCCAGCAGCGAGGCTAACCGGCGTAGCGCCAGCGGACAGGCTGAGATGCGCCTGTGCCTTTGCGATGGCCAGCGGCACTGGGTAGGTATTGGCCTGTTTGAGGGTTTGCTCGGCCAGGGCTTTTTCAGCGGCGGCTTTGGCGGCGGCTTCACGCGCAATAGCCTCGGCCTCGGCTTTTGCTTTTGCCAGGGCCTGTGCTTGTTTGAGGGCCTGCTCCTGAGCGCATGCCTGGGCTTGGGCCTCAGCACGTGCCCGTGCTTGAGCCTCGGCACGTGCCTGTGCCTCAGCCTGGGCGCGTGCCTGAGCCTCGGCTATCCGCTGCGCCTGCGCGTCAGCGAGCGCCTGCGCCTCGGCTTGTGCAAGCGCGTGCTGCAATGCGCCGATTTGACCCTGGAGCATTTGAATTTCGGCATCGCGCAGTTGCGTTTGATAGGCAGCCGTGAACGATTCCTGGATCAGCGTGCGCAAATCGTCCTTTCGCACGACACCTTTTTCAAACCATCTGTAGGTGGCGTCGATATAGTCTTTTCGCGTCTTGCCCAGTGGCGTCGATCCAAAATATCGGTCTGCTACTTCAGTCTGAACATGACGGTCTTCAACTTTACGCGCGATCAACAGGTTACGTGCGGCAATGTCGTGTGCGAGCATGCCGGCGGTAGACGCGGGTGGCGGCCCTAGCGTCTGTTTTACCAAAGCGACATCATGCTCGAGGGTTTGAGCCACACGTCCCAGCGCTTGGGTAAATACTGTACTGGCATGATCATTTACAGCTTCCAGAATCTGCGGTCCACTGTTTATCACATACCGGAAATGTTCAAGTATTGTACTGCCTGGGTGATACTGGTCGGCGGGAAACAATGGCCCTGAATAGCCGGGAGGAAGAAGATTGGGCCCTGAGGGTGTACCTCCCAATTAGGTAGGAGGTAATTCAACTTGCCTGCGCTTGCGTGTCATACATCATCCTTAATCAAGCTTACAAACAAGCCAGGCATCATGAATATGCCTGACGGTCGTCATGAGCGATCCGCCTGATTTGTCACTCAGGCATGTAGAGGAACACGCGTGAACCGTACAGGCGATCCATGCGGACAATGAGAGGGTCAAAGTTCCCGACAACTAAAGTTATACAGAAAGTAGATCCTGCTAAAACGTTGCCGACCCCGTCAGGGAACTCTGGTTATTTTTTGCCAGATTTAATGTTTGACTATTGCTGTGCAGCGTCATGCATTTCTCAAGATGGAATAGGAAATCAGCCGTATCAAATTCAATACACCGTATCGAAAACGGTACACCGCCCATCCCACGCCGCGCTGAGAGATGAACGGCGCCCAAAGGGGTAACCAAGACTTGAGCGTATCGATTTCGTTACAGAAGCCTATTCGGTAATCAGCGAGCCAGCACTCCCTCCCCCGCTTTCATGGGTCCATGCACAGTTGGCCACCTTATTGCTTACTGAAAACCCACCAGAGCGCGAACCTAATCGTGCCACCCGGTCCACGAGGATTTTTCATGAGCGAGTTGCGTTTCACCGACGACCACGAATGGCTGCGCGTAGAAGCCGATGGCAGCGTCACCATAGGGATCACCGCCTATGCCCAGAATGCACTGGGCGATGTGGTGTTCGTGCAGCTGCCGGAGCTGCGTCACTATGAAAAAGGCAGCGAAGCGTCCACCGTCGAGTCGGTCAAGGCTGCCAGCGGCGTGTACATGCCGCTGGCCGGCGAAGTGATTGAGGTCAACGCCCAGCTTGAAGATAGCCCCGAGCTGGTCAACGAGGACCCGCTGGGCGAAGGCTGGTTCTTCCGCTTCAAGCCTGCCGACGCCAGCGCTGTGAGCGCCCTGCTCGACCAGGGTGCCTACGACCGCCTGCTCAACGCCAACGACGACGCCTGAGGAACCACGCCATGACGATCAACCTCGGCACTGCCAATGAGTTCATTGCCCGTCACATCGGGCCACGCAGCGAAGACGAGCAGGCCATGCTCGCCACTCTGGGCTTCGATTCACTGGAGGCCATGACCGACGCCGTCATCCCCGCCAGCATCAAGGGTACCAGCGTGCTGGGCACGGACGATGGGCACAGCGAAGCGGATGCGCTCGCCGCCCTGAAGGCCATCGCCGGCAAGAACCAGCTTTTCAAAAGTTACATAGGCCAGGGTTACTACAACACCCACACGCCCGCGCCCATCCTGCGCAATCTGCTGGAAAACCCGGCCTGGTACACCGCGTACACGCCCTACCAGCCAGAAATTTCCCAGGGCCGGCTGGAAGCCTTGCTCAATTTCCAGACCCTGATCAGCGACCTCACAGGGTTACCGATCGCCAATGCTTCGCTGCTCGATGAAGCCACGGCGGCTGCCGAAGCCATGACGTTCTGCAAGCGCCTGTCGAAGAACAAGGCCAGCAACCGCTTCTTTGCCTCGATGCATTGCCACCCGCAGACCCTCGATGTACTGCGTACCCGCGCAGAGCCCTTGGGCATCGAGGTGCTGGTGGGCGACGAGCAGGCGCTCGATGATGCCAGCCCATTCTTCGGCGCTTTGCTGCAGTACCCCGCCAGCACCGGTGGTATCTTCGATTACCGGGAGGTGGTGCAGCGGTTCCATCACGCCAATGCGTTGGTGGCCGTGGCGGCAGACCTGCTGGCCTTGACTCTGTTGACCCCACCTGGCGAGTTCGAGGCCGACGTGGCCATCGGCAGCGCCCAGCGCTTTGGTGTGCCCCTGGGCTTCGGCGGGCCGCATGCGGCCTACTTCGCGACCCGCGATGCCTTCAAGCGCGACATGCCAGGGCGCCTGGTCGGCGTGTCGATAGACCGCTTCGGCAAGACGGCCCTGCGCTTGGCCATGCAGACACGTGAGCAGCACATTCGCCGCGAAAAGGCCACCAGCAACATCTGCACCGCCCAGGTGCTGCTTGCCAATATTGCCAGCATGTTCGCCGTCTATCACGGCCCTGAAGGCCTCAAGCGCATTGCCCAACGTACCCACAGCCTGACCGCCATCCTGGCACAGGGCCTGCGGGCAATGGCTGTGCCGGTCGTGAGCGACACGGCATTCGATACCCTGACCCTGGCTACCGGCGATGCCACCCACGGCCTGCACGAGAAAGCGCGCGCCCAAGGCATCAACCTGCGCCAGGTCGATGCCGGCCATGTAGGTGTATCGCTGGACGAAACCACCACTCCGGCCGATGTGCAGGCGCTGTGGCAGCTGTTCGGCGCTGGTCAAACGCAGCCTGACTTCCAGGCGCTGGCCGCCAGCAGCGGTACACTACTGCCCGAGGCCTTGCTGCGTCGTTCGACGTTCCTCGAACACCCCGTGTTCAACCGCTACCACAGCGAAACGGAGTTGATGCGCTACCTGCGCAAGCTGGCCGACAAGGACCTGGCCCTGGACCGCAGCATGATCCCGCTGGGCTCGTGCACCATGAAGCTCAACGCGGCCAGCGAAATGATCCCGGTCACCTGGGCAGAATTCGGCAACCTGCACCCCTTCGCCCCAGCGCAGCAGAGCCAGGGCTACTTGCAATTGACGTCGGAGTTGGAGGCCATGCTCTGCGCAGCCACGGGCTACGATGCCGTATCGCTGCAACCCAACGCCGGTTCTCAGGGCGAGTACGCGGGCCTATTGGCGATCCGCGCCTATCATCGCAGCCGTAACGAAGGGCATCGCGATATCTGCCTGATCCCTTCTTCAGCCCATGGCACCAACCCGGCAACGGCCAACATGGCCGGCATGCAGGTGGTGGTCACGGCCTGCGACGCGCGCGGCAACGTTGACGTCGCCGACCTGCGTGCCAAGGCCATCGAGCACCGCGAACGCCTGGCGGCGCTGATGATCACCTACCCGTCCACCCATGGGGTGTTCGAGGAAGCGATCGGCGAGATTTGCGCCATCGTCCACGACAACGGCGGCCAGGTTTACATCGACGGCGCCAACATGAACGCCATGGTCGGCCTGTGCGCGCCGGGCAAGTTCGGGGGCGATGTGTCGCACCTGAACCTGCACAAGACCTTCTGCATTCCCCATGGCGGCGGTGGGCCGGGCGTAGGGCCGATCGGCGTGAAATCGCACCTGGCGCCCTTCCTGCCGGGCCATGCCGCCCTGGGCACTGCCGAAGGCGCGGTATGCGCCGCACCCTTCGGCAGCGCCAGCATCCTGCCGATCACCTGGATGTACATTCGCATGATGGGGGGCGCGGGGCTCAAGCGGGCTTCGCAGATGGCCATCCTCAATGCCAACTACATCGCTCGCCGCCTGGAGGAGCACTACCCGGTGCTGTACACCGGCAGCAATGGCCTGGTCGCCCATGAGTGCATCCTGGACCTGCGCCCGCTCAAGGACAGCAGTGGCATCACCGTCGACGACGTGGCCAAGCGCCTGATCGACTACGGCTTCCATGCCCCGACCATGTCGTTCCCGGTGGCAGGCACACTGATGATCGAGCCGACCGAAAGCGAATCCCGGGAAGAGCTGGACAGGTTCTGCGAAGCCATGGTCCAGATCCGCGAGGAAATCCGCGCGGTAGAGGACGGCACGCTGGACAAGGACGACAACCCGCTCAAGAACGCGCCGCACACCGCAGCGGAACTGGTGGGCGAATGGGCCCATGGCTACTCCCGCGAGCAAGCGGTCTACCCGCTGCCTGGCCTGGTGCAAAGCAAGTACTGGCCGCCTGTGAGCCGGGTCGACAACGTCTTTGGCGACCGCAACCTGGTCTGTGCCTGCCCGTCGATCGAAAGCTACCAGGACGTCTGACAGCGCCGGATCCTGAGTGTGTCATTCGCCTGGCGGTCAATGTCCCCGGACATTGACCGAAACCCATGCAAGGAGTCATCGATGTCCGAAACACTGCTCAAAACCCCACTGCATGCCCTGCACCTGGAACTGGGTGCGCGCATGGTGCCCTTCGCGGGCTACGACATGCCGGTGCAGTACCCTCTGGGCGTGCTCAAAGAGCACCTGCACACCCGTGAACAAGCCGGGTTGTTCGACGTCTCGCACATGGGGCAAGTTCTGCTCAAAGGTCGCGACGCTGCCAGTGCCCTGGAAACGCTGGTGCCGGTCGACATCATCGACCTGCCCGTTGGCATGCAGCGCTATGCCATGTTCACCAACGAACACGGGGGCATCCTCGACGACCTGATGGTCGCCAATCTGGGTGACGAAACACTGCTGCTGGTGGTGAACGCCGCCTGCAAGGATCAGGACCTGGCGCATCTGCAGCGGCATATCGGCCAACGTTGCGAGGTCCAGCCGCTGTTCGACCAGCGTGCCCTGCTCGCCTTGCAAGGGCCGGCAGCGGTCAAGGTTCTGCAGCGTCTGGCGCATGAAGTGGCTGACATGACGTTCATGCAGGTGCGTCCTGTCACGTTACTGGGCCATCCGTGCTGGGTCAGTCGGTCGGGTTACACCGGGGAGGATGGTTATGAGATCTCCGTGCCGGTGGCGGGCGCAGAGACGCTCGCCAGGGAGCTGCTCAAGCAGCCAGAGGTCCAGCCGATCGGCCTAGGGGCCCGTGACTCGTTGCGCCTGGAAGCTGGCCTGTGCCTGTATGGCCATGACATGAGCAGCGACACCTCGCCCGTGCAAGCCAACCTGGTGTGGGCAATGTCCAAGCCACGTCGGGCCGATGGTGCCCGTGCCGGCGGCTTTCCGGGCGCGCAGGCCATCTTCGGCCAGCAACGTGAGGGTGTAAAACGCAAGCGGGTTGGTTTGCTGCCCCAGGAACGCACACCTGTGCGCGAAGGCGCCGAGATTGTCGATGCAGAAGGTACCCTGGTCGGCACCATCTGCAGTGGCGGCTTTGGGCCCACACTCAGCGCCCCTGTGGCGATGGGGTATGTCGACACCGAACATGCCGCCCTGGACACGCTTTTATATGCCCTTGTGCGCGGTAAGAAGGTGGCCTTGAAAGTCAGTAAAACGCCGTTCGTAGCGCCCCGTTACTATCGCGTTTAAGGCAGTTTCATCGACGACGTGGCTGTGCTCGGTATCTTCGTTTACGAACGTGGCGCGCGCCACTGCGAACATGGCGCCAGGCCAGGCGCCATGCACTTTTCGGCGATTTGACCAAGGGTTGTAAAACAGTCACTTTTACACCCGCTGCAAGGCTTGTTTTTCGCTCGGTAGTTGGCGTAGAGTCAACGCACTGTGTTTGCATGGGTCGCAACAGTTCGTGACCTGGGCCAGTAGCCGCAATCTGCTACAACCCGTTCGACGTCTCTTACTTTCCTGCAACCCAGCCCAGTACTCTTTTGCTTGTTTGAAAGCGAAAGAAAACTGTCATCCAAACCTAAGTTTCATAGGAAATAAGACCATGTCTCAGCGTCAGAACGGTACCGTCAAGTGGTTCAATGACGAAAAAGGTTTCGGCTTCATCACCCCAGAAAGCGGTGCTGATCTTTTCGTGCACTTCCGCGCCATCGAAGGCAACGGCTTCAAGAGCCTGAAAGAAGGCCAGAAAGTTACTTTTGAAGCCGTACAAGGCCAGAAAGGTATGCAGGCTGACAAGGTACAGGTAGCTGAATAAGCCTTGTTACCCCCAAAAAAGCCCCTGCTCAGTGCAGGGGCTTTTTTTTGCCCGTAGAATGGCGGCTTTGCGTGATGGAGCTATTCTGCATGTCCAAGCCTGTGCTGCATCCCCAAGGTGATTTCCCTCCGGTCGGCCTCGGCAGGCGTCTGGCTGCGGTGTTCTATGATTTTTTGCTGTGCACGGCCTTGCTGATCGTCACCGCAGG
The DNA here is from genome assembly GCF_002021815.1 of Pseudomonas parafulva. NCBI lineage: Bacteria > Pseudomonadati > Pseudomonadota > Gammaproteobacteria > Pseudomonadales > Pseudomonadaceae > Pseudomonas > Pseudomonas parafulva. The sequence continues at coordinate 3,674,688 of NZ_CP019952.1, forward strand.
CCTCTACAAGATGGTCCAGATGGCGATCATCGGCCAGCAGCGTATGCGCGAACTCACCGAAGCAGGCGCGCTGGACGGCGACCCTTTGCTGTCCACGGTGCTGCTGTTCGTGCTATTCGGTTTCTTCGCCAAGTTCTGGACCCATGGCGGGCAAACACTGGGCATGCAGGTCTGGGGCGTGCGTGTGCAGAACGCCGATGGCTCGCCCATCACGCTCTGGCAGGCGCTGTTGCGGTTTGTCGTTTCCATCGCCTCGTGGCTATGCCTGGGGCTGGGTTTCTTCTGGGCCCTGGTCGACAAGCGCAAACGCAGCTGGCACGACATCTACTCCGAGAGCCAACTGGTTCGAGTCCCCAAGCCGAAGAAATGAGCGCTCTACTCAAGCGGCAGCGGCCCTGAAACACGAGGGGCCGCTATAGCGGCCCCTAGGGTCAAGCACGCAGCCATGCGGCTGCGCAGCGGGTTTATCCAGCGCGGCGCAACAACCACAAGCCTGCCACAGCACAGATGCCGGCTGGCAGCACCACCGCAAGCAAAGGCGGGAAGCCGAACACCTGGCTGGATGGGCCCAGCAGGTCCTGGGCAATACGGAACACGAAGCCCACCAGCACGCCGGTGAAGACACGCTGGCCAAGCGTCACCGATCGCAGCGGCCCGAAAATGAACGAAATGGCCATGAGTACCAGGGCTGCCGTAATGGCCGGTTGCAGGACTTTGGTCCAGAAGGCCAGCCAGTAGCGGGCGTTGTTCAGCCCTTGGTCGGACAGGTAGTGGATGTAGTCCCACAGGCCGGTGATCGACAGCGATTCAGGCGCCAGCACCACCGTGTTGAGCAACTGCGGCGTGACCGACACATCCCATTGTTCTTCAGGGTTTTGCACGACTTCGGTACGGTCGCCATGGAACAGTGTGGTGCGCACATCGGTCAGCAGCCAGTGATCGTTTTCGTAACGCGCCCGGCGCGCAAAGCTGGAGCTGATGATCTTGCGCTGGTCGTCGAACCGGTAGCGGGTCACACCCAGCAGAAGGCCGTTGGGCTGCACGGAGTTGATGTGCACGAACTCCTCGCCCTGCCGGTGCCACATGCCACGCTTGGAGCTTTGCGCTTCACCGCCACCCTGGGCCAGGGAGCGATCGGCCTGGGCTTTGTTTTCGGTGACCGGTGCCACGTATTCGCCGATCAGCAGACCAACCAGCATCAGCACCAGCATCGGTTTCATCACCGCCCAGACGATACGACCGATCGACACCCCAGCGGCGCGCATGATGGTCAGCTCACTGCTGCTGGCCAGCGTACCCAGGCCGATCAGGCAGCCGATCAGCGCCGCCATCGGCAGCATGTCATACAGCCGCCGCGGCGCGGTAAGTAGCACATACTTGCCTGCTTCGAGCACCGTGTAGGTATCGCTCAGGTCGCCCATTTCGTCGATGAAGGCAAACAGCGAGGCCAGCCCCAGGATGATGCCCAGCACAGCCAGGATAGCCACCAGCACGCTCTGGCCGATATAACGATCGAGCTTAGCCACGGGCCACCTCCGCACGACGGGCTGCGCGCTTGAGGCGAAGGGGTTCCCAGTACATCAGGCCCAAGCCGATGAGCAGGAACAGCCCATGCACCCACCACATGCCAAGGGCGATGGGCAACTTGCCCTTCTCGAGTGCACCGCGCACGGAAATCAGCATTGTCAGGTACGCCATGTACAGGAGGATGGCTGGCAGCAGCTTGAGGAACCGCCCCTGCCGGGGGTTGGCCCGCGACAGCGGCACGGCAAGCAGGGTCACGATGAACACCAGGATCGGCAGGGACAGGCGCCATTGCAGTTCGGCGCGCTCTCGCAAATCCTGGGCACCGAACAGATCGGTGGTGGGGATCGCCTCGCGCTCGGTGACCTCCTCGCTGACTTCAGGCTTGGGCAACAACACGCCATAGGTGTCGTACTTGATGGCGCGGTAGTCGGCCTGGCCTGGGTTGCCGTCGTAGCGGTAGCCGTTTTCGAGCACCAGGTAACGGTTGCCGTCAGCCTGGATTTCCTGGTGCCCGCGCTCGGCCACCAGCACCGACGGGGCGCGGTCCTTGGTCTTGTCCTGGTTGAAGCGTTTTTCCGAGATGAACACGCCGCCCAGGTTTACCCGGTCATCGGAAAGCTGCTCGGTGTAGGTCACCCGCGAACCATCGCGCAGGGTCTGGAAGCGGCCCGGCACCAAAGTGTCGAATTCGGTCAGGGCATCCTGCTGGCTGATGATCTTCTGCACCTGGGCCACGCCCAGGGGTGCCAGGCTCAGGCTCAACCAGGCCACCAGCAGCGCCACCAGTGCCGCAGGCGCCATAGTCATGGCCAGCAGGCGCTGCTGGCTCATGCCGGTGGCCGACAGCACGGTCATTTCGCTTTCCAGGTACAGCCGGCCATAGGCCAGCAGAATACCCAGGAACAACCCCAGCGGCAGGATCAGTTGCAGGAAGCCCGGCAGGCGGAACCCCATGATCAGGAACAGGACGCCAGGGTCGAGCACCCCCTGTGCAGCCTGGGCCAGGTATTTGATGAAGCGCCCGCTCATGATGATCACCAACAGCACTGCACTGACGGCGCTCAAGGTCACCAGGACCTCGCGGGATAGATAACGAAAGACGATCAAACCAGACACTCCTGGGTTGTCAGCACGGACTGCCAATCGATGGCACCAGACGATGACTTAGTACATCCAAGGCCAATGCTGGTTCGCCCAAGGCGAACCTCCATATAAAGTGCGCGCATTATCCTGTGATTGACCGCGCCTGTCACTTGGCCGCGCATCGCACAGCACGCCGGGGTTGTCAGCACGCCGGCCGCAGGCTCAAACTGGCAGCTTTTCCACTGGCCTGCCACCGCGCAGCCAGTCGCGTTCCAAGCGCCGGCCAGCACGGCGCCACACGTATCGATCATTCGGGGACCCTGAGATGGAACTGGTTGTAAAAAGCGTAGCCGCTGCATCGGTCAAGACCGCAACGCTGGTCATCCCAGTCGGTGAAAAACGTGCCTTGGGCACCGTGGCCCAGGCCGTGGACCTGGCAAGCGAGGGCGCCATCAGCGCTGCGCTCAAGCGTGGCGACCTGGTCGGCAAGCCTGGCCAGACGCTGCTGCTGCACGCCGTTGCGGGCCTGAAGGCCGAGCGTGTGCTGCTGGTGGGTAGCGGCAAGGACGAGGCGCTGGGTGATCGCACCTGGCGCAAGCTGGTGGCCAGCGTTGCCGGTGTGCTCAAGGGCCTCAACGGCGCCGACGCCGTTCTGGCACTCGATGACATTGCGCTGAGCAACCGCGATACAGGCTACGGCAAATATCGCCTGCTGGGCGAAACCCTACTCGATGGCGAGTACGTATTCGATCGTTTCAAAAGCCAGAAGGCCGAGCCTCGGGCGCTGAAGAAAGTCACCCTGCTCACCACCAAACTCAACCAGGCCGACGTGGAGCGCGCCGTGCGCCACGCCAGTGCCATTGCCACCGGCATGGCCTATACCCGTGACCTGGGCAACCTGCCTCCCAACCTGTGCCATCCAAGCTACCTGGCCGAGCAGGCCAAGGAGCTGGGCAAGGCGCACAAGGGCCTGAAAGTCGATGTGCTGGACGAGAAGAAGATCAAGGACCTGGGCATGGGCGCGTTCTACGCCGTCGGCCAGGGCAGCGATCAACCTCCGCGTCTGATCGTGCTCAACTACCAAGGCGGCAAGAAAGGTGACAAGCCCTACGTGCTGGTGGGCAAGGGCATCACCTTCGACACCGGCGGCATCAGCCTCAAGCCCGGTGCCGGCATGGACGAGATGAAATACGACATGTGCGGCGCAGCCAGCGTGTTCGGTACCCTGCGTGCGGTGCTGGAACTGCAGCTGCCCATCAACCTGGTGTGCCTGCTCGCCTGTGCCGAGAACATGCCCAGCGGCGGCGCCACTCGCCCCGGTGACATCGTCACCACCATGAGCGGCCAGACCGTGGAGATTCTCAACACCGACGCCGAAGGTCGCCTGGTGCTGTGCGATACCCTCACCTACGCCGAGCGTTTCAAGCCCCAGGCAGTGATCGATATCGCCACGCTCACCGGCGCCTGCATCGTCGCCCTGGGCAGCCACACCAGCGGCCTGATGGGCAACAACGACGAGCTGGTCAGCCAACTGCTCGAGGCGGGCAAGCGCGCCGATGACCGCGCCTGGCAATTGCCGCTGTTCGATGAGTACCAGGAACAACTGGACAGTCCGTTCGCCGACATGGGCAACATTGGCGGGCCGAAAGCCGGCACCATCACCGCCGGTTGCTTCCTGTCGCGATTCGCCAAGGCCTATGACTGGGCGCACCTGGATATCGCCGGTACCGCCTGGATCAGCGGCGGCAAGGACAAGGGTGCCTCCGGTCGGCCGGTGCCCCTGTTGACCCAGTACCTGCTGGACCGTGCCGGCGCCTGACGGCGAGCGCCGGCAGTGCCTCGGGCGCTGCCGGCCAACGGAACCCACATGAGCAAAGTCGACTTCTATATACTGCCCACCGATTCGCTGGAGGCGCGCCTGGATTTCGCCTGCAAGCTGTGCGACAAAGCCTGGCGGCTGGGCCATCGCGTCTACCTGCATTGCCAGGATGACGATCAGCGTGCCGCCTTGGACAAGCGTTTGTGGGCATTCAGGGGCGAAGCCTTCGTGCCCCATGACCTGGCCGAAGACCACGCCGATGCGCGCGTGGCGCTTGGTGTCGGGGATCATGCACAGGGGCACCAGGACTTGTTGATCAACCTGGGCGCCAATGTTCCCGGTTTTGTCAGCCAGTTCGAGCGGGTTGCCGAGATCGTGGTTGAAGAGGCCGCCATCCGCCAATCGGCGCGTGAGCGATTCCGTTTCTACCGTGAACAAGGCTATGCTCTGCAAGACCACCGCTTACAGCGATTTTGATAACGATGGACAAGCACGCTCCCCTGCCCGGCTCCACCCACCTGCTCGACGACCTCGAGTCGATTCGCCAACTGCTTGGCGATGCCGACCTGCAACCGCCTTTGCTCACCGACACGGTGGAACAGGCGCCCTCGCCCGTTGACAGCGCTGCCGCCCCGGCTGTCAGCGACAACCCCCTTGATGACCCGCAAGCACGTCGCCAGGACACCCTGCTGCACCTTGAAAGCGAACTGCGCGCTGCAGCGCAGATGATCATGCAGGATGTGATCAACGACTTTACCCCGCACATCGAAAACGAGATCAAGCGTCGCCTCGATGCGCGCATCGAGCGGTTGATCAAACGTTCGGAGTGAAAGGGCTGCTGAGCACCTGGCCTTTACAACCCCTGCAAGCTACGCCCCTCTGGTAGGAGCGGCCTCGTGCCGCGATGGGCCGCGCAGCGGCCCCATTTTATATGTTGTGATTCAAATACTGGGGCCGCTTCGCGGCCCATCGCGGCACGAGGCCGCTCCAACGCGCCAATCGCTAACGCCAACTGCGATGAAGACCGCTTGGCCACCCAGCAGCCGCTTGTCGCCTGCGCCCTTCGGCTTGGTTATACTTCCCGGCTTTCCCGAATAAATGCACAGGGTCCCGCCGCGCATGGATAAGACCTACCAGCCGCACGCCATCGAAACTTCCTGGTACAACACCTGGGAAGCCGAGAACTATTTCGCCCCACAAGGTGCAGGCGAGTCCTACACCATCATGATCCCGCCGCCAAACGTGACCGGCAGCCTGCACATGGGTCATGGCTTCAACAACGCGATCATGGACGCCCTGATCCGCTTCCGTCGCATGCAGGGTCGCGACACCCTCTGGCAGCCGGGTACCGACCACGCGGGCATCGCCACGCAGATGCTGGTCGAGCGCCAGCTCGAAGCCAAGGGCCTGAACCGTCATGACCTGGGCCGCGAACAGTTCCTGGAAAAAATCTGGGAGTGGAAGGACCAGTCGGGCGGCAACATCAGCCGGCAGATTCGTCGCCTTGGCTCCTCAGTAGACTGGAGCCGCGAGCGCTTCACCATGGACGATGGCCTGTCCGAAGCGGTCAAGGAAGCGTTCGTGCGCCTGCACGAAGACGGCCTGATCTACCGAGGCAAGCGCCTGGTCAACTGGGACACCAAGCTGCACACCGCCATTTCCGACCTGGAAGTGGAAAGCCACGACGAGAAAGGCCACCTGTGGAACCTGCGCTACCCGCTGGCCGACGGTGCCACCACCGCCGAGGGGCTGGATTACCTGGTGGTCGCCACCACGCGTCCGGAAACCCTGCTGGGTGACGCTGCCGTCGCGGTTAACCCCACCGACGAACGCTACCAGGCCCTGATCGGCAAGTTCGTCGAGTTGCCGCTGGTTGGCCGTCGCATCCCCATCGTCGCCGATGACTACTGCGACCCTGAGTTCGGCACCGGTTGCGTCAAGATCACCCCGGCCCACGACTTCAACGACTATGAAGTCGGCAAGCGTCACAACCTGCCGCTGCTGAACATTTTCGACAAGAATGCCGTGGTGCTGCCGGCGGCCCAGGCGTTCAACCTCGATGGTTCGCTCAATGACCAGGTAGACACCGCCCTGCCGTCCCAGTATGCCGGCCTTGATCGCTTCGTTGCACGCAAGCAGATCGTTGCCGACCTGCAAGCCCAGGGCCTGCTGGTCGGCATCGACGACCATGCCTTGAAAGTGCCCAAGGGTGACCGCTCGGGCACCATCATCGAACCGTGGCTGACCGACCAGTGGTACGTTTCCACCAAGCCACTGGCCGAGCCTGCCATTGCTGCGGTCGAAGATGGTCGTATCCAGTTCGTGCCCAAGCAGTACGAGAACATGTACTTCTCCTGGATGCGCGACATCCAGGACTGGTGCATCAGCCGTCAGCTGTGGTGGGGCCATCGTATCCCGGCCTGGTACGACGAGGCGGGCCGGGTCTACGTCGGGCGCAACGAAGAGGAAGTGCGCAGCAAGCACGGCCTCGGCGCGGACGTGAACCTGCGCCAGGATGACGACGTACTCGATACTTGGTTCAGCTCGGGCCTGTGGACCTTCTCGACCCTGGGCTGGCCGGAGCAAACCGAGTTCCTCAAGAAATTCCACTCCACCGATGTACTGGTGACCGGGTTCGACATCATCTTCTTCTGGGTTGCGCGCATGATCATGTTGACCATGCACCTGATCAAGAACGAGGACGGCACGCCCCAGGTTCCGTTCAAGACCGTGTACGTGCACGGCCTGGTGCGTGACGGCCAGGGCCAGAAGATGTCCAAGTCCAAGGGCAACGTGCTGGACCCGCTGGACATCGTCGACGGCATCACCCTCGATGCCCTGCTGGAAAAACGCACCAGCGGCATGATGCAGCCCAAGCTGGCCGAGAAGATCGCCAAGCAGACCAAGGCCGAGTTCCCCGAGGGCATTGCCAGCTACGGCACCGACGCCCTGCGCTTCACGTTCTGCTCCTTGGCCTCGACCGGTCGCGACATCAAGTTCGACATGGGCCGCGTCGAAGGCTACCGCAACTTCTGCAACAAGATCTGGAACGCTGCCCGCTACGTGCTGGACAAGGGTGAGGACTGCGGCCAGAACGGCGAAGCCTACGAGCTGTCGCTGGCCGACCGCTGGATCATCTCGCAGCTGCAGCGCACCGAAGCCGAAGTGACCCGTCAGCTTGAGCAGTTCCGCTTCGACCTGGCCAGCCAGGCGCTGTACGAATTCATCTGGAACCAGTACTGCGACTGGTACCTGGAGCTTTCCAAGCCGGTGTTGTGGGACGAGCAGGCCCCTGTGGAGCGCGCCCGTGGCACGCGCCGTACCTTGGTTCGCGTGCTGGAAGTGGCATTGCGCCTGGCCCACCCGTTCATGCCGTTCATCACCGAAGAGATCTGGCAGCGCATCGCGCCCCTGGCCGGCGTCGAAGGCAAGACCATCATGCTGCAGCCCTGGCCCCAGGCCAATGATGCACGCATCGACGTGGCTGCCGAAGGCGACATCGAGTGGCTCAAGGAGCTGATGGTCGGCTTGCGCAACATTCGCGCCGAAATGAACATCGGCCCCGGCAAGCCCCTGCCGCTGTACCTGAAGAACGCCAGCGCCGACGACCAGCGTCGCCTGCAGGAAAACGAAGCCTTGCTCAAGAAATTGGCCAAGGTCGAATCGTTCACCGTGCTGGGCGACAACGACGAGGCGCCATTGTCCGCCACGGCGTTGGTGGGCGACCTGCAGGTGCTGGTACCGATGGCCGGGCTGATCGACAAAAATGCCGAACTGGCCCGCCTGAACAAGGAAATCCAGCGCCTGCAAGGCGAAGTGGCGCGCGTGGGCGGCAAGCTGTCCAACGCCGCGTTCGTCGACAAGGCACCGCCTGCCGTCATCGAGAAGGAACGCGCCAAGCTGGCCGAGTCCGAGCAGGCGTTGGCGAACTTCACCGAGCAGCATGCGCGGATTGCAGCGCTGTAACCTGACAATGCTGACCTGACCAGCGAGGGCTTCGCCCTCGTTTCGCGGCACAAGGCCGCTCCCACAGGAACGGCGCTGCCTTCAAGGAGCCCCACTATCCTGTGGGAGCGGCCTTGTGCCGCGAATGGGCCGCACAGCGGCCCCCTGGCCAGCACATGCAGCACCGGACCCGAGCATGACTCAAAATAAACCCACCCTGCACCCGCGCAACCGCCACCAGGGCCGCTACGACTTCCCGAGCCTGATCAAGGCCCACCCTGATCTGGCGCGCTTCACCCTCACCAATCCCCATGGCAAACCCAGCATCGATTTCGCCAACCCCGAAGCCGTGCGAGTGTTCAACCGTGCCCTGCTCAAAGCCCAGTACGGGATCCAGCACTGGGACATCCCGGCCAACTACCTGTGCCCGCCGATCCCCGGTCGCGCCGACTACATTCATGTGGCCGCCGACCTGCTGGCTGCCGACAACGCAGGCCAGCCCCCCAAAGGCGCCCAGGTGCGCGTGCTCGACATCGGCGTGGGTGCCAACTGCATCTACCCGCTGCTGGGCCATAGCGATTACCGCTGGCGCTTCCTGGGCTCGGACATCGATCCCATAGCATTGGCGTCGGCCAGGACGATCCTTCAGGCCAATGGCCTGGACAAGGTCATCAACCTGCGCCAGCAGAGCAACCCTGCGCATATCCTCAGCGGCCTGCTCAAGGACGATGAGCGCTTCGATCTGACCCTGTGCAATCCGCCCTTCCATGCCTCACGCGAGGAAGCCACCCGTGGCAGCCAGCGCAAATGGAAGAACTTGGGCAAGCAGGACCCCAAGCGCAAGCTGCCCGTGCTGAACTTCGGAGGCCAGAACAACGAGCTGTGGTGCGAAGGCGGTGAAATCCGCTTCGTCACCCAATTGATCCACGAGAGCGCGCCCTACGCCAGCCAGACACTGTGGTTCACCAGCCTGGTATCGAAGGCCAGTAACCTGCCGGCGCTGGAGGCCGTCTTGAAAAAGACCGGGGCCGCGGCGGTGCGCGTTGTCGAAATGGGCCAAGGGCAGAAACAAAGCCGCATGCTCGCCTGGAGCTTCCATGACGATGCTGCACGCAAGGCATGGCGCGCCAAGCACATTTCACAGGCATGAAAAAACCGCGCTCGGGCAACCCGAGCGCGGTTAGGTCACCGCATCGACAATTACTTGTTGATGGCGTCGGTCAGCACTTTGGCCGGTACGAACTTGACGACTTTCTTGGCAGCGATTTCGATGGCGGCGCCAGTCGAAGGATTGCGGCCGGTACGGGCAGGACGCTCGGAGACTTTCAGCTTGCCGATGCCTGGCAGGGTGATTTCAGCGCCGTTTTCCAGTTGGTCGGCAACGATCTGGCCCAGTTGCTCCAGAGCGTTCTTGGCGGTGGCTTTAGGCGCTGCGATCGATTCGGCGATGTCGGCAATCAGTTGGTCTTTGGTCAATGCCATGGTGGTGTTCCTTCCCTATCAAATTCGATGGTTATGCAGCGAACGACGACGTTATCGGGCCAGCCCCGACGAGATTGGAGGGCCGCGCCAATTGGGTATGTAGATACGCAAATCAGCGTTTGGTTCGACACGCCGAGCGCGTACTGCAGCAATGCGCCACAACAGGGGCGCAAGACCGCGCAAAACTACCACAGCAGCGGATAAATATCCGCTGCCGCCCCTGATTTAATGCAGGTTTTCAGGCCCTACTGATGAAAACGCCGCGAATCTGAGCAAAAAACCGCCAACCTTCATTTCTGCTACGATCCGGCCACTGAATCACCGAGCGTCTGAGGTAAACTTCAGCGTTTTTGCAGCTGGCCGAGAATCCCATGCCAATCCGACATTGCATCGTTCACCTGATCGACAAAAAGCCCGATGGCAGCCCTGCCGTGCTGCACGCCCGTGACGCCGAGCTGGCAGCCTCCGACGCCATCGAGAATCTGCTCGCTGACCTCAATGACAGCTACAACGCCAAGCAGGGCAAGGCCTGGGGGTTCTTTCACAGCGAGTCCGGTGCCTACCCGCTCAGTGGCTGGTTGAAGCAGTACCTGGACCAGGAGCAGGATTTCACCGCCTTCAGCCGGCTGGCCGTGGAGCACCTGCAAAAGCTGATGGAAGAATCCAACCTGTCCACCGGCGGGCACGTGCTCTTTGCGCACTATCAGCAAGGCATGACCGAGTACCTGGCCATCGCACTGCTGCACCACAGCGAAGGCGTTGCCGTGAACGCCGAACTCGATGTCATGCCTTCGCGGCACCTGGACCTGGGTCAGTTGCACCTGGCGGCGCGCATCAACCTTTCGGAATGGAAGAACAACCAGAACTCCAAGCAGTACATCTCGTTCATCAAGGGCAAGAATGGCAAGAAAGTCTCGGATTACTTCCGTGACTTCATCGGGTGTCAGGAAGGTGTGGACGGGCCGGGCGAGACGCGCACGTTGCTCAAGGCGTTCAGTGACTTCGTGGAAAGCGAGGACCTGCCCGAGGCCTCTGCCCGTGAAAAAACCCAGACGCTGGTGGACTACGCCACCACGCAGACCAAGCTGGGCGAGCCTGTGACGCTCGAAGAACTGTCCAGCCTCATCGATGAAGATCGGCCCAAAGCTTTTTACGACCATATCCGCAACAAGGACTACGGGCTGTCACCGGAGATTCCTGCCGATAAGCGCACCCTCAACCAATTCCGGCGCTTCACCGGCCGTGCCGAAGGGCTGTCGATCAGTTTCGAGGCCCATTTGCTGGGTGACAAGGTGGAGTACGACGAAGCGGCTGGCACCTTGATCATCAAGGGTCTGCCCACAACGCTCGTGGATCAGCTCAAGCGTCGCAAGGACTGACTGCACCGCAGGCAGGTTCGGCGTTGTAGGAGGACACCAGTGCCTCTTTCGCCGACTTGCGCAAGCGCTTGACCAGCCTTTCCTGGCGCAAGGCTTCGCCTTTGTCCGGCCACCGCTCCACGTAGACCAGGGCCTGGGCAGGGCTGGTCTTGAAAAAGCGTGCACCCTGGCCTTTGCAGTGCGCCTCGAAGCGCCGCCGCGGGTCATCGCTGATGCCACAGTAAAGCGCGCCATTGACCGCCCTAACCAGGTACACATACCAAGGTTTTATTACCTGATCCGGCACGTTTTCACTCACCACAACGGCTGTATCCATCATTAACTTCATGAGCCCACTCGACGAGGGCTCACCATGCTCCATTCACAGATTCGTTCACTGCTGGCCACTGCGCTACTCGCTGCAACCGCCAGCGCACAGGCTTCGATTGGCGCCCAGACCGCCGCCCGCATGCAGGAAAACTATAACGCCATCCCCACCCAGTGCGAGGGCAATGCCGTGCCGGCCCATGCCTGCTCCGGCGTCTTGCTGAGATCCACGCTTCCATCCCCGCACTATCACACCTGGCATCATAGCCAGAACAGCAAGGACAAAGGTGGTGTTTCGTTTTCCTACCTGCGCAGTGACTTGCCGACCACTGGCCTGCCCGCCGATGGTCGCAGTGGCTTCACCTTGTATCCGCTGTTGCAGCGACCCGCCGGCTCCCTGCGCTATGAAATGCTCTGCGCATGGCCCACCGACGGCGACACATGGGAACGAGACAACCGGGGATGCGGTGACAATCGACAGACACCCGAACGTGAAGCGGCCTGCCATGAGCAAGGCGTGCATACGGCCGAAGACTGGATCGCACGCTTCAGGCTGACCGGCGACTATAAGCGTCAATGCGCCTTCGACATACGCCGGGCGCGCGTACCGGAACGTGCACAAGCCTTCCACCAGACCCTGCGCGCGCAACGCCTGTTTGCTGACGAGCTGCCCTTTGTCTGGAACGAGATAGTGATCGGCGCTTGGGATGAAGCCCACGCGAGCGAGCTGCCCATCCAGTCATTCTTCTACATCGACGGGGAGTACGGTGCCCTGGAGCAAGCTCAAGCTGATCAAAAAGACTGGCACCGCACCCATGGCGGCTTCATACCCGTGATCAAGATACGGCTACCCTGGCAGGCCGGCGAGCGTGCCACGTTCACCTATCACGAGCCTGATCAGGCGGTCGCCGCCCCTTGAGCGTGCTGGTACGCGCGCAAGCCCTTGAATGCCTGGTGGCGTACTTTCGCTTGCAGCCAGGGTGTCCAGCCCAGCAGCAGCCCTGGCGCACCCAAGGCCTGGCGGGACCAGGCCCACAGGTCGAAGTTGTCTTCATGCCGGTGTATCAGCCCATCGCGGATTTCAAAACGTGCCTGGATGGTGTTGACCACGCCTCGTCCGGTCTGGGCGAAGACGTAAGTGGCAATCCATTGCGCCGAACCACCGCGCTCATCGGCACGCACGTTGTCGTAGCGCAGGGAGAAATCCTTGGCGCGCTGAGTCAGCATCCGCCACATGTCGCCGGCGTCCTTGCCACGCAGCGTGCCGAAGACCGGATCACTGAACACCACGTCATCGCTGTAACAGGCGACCATGGACTGGGCATCAAGCCGTTGGAAAGCCTGGTAGAAACGGGTGATCAACTCGCGGTTGGCATCGCTCATTAAAGGGGCTTCCTGAGGGTGAAAACCGCACGATAATCTGCCTCGCCGGGTTACGCCAGTACCACCGCGAAGCTATCAGACCTTCTCGCTGGTAACCTGCACATGCAACGCGCGCCCGGCCCCCAGGCCGAACACGATGGCCCCTGCACCAAGCACGGCGAACACCCAGCCCAAAGCATTCCAGCCTCCGGTCAGGTCATGCACCAGGCCCACGGCGAACGGGCCCATCGACGCCAGCGTGTAGCCAACGCCCTGAGCCATGCTGGAGAGGTTTGCCGCCACATGCGCATCCCTTGAGCGCAGCACGATCAAGGTCAGTGCCAGGGCAAAGGTGCCGCCCTGGCCCAGGCCCAACAGCACTGCCCAGCCCCACAGCCCCGACAAGGGCGCGTAAAGGCAGCCGAACAGCCCGCACAGGGTCACCAGCATGACCACCACGATCGCCAGGCGCTGATCACGCCCACGGGTGGCCAGCCAAGGTGCCGCAAGCGAGCTGACCAGCTGCATGATCACCGACCCCGACAGCACCAGGCCCGCCTGGGTTGGACTGAGGCCGCGGCCAATCAGAATCGAGGGCAGCCAGCCGAAGACAATGTAGGCGAGCGAGGACTGCAGCCCCATGTACAGGGTGACCTGCCATGCCAGCGGATCACGCCAAAGGCCACGCACGCGATAGGCGACCTTGTGCACGCCATGACCGTTGCGCGCCTGCGGCAGCCATACCAGCATGGCCAGCACGGCCGGTAGCATCCAGAACCCCAGTGCCGGGGCCCAGTTGTCGCCCAAAGCGTGCGCCAACGGCACGGTCGCTCCCGCCGCCACCGCCGCCCCCAGGCACAGCGCCATGGTATAGACGCCGGTCAGCGTGCCGGCATGCTGTGGAAAGTCGCGCTTGACGATACCCGGCAGCAGTACACCGATGATGCCGATACTGGCACCGGCCACCAGGCTGCCCAGAAACAGACCTGTCGTGCCCAGGACACTGCGCAGTACGATGCCCAGCGCCAAGGTCGCCAGAATGCCCAGCACCACCCGTTCGCTGCCCAGACGGCGCGCCAGCATGGGCGCGAGCGGCGCGAACAAGCCCAGGCACAGCACCGGCAATGTCGTCAGCAGGCCTGCCTGAGCTGCGCTGAGCCCCAGCCCGTCGGAAACCTGCCCCAGCACCGGCGCCATGCTCGACAACGAAGGGCGCAGGTTCAAGGCCACCAGTACCAGGCCGAGTAACAGCAGCCAGGGCTTGTGCCTGATCGGCGGCTGGCGCTGTACCTGCTCGTCGTCCGCCTCGGCGTCGATGAGCAACGGGTCGCGGTCAGGATCCACTGCGGGGGTTTTGGGCGTTCTAGGTTCAGGCATTGGTAACTCGTGTCAGAAGGCGAGCAGGATCAGGTGCGTCGCCTGGTCCGCACTCGTGGTTCGATAACCTTGAAAAAGACATTCGCCATGACCCTTGCAGGACATGGCGAACGCAACGGCGTCAGACCAGGGCGTCGAGCAACGCCTGATTCATTTCAGGAGTGCCAATGGTGATGCGCAGGAACTGATCGATCCGCGCCTGCTTGAAGTGACGCACGATCACCCCTTGCTCGCGTAGCCGGGCTGCGAGGGCGGCGGCATCGTGTTGGGGATGGCGGGCGAAGACGAAGTTGGCTGCCGATGGCAGCACCTCGAAGCCACGCGCTTGCAACTCGCCCACCAGCGATTCGCGACTGTCGATCACTTTCTGGCAGGTCTGCTGGAAATAAGCGCGATCGGCGAATGCCGCTGCCGCACCGACGATGGCGGCGCGGTCCAGCGGGTAGGAGTTGAAACTGTTCTTGATCCGCTCCAGCGCCTCGATCAGGTCCGGATGACCTACCGCCAGGCCCACCCGCAGGCCGGCCAGGGAGCGCGATTTCGACAGGGTCTGGGTGACCAGCAAATTGTCGTAACGGCCTACCAGGCTGATCGCCGTCTGACCGCCGAAATCGATATAGGCCTCATCGACGACCACCACCGAATCCGGGTTCTGCTGCAACAGCTGCTCGATGGCCTGCAACGGCATCAGGCAGCCAGTCGGCGCATTGGGATTGGGGAAAATGATGCCGGCATTGGGCTTGCTGTAATCCTCGACGCGAATCTGGAACTGCTCGTCCAGAGGCACCTGCTCGTAGGCAATACCGTACAGCCCGCAATACACTGGATAGAAGCTGTAGCTGATGTCTGGGAACAGCAGAGGTGCATCGTGCTGGAACAGGCCATGGAAGATGTGCGCCAGCACCTCGTCCGAGCCGTTGCCGACAAACACCTGGGCAGCGGTGATGCCGTAGTAGTCCGCTACCGCCTGCTTCAGGTGATCGCCATTGGGATCAGGGTAAAGGCGCAGGCTGTCGTTGATTTCACCGCGCATGGCTTCGAGCGCCTTGGGCGACGGGCCATAGGGGTTCTCGTTGGTGTTCAGCTTGACCAGGCGGGCAAGCTTGGGTTGCTCACCAGGGACATAGGGCACCAGCGCCTTGACGAAAGGGCTCCAGAATCGACTCATGTTCAGTTCCCCTTCTCGGTAGTCAGAATGCGGTATTCGGCGCTGCGCGCGTGAGCGGTCAGCGACTCGCCGCGGGCCAGCACGGAGGCCGTGCGCCCCAGTTCGGACGCGCCCTGCTCCGAACAGAAGATGATCGATGAACGTTTCTGGAAGTCATAGACCCCCAGCGGCGACGAGAAGCGTGCAGTGCCGGAGGTGGGCAATACATGGTTCGGGCCCGCGCAGTAGTCACCCAGCGCCTCGCTGGTGTGACGCCCCATGAAGATGGCGCCGGCATGACGGATGTGCGGCAGCCACGCCTGTGGATTTGCCACTGACAACTCGAGGTGCTCAGGCGCGATACGGTTAGCCACCTCAATGGCCTGCTGCATGTCGCGCACCTGGATCAATGCACCCCGCCCATTGACCGACTTCTCGATGATGTCGGCCCGCTCCATGGTCGGCAGCAGCTTGTCGATGCTCGCCGCGACGCGGTCGAGGAAAGCGGCGTCCGGGCTTACCAGGATGGCCTGGGCGTCCTCGTCGTGCTCGGCCTGGGAGAACAGGTCCATGGCGATCCAGTCAGGATCGGTCTGGCCGTCACACACCACCAGGATCTCGGAGGGGCCGGCGATCATGTCGATCCCGACCTGCCCGAACACATGACGCTTGGCCGTGGCGACATAGATGTTGCCCGGTCCGACGATCTTGTCGACCTTGGGTACGCTGGCAGTGCCATAGGCCAGGGCAGCCACCGCCTGGGCGCCACCGACGGTGAACACCCGATCGACACCGGCGATACAGGCCGCGGCCAGCACCAGTTCGTTGACCTCGCCACGCGGTGTGGGCACCACCATGACCACCTCGCCCACACCCGCCACCTTGGCTGGAATGGCGTTCATCAGCACGGATGAGGGGTAGGACGCCTTGCCGCCAGGTACGTACAACCCGGCGCGATCCAGCGGGGTAACCTTCTGGCCCAGCACTGTGCCATCGGCTTCGGTGTACTGCCAGGAGTCCTGTTTTTGCCGCTCGTGGTAAAGGCGCACGCGCTGGGCGGCTTTTTCAAGGGCCGCACGCTGGGTGTCGGTGATGCGCGTCAGTGCAAGCTCAAGCCGCTGACGATCGAGGATCAAGTCCTGGATGGAGTCGGCTTGCAGGCCATCGAAGCGCTGGGTGAACTCTACCAAGGCGTCGTCGCCGCGCTCGCGCACAGCCTTGATGATGTCGAGCACGCGCTGGTTGACCGCCTCATCGGACACACTCTCCCAGCTCAGCAGATGATCCAGATGTCGGGCGAAGTCCGGGTCAGCAGCGTTGAGACGGGCAATTGCAGTGGACACGGTCATGGCGAGGGCCTCGGTTGATAGCGAATGCTCAGGCGCCCTAGGCTACCAGTCCATCCGCGCGGGCACCTGAGAAAAGTGGCTATGACGCGGATAGACGGGCGCGACAGCAAAGGTCGCGCGCAGAAGTCAGCCGCGGTGTCGCGATTCGACCGCTTTGCGCAGGGTGTCGATCAGGCTTTGGATGCGGGCGTGCTGCATTTTCATGGAGGCCTTGTTGACCACCAGGCGGGAACTGATGTCGGCGATCATCTCTTGGGGTTCCAGGCCGTTGGCACGCAAGGTGTTACCGGTATCGACCACGTCGATGATCTTGTCGGCCAGGTTGATCAGCGGCGCCAGCTCCATGGAACCGTACAGCTTGATGATGTCGACTTGGCGGCCTTGCTCGGCATAGTAACGCTTGGCCACGTTGACGAACTTGGTGGCCACCCGCAGACGCCCCTTGGGCTCTGGCGCACCGACCACCCCGGCCGTCATCAGCTTGCAGCGGGCAATCTGCAGGTCCAGCGGTTCGTAGAGGCCTTGGCCGCCGTACTCCATCAGCACGTCTTTGCCGGCCACGCCCAGGTCGGCGGCGCCATGCTCGACATAGGTCGGCACGTCGGTGGCACGCACGATCAGCAAGCGTACGTCGTCCTGCGTGGTGGGAATGATCAGCTTGCGGCTCTTGTCCGGGTTCTCGGTAGGTGCGATACCGGCTTCGGCCAGCAACGGCAGGGTATCGTCGAGAATTCGGCCTTTGGAAAGCGCGATGGTCAGCATTGGAACGTCAGTCCTTAAGCGGCTACTGCTGGCCAGGTCAACGACCTGGCGGCATTCAATTCATGAGGCACAGGCAGGGCAAGCGAGGCTGCAAGCCTTCCTACACTGCGCCAACGGGCTCCTAGCCCGGAACGCGACGGATCTTCGCGCCCAGCATCTGCAGTTTTTCCTCGATGCACTCGTAACCACGGTCGATGTGGTAGATGCGATCAATCAGGGTGTCGCCCTCGGCAACCAGGGCCGACAGTACCAGACTGGCCGATGCGCGCAAGTCGGTGGCCATGACCGGGGCGCCCTTGAGCGCATTGACGCCAGTGACGATGGCCGTGTTGCCCTCGACCTGGATCTGCGCGCCCATACGGTGCATTTCATACACGTGCATGAAGCGGTTTTCAAAGATTGTCTCGATGACAGCGCCAGTGCCTTCGGCGATGGCGTTGAGCGAGATGAACTGCGCCTGCATGTCGGTCGGGAACGCAGGATAGGGCGCGGTGCGCAGGTTGACAGCCTTGGGCCGCTTGCCGTGCATGTCCAGCTCGATCCAGTCCGCGCCGGTGTTGATATCGGCACCGGCTTCCTTGAGTTTTTCCAGTACGGCTTCAAGGATGGTTGGATCGGTGTCCTTGACCTTGACGCGGCCACCGGTCACGGCAGCGGCGACCAGGTAGGTACCGGTCTCGATACGGTCGGGCATGACCCGGTAGTTGGCCGAACCCAAACGCTCCACGCCATCGATGGTGATGGTGTCGGTGCCCGCGCCCTGCACGTTACCGCCCATGGCATTGATGAAGTTGGCCAAGTCGACCACTTCAGGCTCGCGCGCGGCGTTCTGCAACACGCTGCGGCCTTTGGCCAGAGCTGCGGCCATCATGATGTTCTCGGTACCGGTCACGCTGACGGTATCGAAGAAGAAGTGCGCACCACGCAGCCCGCCTTCAGGCGCCTTGGCCTTGATGTAGCCGGCCTCGACTTCGATCGTTGCCCCCATGGCCTCCAGGCCGCGGATGTGCAGGTCGACCGGGCGTGAGCCAATGGCGCAACCGCCGGGCAAGGCCACTTCGGCTTCACCGAAGCGGGCGACCATGGGGCCGAGCACCAGGATCGAGGCACGCATGGTCTTGACCAGTTCATACGGCGCGACCAGGGTCTTGATGCTGCGCGGGTCGATTTCCACAGCCAGCTTTTCGTCGATCACAGGCTCGATGCCCATGCGCCCGAACAGCTCGATCATGGTAGTGATGTCGTGCAGGTGCGGCAGGTTGCCTACGGTGACCGGGCCATCGGCCAGCAAGGTGGCGGCCAGGATCGGCAGGGCGGCGTTTTTCGCACCCGAAATGCGGATCTCGCCGTCAAGACGAGCGCCACCAGTGATAATCAGTTTGTCCATTTGGAATCTCGCCGCCTTGTGGCTCAGGTGCGCTCAGCCCAAGCTGCGCTGCTGAAAAATTTCATGGTTACCGCATGAATGCTGCCATCGGCGATCCATGGATTGAGGTGGGCGTAGATCGCCTGCTGACGCTTGACCGGGCTAAGGCCAGCCAGCTCGTCGCTGATCACGTTCAACTGGAAGTTGCAGCCTTCGCCTTCAACTTCGACCCGGGAACCCGGCAATTTTTCTTCAAGGAAGCTTTTAACTTCTAGGGCCTGCATGCTCAACCTCAATCGGCGCCCGATGCGCACGGGTCGGCCATCATACAAAAAAGCCCCTCGCCTGCGAAGCCCAACGAAGGGGTTCACTGACCGAGGGGCGATTCTACCGCTAGCGCTTCAGCTCGCCAGCACCTCGTCGAGGTCATAAACCTGGGCGATGTCGCGCATGTCATCAGGCATGCCACGCACCTGGCAACGCTTGCCAGCGGCCTGGGCGTCGCGCAGGAAAGCCAGTAACAGCGACAGACCCACGCTCGTGGAGCGCTCCACAGCCGTGCAGTCGATGATCAACTGCGCGTCACCGCTGGCCTTGATCAGCGCCTGGCCCTGCTTGCGCAGCGCAGGGCCACTGCGGTAGTCCAGCACGCCGGCCAGGCGCAGTACGCCAGGCTCGGTCATGCTTGCGGTGGCGGCCTGGCTCATTTGACAGCCTTTTCCGGCGAGCTGTCGGCGCTCTGCTTGGCCTTGGCCACTTCACCGGCCCAGCCGTCGATGGTCTTGTCCAAGTCGTTGCCGTTGCGCTGCATGGCATCGGCGAACTGGTCACGGAACAGCTTGCCGATGTTGATGCCGTTGACAATCACATTGCGGACCTTCCACTCGCCAGCGATGTTCTGCAACGTGTACTGCACCGGGTATACCGCGCCGTTGTTGCCGGTGACCTTCATGCCAACACTGGCACGCTTGCCATCATCGGCCTTGGTCGGGTCGACCACGATTCCTTCGTTGTTGTATTCGAGCAGGGCATTGCCGTAGAACTGCAGCAGGCTGCGCTTGAAGTTTTCCTGGAAACGCTGCATCTGCTCAGGCGTGGCCTTGCGCGAATACTTGACGGTCATGATGCTCCTGGAGATACCGTCGGCATCGACCACCGGACCGAGAATCCGATTGAGCGACTCGTAGAACGCATTGGGGTTGGCCTTGTACTGCTGCTTGTTGGCCTTCAGATCAGTCAACAGCTCGTTGGTGGTGCTCTGGATTACATCGTGGGGCGATTGTGCCGCCACGGCCAGCAAGGGGAAAGCCGCCAGCAGAACCAGCAGGCCACGTCGCAGAATCGATATCATGGAAACTCCTCAGTTGTCCGGTTGCGCGTCTCTGGGTTCCTTGCCAACGGAGTTGAGCAGGAACTTGCCAATCAGGTCTTCGAGTACCAGCGACGACTGGGTGTCGTGAATGGTCGCACCCTCCTTGAGTACGTCTTCCTCACCGCCCACGCTGATACCGATGTATTTCTCGCCAAGCAGCCCGGCCGTCAGGATCGACGCCGTGGAGTCGGTCGGCAGGTTATCCACCGACTTGTCCAGTTGCAGCGTCACCCGACCGGTGTACGAATCACGGTCCAGGTCGATGGCGGTGACCTTGCCGATGGTAACCCCGGCCATGGTCACCTTGGCTCTGACAGTCAAACCGGCGATGTTGTCGAAGTAGGCATAGACTTTGTACGTATCGGTGGCCGGGCTGGCCGATAGGCCACTGACACGCAGGGCCAGCATCAGCAACGCCAGAATGCCGGCCAGGAGGAACAGGCCGACACCGATTTCCAGGGTGCGGTTTTGCATCAGAAATCTCCAAACATCAAAGCGGTCAGAATAAAGTCCAGACCCAGTACAGCCAGCGAGGCATAGACCACGGTCTTGGTAGTGGCACGGCTGATCCCTTCAGAAGTGGGCTCGCAGTCGTACCCTTGGAACACGGCAATCCAGGTAGTAACGAAGGCGAACACCAGGCTCTTGATAAGCCCGTTGAGCACATCGTCGGTGAAGGAGACACTGTTCTGCATGTTGGCCCAGAAAGACCCCTCGTAGACGCCCAGCCAGTCGACCGCCACCCACGAGCCACCCCAGATACCGACCACGCTGAAGATCAGCGCCAGCAACGGCAGCGAGATGAACCCTGCCCATAGGCGCGGCGCAACAATGTATTTGAGGGGGTCGACGCCGATCATCTCGAGGCTGGAAAGCTGCTCGGTCGACTTCATGTTGCCGATCTCGGCCGTCAGAGCAGAACCGGCCCGGCCTGCGAACAGCAAGGCGGTAACGACCGGGCCCAGTTCGCGCAGCAGGGTCAGGGCGACCATCTGCCCTACTGCCTGCTCGGAGCCGTACTTTGTAAGGATGCTGTAGCCCTGCAGGGCCAGCACCATGCCGATGAACATGCCCGAGACCACCACGATGGCCAAGGACAGCACACCCACCGAATACAGTTGGCGAGTGAGCAACTGAAAGCCGCCGCCGATGCCGCCGCGCCCAACCAGCGCATGGAACAGAAACAGGCAGGACCGCCCCAGCACCGCCAGCACGTCAATGGCCGAGCGCCCCAGCAGGCGCACACGTTCAAGAATGGATTTCTGACGCATCAGCGCGCCCCCAGCAGGTCGGCGCGGTAATCGGGCGCAGGGAAGTGGAACGGCACGGGGCCATCGGGATCGCCTTTCATGAACTGGCGAATGCGCGGGTTATCCGAACCCATCAATTCGTCCGGGGTACCTTGCCCCAGCACCTGGCCATCGCCCACCACATAGATGTAGTCGGCGATGCTGGCAGTTTCTGCCAGGTCATGGGACACCACGATGCTGGTAATGCCCAGGGCATCGTTGAGCAGGCGGATCAGGCGCACCAGCACACCCATGGCGATCGGGTCCTGGCCCACGAAGGGCTCGTCGTACATGAGGATCTGCGGGTCCAGTGCGATGGCCCGGGCCAGGGCCACGCGCCGCTTCATGCCGCCGGACAGTTCGTCCGGCATCAGGTCGATGGCGCCGCGCAAGCCTACTGCCTGCAGTTTCATCAGCACGATGTCGCGAATCATCTCGTCTGGCAGTTGGGTGTGCACGCGCAGGGGGAACGCCACGTTCTCGAAGACATCGAGGTCGGTGAACAGGGCGCCGCTCTGGAACAGCACGCCCATCTGCTTGCGTGCATCGAACAGGTCACTGCGTGAAAGCGCCGGCAGGTTCTGCCCGGCCACCCACACTTCCCCGCTTGCAGGGCGCAGTTGCGCACCCATCAGACGAAGCAACGTGGTCTTGCCGCAACCCGATGGCCCCATGATGCCGGTGACCTTGCCGCGTGGGATACGGATGTCGACATTGTTGAAAATGCTGCGTGAACCGCGTTTGAAGGTAACCCCCTTCAACTCGACCGCGCAGGCGCTATCCACACTCATCTAGACTCCTTGCTAGTGCAGCCCTGTCCTAGTGGACGCCAGCCTTCATCGGGAAGGCACACGCCCCGGGCCAGGCCGAATAGCCGCGAACTATAACACCGCTCTGAACGCCGCCCCAAGGCCGTACCGCCCGCTGTTCAGCTAGTCGACAGCGTTTGGGGATATTGCCTACGACAATCGAAAGCGTGAGGGTTTCAATCATTACCGCTATAATCGCCGCCTTTTTATCAGACACTGCTTTTTCGACATGAGCCAATCCAGCGAGCTGATCCAATCCGCCCAGCGCACCCTGCGCCTGGAACTCGAGGCCGTCACGGCCCTGATCGAGCGTATCGGCGACGACTTCGTCAAGGCCTGCGAGCTGATCCTGGCCAGCAAGGGCCGGGTCGTGGTGGTCGGCATGGGCAAGTCCGGGCATATCGGCAACAAGATCGCCGCCACCCTGGCCAGCACCGGCACGCCAGCCTTCTTCGTGCACCCGGCCGAAGCCAGTCACGGCGACATGGGCATGATCACCCGCGACGACGTGATTCTCGCGCTGTCGAACTCCGGCAGCACTGCCGAAATCATCACCTTGCTACCACTGATCAAGCGCCTGGGCATCAAGCTGGTGAGCCTGACCGGCAACCCGGCCTCTTCCCTGGCCCAGGCCGCCGACGTCAACCTTGACGCCAGCGTCGCCCAGGAAGCCTGCCCGCTGAACCTGGCACCCACATCCTCTACTACCGCCTCGCTGGTACTGGGGGATGCCCTTGCCATCGCCCTGCTCGAAGCACGCGGGTTCACGGCCGAAGACTTTGCGTTCTCGCACCCCGGCGGTGCACTGGGACGCAGGCTGCTGCTAAAGGTCGAGAACGTGATGCATGCCGGCGACGACCTGCCCAGGGTCACGCGCGGCACGCTGCTCAAGGACGCCCTGCTTGAAATGTCCCGCAAAGGCCTGGGCATGACCGTGATCATCGAAAACGATGGCACCCTGGCCGGCGTCTTCACCGACGGCGACCTGCGCCGCAGCCTGGACCGCAACATCGATGTGCGCACCGCCTTGATCGAGGAGGTGATGACGGTACACGGCAAGACTGCGCGGGCTGAAATGCTGGCTGCCGAGGCACTGAAAATCATGGAAGACAACAAGATTGGCGCATTGGTGGTGGTGGACGCCCACGACCGCCCCACCGGCGCCCTGAACATGCACGATCTGCTGCGCGCTGGCGTACTGTGAGGAGCTCCACGATGAATCAGGATCTGATACAACGCGCCAAGACCGTCAAACTGGCGGTCTTCGACGTCGATGGCGTGCTCACCGACGGGCGCCTCTATTTTCTTGAGGACGGCAGCGAGTTCAAGACCTTCAATACCCTCGACGGGCATGGCATCAAGATGCTGATGGCATCAGGCGTCACCACCGCGATCATCAGCGGACGCAAGACACCGGTCGTCGAGCGCAGGGCGAAGAACCTGGGTATCGCGCATCTGTATCAGGGGCGCGAGGACAAACTCGTGGTGCTCGACGGCCTGCTCGCCGAGCTGGGCCTGAGCTATGATCAGGTGGCCTATCTTGGCGACGACCTGCCGGACTTGCCGGTCATTCGTCGCGTGGCACTGGGCATGGCCGTGGCCAATGCGGCGCCGTTCGTGCGCGAACACGCTCATGGCGTGACCCAGGCCCGCGGTGGCGAAGGTGCCGCGCGCGAATTCTGCGAACTCATCATGCAGGCCCAGGGCACCCTGGATGCTGCCAACGCCAACTACCTTTAAGGTTGCCCATGTTCAGCAAGAAAGCCAGAAACATCGTGCTGCTCGGGGTCATTGCGGCCCTGCTGGTGGCCGTCGGCTACTGGAACGTCAGCCCGGAGAGTTTCCTGGAGAAGCCAGTCGCCCAGGTCGACGAAAGCGCCATCGACTACTACGCCATCAACGCCCACAGCGTCCAGTTTCTGCCCGATGGCAGGCTCCAGTACGAAATGACCGCCGACAAAGTCGAACATCTCAAGGCCAGCGAGGTCACGATGTTGACCACGCCGGACTTGCACCTGTACCGCGGCACGGCGTTCCCGTGGCATGTACAAAGCACCCGCGCCGAGGTCAACCCCGATGGCAGCGAGGTCGAGTTGATCGACAATGTGCGCGTTGCCCGCACTGACGAACAGAAGCGTGAGACCATCATCACCAGCTCGCGCATGACCGTGTTCCCGCAGAAGCAATATGCGCAGACCGAGCAAGCCGTTAGAATCGACGGCGCCGGTGGGACGACCACGGGCAAAGGAATGAAAGCGTACCTGAAAGAAGGCAGGATGGACCTGCTCTCTAACGTAAGAGGACAGTATGAGGCTCGTTAAAACCCTCCCCCTTTTGCTCAGCCTGAGCGCAGCACTGGGAAGCGCGAGCGCCCTCGCCCTGCCGAACGACCGTGACCAGCCGATTCGCATCCAGGCCGACAATGCGCACCTGGACGACAAGAAAGGCGTGGCCACCTACACCGGTGACGTGATCATCACCCAGGGCTCGATGATGATCAAAGGCAACACCGTGACCATCACTCGCACGAACGGTGGCGATATCGACGTGGTTACTTCGGTGGGCAACCTGGCCTACTTCGAGCAGCAACAAAGCGCGTCCAAGGCGGACAAGATGAAAGGCTGGGGCGTTACCATCCAGTACCAGGCCCAGAGAGACCTGGTGGTACTTACCGACCGAGCCAAGGTGGAGAACGAAGGCAACACCACCGAAGGCGAGAAAATCGTCTACAACACCCAGACACAAGTGGCCACTGCCGGTCGGGGTGGCAACGTAACCACGCCGCGTCAGCGCATCGACATGGTGATCCAGCCCAAGAAGAAGGCCGAGTAAATGGCAACCCTCAAAGCCCAGCACCTGGCCAAGAGCTACAAGGGCCGCCAGGTCGTGCGAGACGTCAGCCTGTCGATCGACAGCGGTCAGATCGTCGGCCTGCTCGGCCCCAACGGCGCCGGCAAGACCACGTGCTTCTACATGATCGTCGGCCTGGTTCAGGCCGATCAGGGTCGCGTGCTGATCGACAGCCTCGATGTCAGCCACCAGCCCATGCACGGTCGCGCCCAGGCCGGTATCGGCTATCTTCCGCAGGAAGCGTCGATCTTCCGCAAGCTGACTGTGGCCGACAACATCAAGGCGATCCTGGAAACCCGCAAGGACCTCGACCGCGAGGGCCAGCGCCAGGCGCTCGAAAGTCTGCTCCAGGAATTCCACATCACCCACATTCGCGACAACCTGGGCATGAGCCTGTCCGGTGGTGAGCGCCGACGGGTCGAGATTGCGCGGGCATTGGCAACCGCGCCAAAATTCATTCTGCTCGACGAGCCCTTCGCAGGCGTAGACCCGATTTCGGTCGGCGATATCAAGCAGATCATTCATCACCTCAAGGCCAAGGGCATCGGTGTGCTGATCACGGACCACAACGTGCGTGAAACGCTCGATATCTGTGAAACGGCCTACATCGTCAACGACGGTCGCCTGATCGCCGAGGGCGATGCCCAGACCATCCTGGCCAATGACCTGGTGAAAGAAGTTTACCTGGGGCACGAGTTCAGGCTTTGATCAAGACGCGCGCCTTGGGCACGGACAAAGACGCCCACAAGTTGGGCCAAGTTGTTACAGTGCTCTAGGCAAACGCTACAATTTAAGGCATAAATCTTGCTTGAAATGGCGCCCCGGCGCCCTCGTGTAGTGGAAGGCGCATGTGCGCCGGCGAACAAGGTACAAAGCATCTGCCATGAAACCATCGCTCGTCCTAAAAATGGGCCAGCAACTGACGATGACACCGCAGTTGCAACAGGCCATCCGCCTGCTCCAGCTTTCCACCCTGGACCTTCAGCAGGAAATCCAGGAAGCCCTGGAGTCCAATCCGATGCTCGAGCGCCAGGAAGACGGCGACGACTTCGACAACACCGACCCCATGGCGGATAACGCCGAGAACAAACCCACCAGCGACGTTCAGGACAACAGCTTCCAGGAAACCACTGCCAGCGCCGAGAACCTCGAGGACGGCGAGTGGAACGAACGCATTCCCAACGAGCTTCCCGTCGACACCGCCTGGGAAGACATCTACCAGACAAGCGCCAGCAGCCTGCCGAGCAATGACGACGACGAGTGGGATTTCACTACCCGCACTTCGGCTGGGGAGAGCTTGCAAAGCCACCTGCTGTGGCAGTTGAACCTTGCCCCGATGTCCGACACCGACCGCCTCATTGCAGTCACCTTGATCGACAGCATCAACAACCAGGGCTACCTGGAAGACAGCCTGGACGAGATTTGTGCAGGGTTTGACCCCGAGCTCGACATCGAGCTGGACGAAGTCGAGGCAGTGCTGCACCGCATCCAGCAATTCGAACCTGCCGGTGTGGGCGCCCGTACGCTGGGCGAATGCCTGTTGCTACAACTGCGCCAGCTGCCGGCCAGCACCCCGTGGATGACCGAGGCCATGCGCCTGGTCAGCGACTTCATCGATCTGCTGGGAAGCCGCGACTACAGCCAGCTCATGCGCCGCATGAAACTCAAGGAAGACGAGCTGCGCCAGGTCATCGAACTGGTGCAGAGCCTTAACCCTCGCCCAGGGTCGCAAATCGAGTCCAGCGAGCCCGAGTACGTGGTGCCGGATGTGATCGTGCGCAAGGACAGCGAGCGATGGCTGGTGGAACTGAACCAGGAGGCGGTGCCACGTCTGCGCGTGAACGCGCAATACGCCGGGTTCGTGCGCCGCGCCGACACCAGTGCCGACAACACCTTCATGCGCAACCAGCTGCAGGAAGCCCGCTGGTTCATCAAGAGCCTGCAAAGTCGTAACGAAACCTTGATGAAGGTGGCTACGCAGATCGTCGAGCACCAGCGCGGCTTCCTGGACCACGGCGACGAGGCGATGAAGCCGCTGGTGCTGCATGACATCGCAGAAGCCGTGGGCATGCACGAATCGACCATTTCCCGGGTCACCACCCAGAAGTACATGCACACGCCGCGTGGCATCTACGAGCTGAAATACTTTTTCTCGAGCCACGTCAGCACCTCCGAGGGCGGTGAATGCTCGTCCACGGCGATCCGCGCGATCATCAAGAAACTGGTTGCGGCGGAAAATCAGAAAAAGCCATTGAGTGACAGCAAGATCGCTGGTTTACTGGAGGCACAAGGCATCCAGGTCGCCCGTCGCACCGTCGCCAAGTACCGCGAGTCCCTGGGTATCGCACCCTCGAGCGAGCGCAAGCGATTGATGTAGCCCCTGAGATGTGCCACCGCGTTTGTGTGGCAGGTGCAACACCTGCCTCTTTGATGCACGGGCAACAAAAGGAGAAGCTGTATGCAAGTCAATATCAGTGGACAGCATGTAGAAGTCACCCAGCCAATGCGCGATTACGTGCTCGAAAAGCTCGCCCGCGTGGAGAGTCACTTCGACAAGATCACTAACGTGCAGGTCATCATGAAAGTCGAGAAGCTGCAGCAGAAGGTCGAAGCGACCTTGCAGATTCCTGGCGGTGAAGTGGTAGCCAACGCCGAACACGAAGACATGTATGCAGCGATCGACGCCTTGGCCGACAAGCTCGACCGCCAACTGAAAAAACACAAGGAAAAACAGCAAAGCCTGCTGCAAGGTGCAGCAGCCCGCTGATCCCCCTCATCCATGATCCGACTTGAAACCATCCTGACCCCCGGCCGTTCCCTCGTGAACGTGCCGGGCGGCAGCAAGAAGCGCGCCCTTGAAAAGGTCGCCACCCTGATTGCCGATCAAGTGCCTGAACTTGAAATGCAAGACGTCTTCGAAAAACTGGTGGCCCGCGAAAAGTTGGGCTCTACCGGTTTCGGTAATGGCATCGCCATTCCCCATTGCCGCCTTGAAGGGTGCTCCTCACCGGTCAGCGCCCTTCTGCACCTCGACGCGCCTATTGATTATGACGCGATCGATGGCGCGCCCGTGGACCTGCTTTTCGTTCTGCTGGTTCCGGTTGCGGCCACCGACGCCCATCTTGAACTGCTGCGCCAGATAGCCAGCATGCTCGATCGCAAGGACGTTCGTGATCGCTTGCGTGCAGCCCAGAGCAGCGAGGCCTTGTTCCAGGTCGTCCTGGACGTGCAGAACGAGCATTGAACATGCGCTTGATCATCGTCAGTGGCCGGTCCGGCTCCGGTAAGAGCACGGCCCTCGATGTCCTTGAAGACAACGGATTCTACTGCATCGACAACCTGCCCGCCGGGTTGCTGCCGCAGTTGGCGGAAAGCGCGTTGCTCAACACCGAGTTGCCGCAGCCCAAGGTTGCCGTATCGATTGACGCGCGTAACCTGCCGAGCCATTTGTCGCGTTTTCCCGAACTGCTTGAACAAGCGCGTGCCCGTCACATCCAGTGCGACGTGCTGTACCTCGATGCCGACGAAGACACGTTGCTCAAGCGCTTCTCCGAAACCCGCCGGCGCCACCCGTTGACCAATGCTGATCGCTCACTGGCCGAGGCGATCCGCGTCGAACGGGATTTGCTGGGGCCGATCGCCGATCTGGCCGACCTCAAGATCGATACCACCCGCCTGAATCTCTATCAGTTGCGCGACTCGATCAAGCTACGCCTGTTGGACAAGCCAGAGCCGGGTACGGCTTTTCTAGTGGAGTCATTCGGCTTCAAGCGGGGTATGCCGGTCGATGCCGACCTGGTGTTCGACGTGCGTTGCCTGCCCAACCCCTACTGGAAGCCAGAGCTGCGCGGGCACTCCGGCCTTGAACAGCCCGTGATTGATTACCTCGCCGCCCAGCCGGACGTCGAAGAGATGTTCACCGACATTTCCAGCTACCTGCTCAAGTGGCTGCCACGGTTCGCCGCCAGCAACCGTGCCTATGTCACCATCGCCATCGGATGCACTGGCGGCCATCATCGCTCGGTGTACCTCACCGAACGGCTGGGCCAGTTGCTCCAGCAATCTTTGAAAAACGTCCAGGTTCGCCACCGCGACCTCTAGCCCAAGGATCCGCCAGCTCATGCCCGCCCGCGAAATCACCATCATCAACAAACTGGGTCTGCATGCCCGGGCGGCAGCCAAATTCGTCGGGGTGGCCGGTCGCTTTCCCTGCCAGGTCAAGGTGGGTCGTGCACCGGACAAGCTGGTCGATGGCAAGAGCATCATGGGGGTCATGATGCTGGCGGCGGGCAAAGGCACTCAGGTCTACCTGCATACCGAAGGCGAGCAGGACAGTGAAGCCATGGAGGCACTGGTCGAGTTGATCAACAACTACTTCGACGAGGGGGAGTGAACCCTCAGCACGGCCAGCACGCGTTTCCATCGACCGTCGCCAAGTGCGCCACCCTCCTCCTTGCGCCCGCAGTCTCACGGGCGCTTCAGGACAGCGCAGTATCCATCACCATCATCAAGCAGAAACCGATGCACAGCCCCAGGCTGGCCAGGCGGTGATTACCGTGGCTGCGTGATTCGGGGATGATTTCCTGGGTCACGACCAGCAGCATCGCACCTGCAGCGCAGGCGAGGCCCAGCGGCAAGAGCAGTTGCGCCACATTCACAAGCCAGGCGCAGATAACGGCCGCCACTGGCTCCACCAGACCGGAGGCGGCGCCGATGAGAAAGGCCTTGAAGCGTGACATGCCTGCGCCGGCAAGTACCAGCGCAATGACCAGCCCCTCCGGTACATCCTGCAAGGCGATGCCCATTGCCAGGCTATCAGCGTCTGCCATGCCCCCGCCCGCTGATACGCCTATGGCCATGCCCTCTGGAATGTTGTGGGCGATGATGGCGAAAACGAACAGCCACATGCGCGAGGCGATGACCGGTTCGCCAGAGGTCAGCCCTGAGGGTGAGCCTGCCGAGAGTTTCAAGTCCACCAGATAAAGGCACAGCGCACCTGTCAACAGGCCCGCGCTGATGAGGGCGCCGGCTCCCCATGCACCAAAGCCGATTGCCTGAGCGGCCTCCAGCCCAGGCACCAGCAGCGAGAAGGCCGTGGCCGCCAGCATGACGCCAGCACCAAAGCCCAACAGGGTGTCCGCCAGCGCCACGGGCATGGTGCGAACTACCAGTACGGGGACCGCACCCAGGGCCGTCCCCAATGCGCATAGCGCGCCGCCCTCCAACGCCCGCAACATACGTGGGTCCAGGTCGAGCCAGGCAAGTGCGCGCGCCACCAGCAACGCGGTGCCGGCCAGCAGCAACAGGGTGCCAAGCGCCAGCCTGAACAAGCGCACGCTGTTGACGGACATCACTTCGGGGCGCATGCCTGCCTGGCTCATTTCATGGCATCGAGGTAGCGGCGGTTCACTTGCGCCCAGTCGATGACGTTGTAGAAAGCGCCAATGTACTCAGGCCGACGGTTCTGATACTTCAGGTAGTACGCGTGCTCCCAGACGTCCAGGCCGAGAATCGGCGTATGGCCGTGCATCAACGGGCTATCCTGGTTGCCGCTGCTCTCGACCACAAGGGTCTGCTGCGGTGTAACGCTGAGCCAGGCCCAGCCACTGCCGAAGCGGGTCAGAGCGGCCTTGGTGAAGGCTTCCTTGAATGCCTCGAAGCCACCCAATTGTGTCTCGATGGCACGGGCTGCCTCGCCCTGGGGTTCACCTCCACCACGGGGGGACATCACCGTCCAGAACAGACTGTGGTTGGCATGTCCGCCGCCATGGTTGATCACGGCGCCTCGCATCTTTTCAGGTAACTGCTCGACCGCCGCCACCAGTTTTTCCACAGGCCAGTCGGCCCATTCGCTGTTCTCGACCGCTGCGTTGAGGCCATTGACGTACGTCTGGTGATGCTTGGTGTGATGGATTTCCATGGTCTGCGTGTCGATGTGCGGTTCCAGCGCATCGTAGGCATAGGGCAGTGCAGGCAATGCATGGGGCATGTCAATGGACTCCGTGGGCAGGTTGAAGTGAACAGGCGCTGTGCCGATTGAGCAGGTGCTCGGTGCGCGGGTACTGGCCATGTTCGGCGATGAAACTCAACAACTCGGTATAGGTGCGGGCGCTGTGGCGCAGTGCTGCATCACGCAGCGCCCGTGGCAGGCACACGTCCTGACTGGCCTGTAATAGCCGTTGGTGCACGGCGCACAGGTAATCGGCGCTTTCATGAAGCTGCTGCAGGCGCAGGTGCAAGTCGGCCAGGTTGTGATGCGCAATCACCAATGAGGCCACGGCTTCATCGGCATCCTGCCAGCGCGTGAACAGCACCTGGGCCAATGCCAGGGCCTGGAGGTAGTGTTCGCGAGCGTCCACCAGCTCACCTTGCGAGAACAGGTGATTGGCGATTTGCGTGATGCGTTTCCAGTGCTGCATGACGAGCCTCCAGGGCCATTTCACCCATCAGATACCACCGGCGGTCAGCTTTTCCGGGTTCAGCAAGGCCTGCAACCGATCACGGGAAAGGTCGGTGTGTTCGAGCGCCACATCAATGATGGGGCGCCCTTGCGCGTAAGCGGCCTTGGCGATTTCGGCTGCCTTGAGGTAACCAATGATCGGGTTCAGCGCCGTGACCAGGATCGGGTTGCGCGCCAGCGCCTCGTTGAGTTTGTGTTCATTGACCTTGAATGTGGCAATGGCCTTGTCTGCCAGTAACCGGCTGGCATTGGCCATCAGTTCGATGCTTTCGAGCAGGTTACGGGCAATGACCGGCAACATGACGTTGAGCTCGAAGTTGCCGGACTGACCCGCTACCGCGATCGTTGCGTCATTGCCGATAACCTGGGCGGCGACCATGGCGGTGGCTTCAGGAATCACCGGGTTGACCTTTCCAGGCATGATCGAAGAGCCGGGTTGCAAGCCCTGCAGCTCGATTTCACCCAGGCCCGCCAATGGCCCTGAGTTCATCCAGCGCAGGTCGTTGGCGATCTTCATCAGCGCCACCGCCGTGGTCTTGAGCTGGCCGGACAGTGCAACGGCAGTGTCCTGGGAGCCGATTACCGCAAACAGATTCTGGGCAGGGCGAAACGCTACGCCAGTCAGCGCGCTGAGGTGACGGGCGAAGCCGGCGGCGAAATCAGGGTGGGCATTGATGCCGGTGCCTACGGCCGTGCCCCCTTGGGCCAGGGCCTGCAGGCTGGGCAAGGTGGCCTCGATATGCGCCTTGGCCCCGGTGACCTGCGCCGCCCAACCATCGAGCACTTGGCTCATGCGCACAGGCATGGCGTCCATCAAGTGCGTGCGGCCTGTCTTGATATACGGACGAATCTGGACCGACTTGGCTTCGATCACCTGCACGAGGTGGCTTAGCGCTGGCAGCAGTTGCTCGTGAAGCGCCAGGGCGGCGCTGACATGAATGGTGGTCGGAATGATGTCGTTGCTGCTCTGCCCGCAATTGACGTGATCATTGGGATTGATCGCCTCGCTTGAGCCCCGGCTGGCCAGCGTTGCAATCACTTCGTTGGCGTTCATGTTGGAACTGGTCCCGGAACCGGTCTGGAACACATCGACCGGGAAATGCACGCTGAAGTCTTCTGCCAGCAGTTGCTGTACCGCCGTGACGATCGCCCGGCCTTGCTGCGCGGACAACTGCTCCAGTTCGACGTTGGCGTTGGCCGCCGCTGCCTTGGCCAGCAGCAGCGCGCGTATGAACTGGCCAGGCATGCGCTGGCCACTGATGGGGAAGTTGTCGACCGCACGCTGGGTCTGCGCGCCGTACAGCGCGTCTGCCGGCACGTGCAACTCGCCCATGCTGTCACGCTCGATGCGGGTATTGGTCATCATCGGATCCTTGCATCAATTCATCGGGGGAAATCGAGGGCAGCAAACGGCAATTGGCCAGTTGCAGGGCATAGGGCTGCCAGCGTTGGTTCTGCTCCTGCCGGTCGAGGTTGCGCAGGATCAACAGTGGCCGCCAGGCTTGATCCAGGCACTGGCAGCGCCAATGCCAAGGCAACATGCGGTCGCAGGCGGTATCGAGCAGCAGGCGAAAGGACGTCAATGCCACGGTCCAGGGGGACGTTTGGGTGCAGCACACCAGGTAACGCCCTTCCGCCAGGTAATGTTCGATCAGGCGCGGCTCATCGGGCTCGAGGGCACAGCGGATCCGGCGACTGAGCCAGCGCCAGTTTTCGAGATAGGGCAGTTCGCGGAGGGCGGTAGTCATGAACATCATCATCGTGCAGCTGTGAAATGATATTCATTATTAATTGACAAATAGAATCAGTTCAACCGGTAGATGGTATTGAGTATCCGCTGATTGATTTTTTGCCGTTAATAGATAGGACCGCCGCGATGGGCCGCACAGCGGCCCCACGGTCTCAAATGAAAAGGATCAACTGCCAGCAACCATCATCCGCTCGATCAGCACCGAGCCTGTGTGAATGTTGCTACGGGTCTCCAAGTCGCTGCCAATGGCCACGATCTGCTGGAACATGTCCTTCATGTTGCCCGCGATGGTGACTTCCTGGACAGCGTGCTGAATCTCCCCATTCTCGATCCAGAAACCAGCCGCGCCCCGGGAATAGTCCCCTGTCACCATGTTCAGGCCATGCCCCATCAATTCGGTAACCAGCAGGCCGCGCCCCATGCGCCGGATCAATGCCGCCTGGTCGTCACTGCCATGGGTGACGAACAGGTTGTGCACGCCGCCTGAGTTGGCGGTGCTGGGCAGGCCCAGTTTGCGTCCTGAGTAGGTACCGAGCAGGTAGGACACTAATTGGCCTTTGTCCACGAACGGTTTGGCATAGGTCGCCAGGCCATCACCATCGAAGGCTGCGCTGCCCAATGCGCGCGGAATGTGAGGGCGCTCGTCCAAGGTCAGCCAGGCTGGAAACAACTGTTGGCCGAGCGCGCCCTCCAGGAAGGAGGACTTGCGGTACAGGTTCCCACCGGAAACCGCCGACAGGAAGCTGCCGAACAGCCCGCCTGCCAATTCGGCCGAGAACAGTACCGGCACCTCACAGGTCGGCACCGGCCGTGCGCCCAGGCGACTGGCAGCCCGTTGGGCGGCACGGATGCCAATACTGCGCGGGTCAGCCAGCAGATGGCCTTGGCGATTGACGTCGTACCAGTAGTCACGCTGCATCTGCCCATCGCCCTCGGCGATCATCACGCAGCTCAGGCTGTGACGCGTGGAGGCGTAGCCACCGACAAAGCCGTTGCTGTTGCCATACACCCTGCACCCCTGGTGGGTGTTGAGCGAGGTGCCATCGGCATTGAGAATCCGAGGATCAGCGTCGAAGGCCGCAGCTTCGCACGCCAAGGCCATTTCAATGGCCTTCTCCGGCTCCAGGTTCCAGTCGTGATAAAGGTCGAGGTCCGGGATATCGCGGGCCATCAGGGCGGCGTCGGCAAGCCCGGCGCATTCGTCCTCGGAGGTGTGCTTGGCAATGGCCAGCGCGGCTGCAACGGTTTGGCGAATGGCATCCGGACCACTGGCCGAGGTGCTGGCCGAGCCTTTGCGCTGCCCCACGTACAGGGTGATGCCAAAGCCCTGGTCACGGTTGAATTCTACCGTCTCGACCTCGCGCTGGCGGACCGTGGTGGACAGGCCCTGCTCCAGCGACACCGCCACCTCGCAGGCGCTGGCGCCCTGGCGGCGGGCCTCGGCAATGATCGCTTCGACCTGCTCTTGCAAGGCTGGCAGATCGTTCGGGCCGATACTCTGGACTGCACTCATGGTTTTCTCCACTCAGAATTCTGCGTTCGGCAAGGGCCATTCAACGGCCGGGCCGGACAAGCGGCCCCCGACTGGTTATCATGGCGGCGATCTTTAGCGGACTGCCACCATGGTTGATTCAAACGACGACGCCTTCGACGGCGAAAAAAGCAAAACCCAGATCAAGCGCGAACTGCATGCGCTGGTCGAACTCGGCGAGCGGCTCACCACCCTCAAGGCCGATACCCTGGCGCGCCTGCCCTTGACCGATGAACTGCGCAAGGCATTGGCCGAAGCCAGCAAGCACACCGCACATGGGGCTCGCAAACGCCACATGTCGTTCGTCGGCAAGCTGATGCGTGTCCAGGACCTGGACGCCATTCATGCCCTGCTGGAACAGATGGACAGCTCCACTCGCCAGTACAACGAGCGTTTCCACAGTCTTGAACGCTGGCGTGATCGGTTGATCGACGGCAACGACGAGGACCTCGAACGGTTCGTCAACGAATACCCGGAGACCGACCGCCAGCAGTTGCGC
This sequence comes from Pseudomonas parafulva, assembly GCF_002021815.1. Taxonomy (NCBI): domain Bacteria; kingdom Pseudomonadati; phylum Pseudomonadota; class Gammaproteobacteria; order Pseudomonadales; family Pseudomonadaceae; genus Pseudomonas; species Pseudomonas parafulva. Next base: position 3,710,152 of record NZ_CP019952.1, read on the forward strand.
TCGCTGGTGCGCCATGCCCAGCACGAGAAGGCCAGGAACAAACCCCCTGCCGCTTCGCGCAAGGTGTTCAAGTACATTCGCGATCTGGACGAGCTGCAGCGCGGGCTGCGCTGATCGCGGCGGGGCCGCCATGCGGCCCCAGCCGACCCTCACGCCCCGGTACCGCCCACCGTGATCGCATCGAGTTTCAAGGTCGGTTGGCCTACTCCGACCGGCACGGACTGCCCGTCCTTGCCACATGTGCCTACCCCACTGTCGAGCGACAGGTCGTTGCCGACCATCGACACACGGCTCATCGCCTCCGGGCCATTGCCAATCAAGGTCGCGCCTTTGACCGGTGCGGTGATCTTGCCATCCTCGATCAGGTAGGCCTCGCTGGTCGAAAACACGAACTTGCCGCTGGTGATGTCCACCTGCCCGCCACCTAAATTCGCGCAGTAGATGCCCTTCTTCACCGAAGCGATGATTTCCTGTGGGTCACTCTCACCGGCTCGCATGTAGGTGTTGGTCATGCGCGGCATCGGCAAGTGGGCATAGGATTCCCGCCGACCGTTGCCCGTCACCGCCATGCCCATCAGGCGCGCGTTGAGCTTGTCCTGCATGTACCCCTTGAGCACGCCGTTTTCGATCAGGGTGGTGCACTCGGTTGGCGTCCCCTCGTCGTCCACGCTCAAGGACCCACGCCGACCTTCCAGGGTGCCATCATCGACGATGGTGCAGAGGCTGGACGCGACCTTCTGGCCTATCCGGCCGCTGAATGCCGAACTGCCCTTGCGGTTGAAATCGCCTTCCAGGCCATGGCCGACCGCCTCGTGCAGCAGCACGCCGGACCAGCCAGGCCCCAACACCACGGGCAAGGTGCCGGCAGGCGCGGCAACGGCTTCCAGGTTCACCAACGCCTGGCGCAGTGCTTCGCGGGCATAGCCCATTACTCGCTCCTCAGTGAAGAAGCGATAGTCGGTGCGCCCGCCGCCGCCCTGCCCGCCGCGTTCGCGACGGCCGTTCTGCTCGACGATGACACTGACGTTGAAGCGCACCAGGGGCCGCACGTCGGCCGCCAGGCTGCCGTCGGCGGCCGCGACCAGAATTCGCTCCCAGACGCCCGCCATGCTGACGCTGACCTGCTGGATACGCGGGTCCAGCGCGCGGGTGGCGGCATCGACACGCTTGAGCAGCTCGACCTTCTCGGCACGGCTGAGCACGTCCAATGGGTTATCCGCCGGGTAGAGCGTGGTCACGTCCTGGGCACGAAACGCCTGGACCGTGCCGTTCTGACCGGCACGGGAAATCGACCGCGCGGCGCGTGCGGCAGAGGTCAAGGCTTCGAGGTTGATGGCATTGCTGTAGGCGAAACCGGTTTTTTCGCCGGCCTGGGCACGAACACCGACCCCCTGGTCGAGGTTGAAGCTGCCCTCTTTGACAATCCCATCCTCCAGCGCCCAGGTTTCCGAAATCTGGCCTTGGAAATACAGGTCGGCGGCGTCGATGCCAGGGCCGGCCAATTCACCCAGCACACTTTGCAGGCTGTCCAGGGTCAAGCCGCCTGGGGTCAGGAGCTGCTCGCTGACGGTGGATAACATCTGGCTCATAGTCACTCCGAGGTGTGCGCAGGCCGCAATGCGCCCTGCGAGAAGAAGCGCCGGTGATCGATCACCGGCATGCGCGCCCGAATGGACGCCTGTTCGTCACTGTCGCGCTCGGCAAGCAGTACCGCTTCGCCTTGCGCCTGTTGCGCCACGATGCGCCCCCATGGGTCGACGATCGCCGCGTGGCCGTGGGTCTGGCGCTGGCCGGGGTGTAGCCCGCCTTGGGCTGCGGCCAGCATGTAGCATTGTGTCTCGATGGCGCGTGCGCGGATCAGCACGTCCCAATGCGCCGCCCCAGTCACCGCCGTGAAGGCCGACGGTGCACTGATCAGCTCCGCCCCGGCTGCCCGCAGATGGCTGTACAACTCGGGAAAGCGCAGGTCGTAGCACACGCTTAGGCCCAACCGCCCGACCGGCGTATCGGCAACCACCACTTGCGCACCTGGGGCATAGTCATCGGATTCACGATAACGGCCACGATTGTCGGCGACATCCACATCGAACAGGTGCAACTTGTCGTACCGCGCCACCTGCTGCCCATGCTCGTCGATCAGCAACGAGCAAGCATGTGGCTTGGCCCGGGGCTGACCATCCGGTGGCAGGGCAATGGTGCCTGCGACAATCCATAACCTGAGGTCGCAGGCCACGCGTTTCAACCAGGGCAGGATCGGGCCTTCGCCTAGGGCCTCGGCGCGGCCGATGGCCGCGGCGTCTGCACGCCCCATGGCAGCGAAGTTCTCTGGCAGCACAGCCAGCCTGGCGCCACCTGAAGCCGCCTGCTCCAGAAGCCTGCTCGCCTGGCGCAGGTTACTCTGCACATCATCCTGGCTGACCATCTGGATTACCGCAGCCTTCATCGACCCTCCTGACGCTATTTCTGGAATGGTTTCACAAAGGTAATCTTAGGCTCTTTCCACGGCCCAACTACCCGGTAATGCACGCTGGCAAAGCGCGACACCCGGTCGCCGATCAGGCGGTCGACCAGAAACAGTGCGCCGCCCACGGCCGGGGCGCCGACGATCAACGCTGCCAGGGGGAGGTTGTTGGTGACCGGCAGGCTGACCTGCAGGTTGGCAGCGACCCGCTCACGCACCATGTCCAGCGTACCATCGAGTTCGAAATCGCTCGACGGGCCGGTGACCTTGATCGGCGTGCGGGTTACGTAGACCCCTTCACTGGCCACCAGCAGCCCCTTGAGTCGGTCGTAGGCCAGGCCCTTTTCGAACAGGTCGGAGAAGTCCAGGCGCAAGCGCCGGCCGATGGCGTTGAAGTTCAACAAGCCAAATACCCGCAACGCTTGCGCCCCACCGTCTACCTCGACGAACTGCCCGCTGTGCAGCACCGCATCGAGGCTGCCGGAGAAGCGTTTCAGGCTGATCGCCGCCGGGGATCCCGGCCACCGCCCGTCCACGTCCATGCGAAAGTCCCGGCTGGTTACCGTCGGGGCAAAGCCCCAGGCCGTGAGCACATCGCCCAGTTGCTTGCCCTGCACGCGGCCTTTGTACCAGCTCGTGCCGCCCGCGCCATCCCAACCACCGCTGCCGTCGATACGCAGCCCCTTGAGGTTCAGATCGATGTCGCTGGCGTTCACACCGGTACGGGTCGGGCGCAGCTTGATCGCAGCGCTGCCGTACAGATCGTCACCGCGGTAGAACCTGTCGATGCGTACGTCCAGCGGCGGCACCTTGCGCGGGTCGAAGGACGCCAGCGGATCGGCGCCGTCTTCGTCCTGCGCCTGGTCGGCACTGCCTGCAGGCAGGCGCAAGGTTTGCAGCCGCACGACGATAGGGGCGCCTTCGGCGTCTGGCACGCGCGCGTCACCCACCACCTGCCGACTGTCCAGGCGCACGTCCCAGGCCGCCGACCCACGTGCCAGGCGCACTCTCGACTGGTTCAGTTCCGTACCGTAAGCCTTTAGGGTTCCTATGCTCAGGTCCACGCTCTGCAAAGTCTGCCGCGCACTGCCGCCGGGATCGTCGCCCCCGAGCTTCTGCGCCTGAGCCTGCCAAGGGTCAAGGTCCAGGGTATCGAGGTGCCCACGAACGCGCAGGCCGCGCCCGCCGGGAGGCTGCACTTGCCCAGCGCCAAGCAGCAACTCGCCAGCACCCTGGTCCAGGTGCTCGGCGGGTGCTACATAGGCCAGCCGGGCGAGATCGGTGTAGGCGGCGTCGATGCGCCGTTGCGCGCCTTGCAGGTTCATGCTGAAACGGCTGGCCCGGCTGTCGGCGGGCGCTTTGCCAAAGGGTGCCGGCAGGTCGATCGACAGGCCTTTGAGGTCCGAATCGACGCTCAACAGGTTTTCACGTGCGCCAATGCTCAACTGCAGCTGGTACGGTAGCTCGCCCGAGGCTGGCAGTGACTGGTCGAAATGCAGCCATTGGGTCAGCGCCTGCAGCGAAACCCGACCGCTGGCACTGATTCGTGTCTGCATCTGCCCCGGTTCGCCTTCAGCCGCGATCTGCGCAGTGACCGGCTTGCCGAATGCCTGCAGGGAAATGCCCTTGCCACTGAGGCCCTTGTCATAGTCGAAGCTGAAGTCGCCCTTCAAGCGCGTGAGCTCAAGCTCAGGCGAAGCGATCTTGAGCCGCGCATCGCGCGTGGCGAAATCCACCTTTACCTTGGGCTGCTGCCCATGGGCCAGCGGTATGTCCAGCTTGACCTTGCCTTTGAGGGGGCCCTCGCCTTCCCAGCCGGCGAAGATCTCATGGGTGCCGATGGGCGCTTGCTTGAGTATCTTGAGCCCGTCCACCAGGCCACCGTCGAAATTGCCGTCCAAGTGCAAGTGGCTATCACCGTTGCCTTCCACATGTGGAATGTCGACGTTCACGTCGCTGACCTTGGTATCGAGCAGCACGCCGCGTTGTGCCTTGATGCGCACACCGCTGTCCTCGATGAACACGTCCCCGTCCACATGCTGTACCTGTGGCCAGCCGGGCTGGAAGTCCAAGGTGGCATCATGCACCTTGAAGAACAGGCTGATGCTGCGGGCTTCGGGCCTGGCGCCGTGATTGAGCGAGCCTTGGTACTGGAAATAACCCTGGTCGACGCTGCCTTTGACGATTGCGCTGCGCAGCCATTGGTCCAGGGCCGGGCTCAATACCTCAGGCAGGTACTTGGCGGTGTAGCGGCCATCGCCATCGGTCAGACCGACACGCAGGTCCATGTAGTCTTCACGGCCTTGCTCGAACAACAGGCGGATGAGGAAGTCGCCTGCTATCTTGCCCTCCTCGCCCACGACCTTCAGATAAGGGGCAATCAGGGTGAAACCTGCCTTGTCCAGCGTCCAGGTCAGGCGCGCATTGGCTTTCTGGTAGTGCCAGGGTTTGGCGAAGATCGGATCCAGGTGCAGCATGAACGCGTCGGTATCCAGACGCAGCTCGCCGTGCCCAAGGTCGCCGCTGATGCTGCCATTCACGTTACCGGCAGCCGGGGCACCGTGATACGCATCGAAACCCACGCGCTCCAGGTTGCCTTCGAACGCCAACCGGCGATCACCGTCGGCATGGGGCCGGGCCGTCAGTTGCACGTTGCGCAAGGCACCTGTGACATTGAGGCCATCGACCACCGCCAGCGCCTGCTGGCCCATGGGCGCCAAGGCGTGGATCAACGGCGTGAGGGGGGTCAGCTCCAGACGATCGGCCTGCACCTGCCAGCTTTCATCAGCCGGCGCAGCACCGTTGCGCTGCCTCAACCGCAGCCGCGACGCCCAATGCGTGTCGCCAAGGTCCATCGCCAGTGAGTCGACAACGACGTCGAAGCCCTCATCCTGACGCTTGAACCAGGCATTGAGGGCCAGATTGTCTACCTTGGCCGGTTTGCGCGTGTCATAGGCCCCTTCAAGGTGCGGCGCATTCAGGCGTACGGCGCCCTGGTGCAACTGGCGGTCGCGCCAGTCGAACCAGGCCTCGCCGCCAGCCTGAAGCACCTGGGCATGCCACTGCCCCAACAGCCGAGGCGGCAACCAGCGCGCCCAGTCACTGTCCGGCAGGTTGAGGTAGCCGTCTACCTGCGCGTCACGCCAGGCCTCGGCCGAAGCCCGGCTGCGCGCGCTCAGCGTCAGTGGTTGGCCATCTGGCAAGGTTGCCCGTAGGTCCAGCGATTGCCGCGAAGGCCCTGCCAGCAAGCCTGCGCTGACATAGGTCAGCGTCAGCGGATCACGCTGCCAGGCGTGCAGGGTGACCTGACTGTCGAACACATCGACCCGCCCAAGCCGGCGCAGGTCCTTGAGCAATTGTTCGGGTTGCAGCGGTGCGTCGTCCTGCTTGGGCAGGCCCTCGAGCTTCCACTCGCCGGTTTCATCCTCGCGGGCGATCAGTTGCAGGCCGGCCAGCTGGATGCGCGCCAGGCGCACTTGACGTGCGACCAGGCTGCCCCAGACATCCGGCACCACGATGACGTCATCGAGCCGCAAGGCCGTGGCGCCTTCACCGATTTGCAGGTCGTGTACGGTCAGCACCGGTGACAGCCTGCTCCAGCGGCCCTGGAGCGCGCCAATGTGCACGGGCACACCCAGTGCCTCGGCTACCTTGGCCTGCACCGTGCTGCGGTACTCGGCCACCAGCGGCACCAAGGCCCGGCCGAGGCTGGCGTACAGCGCCACTGCGATAAGCAGCAAGGCGCAAGCCCCCAATCCCCAACGGGTCAGGACACTCAGAACGCGGCTTAGACGTCCCATGGCCATGGCCCTCCAGGTCGTATATGCATAATGGCCCGTGGTACCGTTTTCGCCACGCCGACCGAAGCGCGTCGGGTCTCAGCAGGCCTCAGAGCAGCACCACGTCATACTGCTCTTGCGAATACATCGACTCGACCTGGAAGCGAATGGTTCGCCCGATGAAGGCCTCGAGTTCAGCCACGTTGCCAGACTCTTCGTCCAACAGGCGATCGACCACCTTCTGATTGGCCAGCACGCGATAGCCCTCAGCCTGGTAGGCGCGGGCTTCACGCAGGATTTCGCGAAAAATCTCGTAACAGATGGTTTCGGGGGTTTTGAGCTTGCCTCGTCCCTGGCAGGCCTGGCACGGTTCGCACAGCACCTGCTCAAGGCTCTCCCGGGTGCGCTTGCGGGTCATCTGTACCAGGCCCAACTCGGTGATGCCGATGATGTTGGTTTTGGCGTGGTCGCGCTCCAGCTGTTTTTCCAGCGTTCGCAGCACCTGGCGCTGGTGATCCTCGTCCTCCATGTCGATGAAGTCGATGATGATGATGCCGCCGATGTTGCGCAGCCGCAGTTGCCGGGCAATGGCGGTGGCGGCCTCCAGGTTGGTCTTGAAGATGGTTTCTTCCAGGTTGCGGTGGCCCACGAAAGCGCCGGTGTTGACGTCGATGGTGGTCATCGCCTCGGCCGGATCGACCACCAGGTAGCCACCCGACTTCAGTGGCACCTTGCGATCCAGGGCGCGCTGGATTTCGTCTTCGACACCGTACAGGTCGAAGATGGGCCTTTCGCCTGGGTAGTGTTCGAGCCGGTCGGCGATTTCAGGCATCAGCTCTTGCACGAACTGCGTGGTGCGCTGGAAGGTTTCCCGGGAGTCGATGCGGATTTTTTCGATCTTCGGGTTGACCAGGTCGCGCAGGGTACGCAGCGCCAGGCCCAGGTCCTCGTAGATGACCAGGGGTGCGCCACAGGTCTTGATCTGCGCCCCGATCTGCTCCCATAACCGTCGCAGGTAGCGGATGTCCTGCAGGATTTCCTCAGCCCGCGCGCCCTCGGCGGCGGTGCGCAGGATGAAGCCGCCGGCCCCTTGTATGTTCTCGCTGTCTACGCAGTCGCTGACCACGCGTTTAAGGCGTTCACGCTCGGCCTCGTCCTCGATCTTGAGCGAAATGCCCACGTGGCTGCTGCGGGGCATGTAGACCAGGTAGCGCGACGGGATCGACAACTGGGTGGTCAGCCGCGCGCCCTTGCTGCCGATGGGGTCCTTGGTGACCTGCACCACCAGCGCCTGGCCTTCATGGACCAGGGCGGTGATGTTTTCCACCGCCGAGCCTTCGCGCTGCGAAATTTCCGAGGCATGGATGAATGCGGCCCGTTCCAGCCCGATGTCCACGAACGCCGCCTGCATGCCGGGCAGCACCCTGACCACCTTGCCCTTGTAGATATTGCCGACGATGCCGCGACGCTGGGTGCGCTCGACGTGCACTTCCTGCAGTACCCCGTTTTCCACCACCGCCACGCGTGACTCCATCGGGGTGATGTTGATCAGGATCTCTTCGCTCATGGCAGGTTCTCGTCCAGGGTCTTGTTCTAATGATGGATGGCGCAAACGGTGCTGGCTACTGCGGGCGTGTCACCTCAGGTGTCGAGGCCGCCGGTTGCCAGCAAGCGATGCCGAAGCGCTCGAGCAACTGTGCCGTTTCACTCAATGGCAGACCGACCACGGCCGAATAGCTGCCCACCAGCCCGGTGACGAATACCGCGCCCAGCCCTTGAATGGCATAGCCGCCCGCTTTGTCCGCCGGCTCGCCGCTGGCCCAGTAGCGCTGGGCCTCCTGCTGGTCGATGAGGCGAAAGCGGACAGTGCTGCTGACACACAGGCTCTCCACACGCTTGCCGTCATCGAGCGCCACTGCCGTCAACACCTGGTGTTCGCGGCCAGACAACCGGGCCAGCATGCCAAGCGCGTCGTCACGGTGCTCGGGCTTGCCGAGAATACGGCCGTCAAGCACCACGGCCGTGTCAGCGCCCAGCACCACAGCGCCTGCGTTCGCCATCTTGGCAGGTTCGAGACTGGCGCGACCGGCTGCAGCCTTGGCTTTGGCCAGGCGCTGCACATACGCCTCTGCGCTTTCGCCAGGCAGCGGGGTTTCATCGATGGGCGCGCTGGCCACCCTGAAGGGCACACCGATCTGCGTCAGCAGCTCACGCCGCCGTGGAGAGCCGGAAGCCAGGTATAGCAGGGTCATTCGGACATCTCCCTGTCAGCGGCCATCAAGCCGTCAATTGATGTGCAAGCGTCGGCGAAGATCGCGCAAGGCAAAGCTGATCCATGGCCAGAGCAGCGCGCTGATCACGGCCGACCAGACCAGCGCCAGGGTTGGCAGGCGGTTGCCGGTCAGGGCGCTGAGCCACAGCTGTAGCAACTGCGCAATGCCGAAGACCACCAGAATGATCAGGCTTTGCTGCCACATGGGGAACATGCGCAGGCGCTGTTGCAAGGACAGCACCAGGAATGTGATCAGGGTGAGGATCAACGCGTTCTGCCCCAACAAGGTGCCGTACAGCACGTCCTCGGCCAGGCCAAGCATGAACGCTGTGGCCATGCCGACCTTGTGCGGCACGTTCAAGGTCCAGAACGACACCAGCAACGCCAGCCACATGGGGCGAAAGACTTCCATGAACTGCGGCATGGGCGAGACGCTGAGCAGCAGGCCGACGGCAAACGTCAGCCAGATGATCCAACCATTGTTGCGGCGCGATGCGGCCATCACTGCCTCCGGGGTTGAGTGGGCACAGCGGGTGCTGCGGCCGGGCTTGCAGGCTGTGCAGCAGGCGCCGTTGCAGGCGTACCGGGCTGGGTGGCAGGCGCAGGGGTCGCGGCAGGGGCGGTGTTTGCGGGCGTACCGTTCACAGGCGTGCCTTGACCGGTCGTACCAGTATCCTGAGCAGGAACCGTCCCCCCCTTGCGGTCCGCTTCTTCCTGGGCAATCGCGGCATCGGTGGCGCGCTGCTCGGGCGTGCGCCGGTCGCTGAACACCAGCAGCATGTAACGGCTACGGTTGAGCGCCGCGGTGGGGATGGCGCGCACGATGGCGAATGGCTGGCCGGAATCGTGGATCACCTCGTTGACGGTGGCCACGGGATAACCGGCGGGGAAACGTTGGCCCATGCCGGAGCTGACCAGCAGGTCGCCTTCCTTGATGTCCGCCGTATCGGCCACATGGCGCAGCTCGAGGCGCTCAGGGTTACCGGTACCGCTGGCAATGGCGCGCAAACCGTTGCGGTTGACTTGCACGGGAATGCTATGGGTGGTGTCGGTGAGCAGCAAGACCCGCGAGGTATAGGGCATCAGTTCGACCACCTGCCCCATCAAGCCGCGGGCGTCGAGCACCGGTTGACCGAGAAACACGCCATCGCGCTCACCCTTGTTGATCAGGATGCGGTGGGTGAAGGGGTTGGGGTCGACACCGATCAACTCGGCAACTTCGACCTTTTCGTCGACCAACGCCGAGGAATTGAGCAGCTCCCGCAGGCGCACGTTCTGCTCGGTCAACGCCGCCAGCTTCTGCAGGCGGCCTTGCAGCAGCAGGGCCTCGGTCTTGAGTTTCTCGTTTTCGGCAATCAGCTCGTTGCGGCTGCCGAACTGGCCCGCCACCCCTTGCCAGGCGCGTTGCGGCAAGTCGGTGATCCAGTACGATTCCATGAGCACCAGGCCCATCTGGCTGCGAACAGGCTTGAGCAGGTCGAAGCGCGCGTCGACGACCATCAACGCGACCGACACCACCACCAGGACGAGCAGGCGAACGCCCAGCGAGGGGCCCTTGGAGAAAAGCGGTTTAATGGGCCGTTCCTCGTGGACGACTCAGGAAGTCATTGGACATGGGACAAGGCACCAGCCTGGTTGCGAATTGATGGATGAGGCACCCGAACGGGCACCGGCCAGCACATACAGGTAGCACTGTGCGTGCTACCTGTAAACCGGGGCTCACGAGCAGCGAGTAAGCATCACTCGCTCGAGAGCAGGTCCATTGCGTGCTTATCCATCATTTCCAGGGCTCGACCGCCCCCGCGTGCGACACAGGTCAGCGGGTCTTCGGCGACGATGACCGGCAGCCCGGTTTCCTGGGCCAGCAGCTTGTCCAGGTCACGCAGCAGTGCGCCGCCGCCGGTCAACACCAGGCCACGTTCGGCGATATCGGAAGCCAGTTCAGGTGGCGATTGCTCCAGGGCACTCTTGACCGCCTGGACGATGGTCGCCAGCGACTCCTGCAGCGCTTCGAGCACTTCGTTGGAGTTCAGGGTGAACGCACGCGGTACGCCTTCGGCCAGGTTACGGCCGCGGACATCAACTTCACGCACTTCACCGCCCGGGTAGGCAGTACCGATTTCCTGCTTGATGCGCTCGGCGGTGGATTCGCCGATCAAGCTGCCGTAGTTACGGCGCACGTAGGTCACGATGGCTTCGTCGAAGCGGTCGCCACCGACGCGCACCGATTCGGCATACACCACGCCGTTGAGCGAGATCAGCGCGATTTCGGTGGTACCGCCGCCGATGTCGACGACCATGGAGCCACGGGCCTCTTCGACCGGCAGGCCGGCACCGATGGCAGCGGCCATGGGTTCTTCGATCAGGAACACTTCGCGGGCACCTGCACCCAGGGCCGACTCGCGAATGGCGCGGCGCTCAACCTGGGTGGACTTGCACGGCACGCAGATCAGCACGCGGGGGCTGGGCTGCAGGAAGCTGTTCTCATGAACCTTGTTGATAAAGTATTGCAACATTTTTTCGCACACGCTGAAGTCGGCGATCACGCCGTCCTTCATCGGACGAATGGCTGCGATGTTGCCAGGCGTACGGCCCAGCATGCGTTTGGCTTCGGTACCGACGGCGACGACGCTTTTCTGATTGCCATGGGTACGGATGGCAACAACCGAGGGCTCATTCAGGACGATACCGCGCTCACGCACGTAAATTAGGGTGTTGGCAGTACCCAGGTCGATGGACAGATCGCTGGAAAACATGCCACGCAGTTTCTTGAACATGGGAAAGTGACCCTGGGGAAAGCGTGGGTAAAAAAGTGCGGCAAACTCTAACAATGGCAGGGATTTTGGGCAAGGAGCCAATATGTTAAATTGGCTGTTTTTCCGAGCATGCCAGCCGATGATCGCGGCCATTGGACCGCCAAAAAGCTGACATGTTCCTCATTGCGGACACTGAATCCGTTCTTTCTATCCTTCTGGAGATCCCCATGGCGCTTGAACGCTGCGACGTGGAAAAGATCGCCCATCTGGCCCGACTGGGCCTAAATGATGGCGAACTGCCACGCATTACCGACGCCTTGAACAGCATCCTCGGGTTGGTCGACCAGATGCAAGCGGTGGACACCGCCGGCATCGAACCCCTGGCTCACCCCCTGGAGGCCAGCCAGCGCCTGCGCCCCGACCAGGTCACCGAGCACAACCAGCGCGACGCTTATCAGGCCGTCGCCCCCCAGACCGAGAACGGTCTGTACCTGGTTCCGAAAGTCATCGAGTAAGGGATAGAGCCTGCCATGCATCAATTGACCCTGGCCGAGATCGCCCGCGGACTCGCCGACAAGTCGTTTTCCTCCGAAGAGCTGACCAGCGCCCTGCTGGACCGTATCAAGCAGCTCGACCCACAGCTCAACAGCTTCATCACCGTGACCGACGAGCTGGCCCTGGGCCAGGCACGTGCCGCCGATGCCCGCCGTGCCGCTGGCGAAGGCGGGGCGTTGCTGGGCGCGCCCATTGCCCACAAGGACCTGTTCTGCACACAGGGCGTGCGGACCAGCTGCGCCTCGAAGATGCTCGACACCTTCAAGGCGCCCTATGACGCCACTGTGGTGGCCAAGCTCGCCGAAGCCGGCATGGTGACGTTGGGCAAGACCAACATGGACGAGTTCGCCATGGGTTCGGCCAACGAATCGAGCCACTACGGCGCGGTGAAGAACCCCTGGAACCTCGAGCACGTACCCGGTGGCTCGTCCGGCGGCTCGGCCGCTGCCGTAGCCGCGCGCCTGTTGCCGGTGACCACCGGCACCGACACCGGCGGCTCGATCCGTCAGCCGGCCGCGCTGACCAACCTCACCGGCCTCAAGCCCACTTACGGGCGCGTCTCGCGCTGGGGCATGATCGCCTATGCCTCAAGCCTGGATCAGGGCGGCCCCCTGGCCCGCACGGCCGAGGACTGCGCGCTATTGCTGCAAGGCATGGCCGGCTTCGACGCCAAGGACTCGACCAGCATCGAGGAGCCGGTTCCCGACTACAGCGCCACCCTGGGTGATTCGCTGCAAGGGCTGCGCATCGGTCTGCCGAAGGAGTACTTCGGTGCTGGTCTGGACCCGCGCATTGCCGACCTCGTACAGGCCAGCGTCAAGGAACTGGAAAAGCTCGGCGCGGTGGTCAAGGAAATCAGCCTGCCGAACATGCAGCACGCCATCCCGGCGTACTATGTGATCGCCCCGGCAGAAGCGTCCTCGAACCTGTCGCGTTTCGACGGTGTTCGCTTCGGTCATCGCTGCGAGGCGCCCAAGGACCTGACCGACCTGTACAAGCGTTCCCGTGGCGAAGGCTTCGGCGCCGAAGTGCAGCGCCGGATCATGGTCGGCACCTACGCCCTGTCGGCGGGCTACTATGACGCCTACTACGTGAAGGCCCAGCAAATTCGCCGCCTGATCAAGAACGACTTCATGGCTGCCTTCAAGGACGTCGACCTGATTCTCGGCCCGACCACCCCCAACCCGGCCTGGAAACTGGGCGCCAAGAGCAGCGATCCGGTTGCCGCCTACCTCGAGGACGTCTACACCATCACGGCCAACCTCGCGGGCCTGCCAGGGCTCTCGATGCCAGCCGGCTTCGTCGATGGCCTGCCGGTGGGCGTGCAGTTGCTGGCGCCCTACTTCCAGGAAGGCCGCCTGCTTAACGTAGCCCATCGCTACCAGCAGGTGACCGATTGGCACACCCGCGCCCCTAACGGCTTCTGAGGAACAGACACATGCAATGGGAAGTTGTGATCGGGCTGGAAATCCACACTCAGCTCGCCACCCAGTCGAAAATCTTTTCCGGTAGTGCCACCACGTTTGGCTCGCAACCCAATACGCAGGCGAGCCTGGTCGACCTGGGCATGCCAGGTGTACTGCCGGTCCTGAACCAGGAAGCGGTACGCATGGCGTGCATGTTCGGCCTGGCCATCGATGCCGAAATCGGCAAGCGCAACGTGTTCGCGCGCAAGAACTACTTCTACCCTGACCTGCCCAAGGGCTACCAGATTAGCCAGATGGACCTGCCCATTGTGGGCAAGGGCCATCTGGACATCGCCCTGGAAGACGGCACCATCAAGCGCATTGGCGTGACCCGCGCCCACCTGGAAGAAGATGCGGGCAAGAGCCTGCACGAAGATTTCAGCGGTTCCACCGGCATCGACCTGAACCGTGCCGGCACCCCGCTGCTGGAAATCGTGTCCGAGCCCGACATGCGCAGCGCCAAGGAAGCGGTGGCCTACGTCAAGGCCATTCATGCGCTGGTGCGCTACCTGGGCATCTGCGACGGCAACATGGCCGAAGGGTCGCTGCGCTGCGACTGCAACGTGTCGATCCGGCCCAAGGGCCAGACCGAGTTTGGCACTCGCTGCGAGATCAAGAACGTCAACTCGTTCCGCTTCATCGAGCGCGCGATCAACAGCGAAATCCAACGCCAGATCGACTTGATCGAGGACGGCGGCAAGGTGGTTCAGGAAACGCGCCTGTACGATCCGAACAAGGACGAAACCCGCTCCATGCGCAGCAAGGAGGAAGCCAACGACTACCGTTACTTCCCCGACCCGGACCTGCTGCCGGTGGTCATCGAGGACAGCTTCCTGGAAACCGTGCGCGCCGGCTTGCCGGAACTGCCCACCCAGAAAGTCGAGCGCTTCCAGAGCCAGTACGGGCTGTCGGCGTACGATGCCAACGTACTGGCCTCGAGCCGTGAACAGGCGGACTACTTCGAGGAGGTGGTCAAGCTCGGGGGCGACGCCAAAATGGCCGCCAACTGGGTCATGGTCGAGCTGGGCAGCCTGCTCAACAAGCTCGGCATCGAGATCGACCAGGCCCCGGTCACCGCCGCACAGTTGGGCGGCATGCTGGTGCGCATCCGCGACAACACCATCAGCGGCAAGATCGCCAAGACCGTGTTCGAGGCCATGGCCGCCGGTGAAGGCGATGCCGACACCATCATCGAAAGCCGCGGCCTCAAGCAGGTCACCGACAGTGGCGCTATCGAATCGATGCTCGACGAGGTGCTGGCGGCCAACGCCGAACAGGTCGAACAGTACCGCGCCGCCGACGAGGCCAAGCGCGGCAAGATGTTCGGCTTCTTCGTCGGCCAAGCCATGAAGGCATCCAAGGGCAAGGCCAACCCTGGGCAGGTGAATCAGCTGCTCAAGGCCAAGCTCGAAGGTTGACCGCACCCTCCAGCGGGGGCTCGCCCTCGCTGACAGACCAGCCGAGGCTGACCAGCGCACCCTGGTCAACCTTGGTTTGTCCCGCGCCCGGTCACAAGCTGCGGCGCACTGGAGTACCTGCATGTTGAAACGTTCTCTGGCCAGTTTGGCCCTCTTTTCCTGTCTGGCAGGCTGCGCCAGCCATGACATCGACCCGCGAGGATATGACCGCACGGGTACTGCCTCCTACTACGGTGCCCGCCATCACGGCAAACGCACCGCCAGCGGCGAGGCGTTCAATCAGCATGGCCTGACGGCGGCTCATCGCAACCTGCCGTTCGGCAGCCGGGTGCTGGTGACCAACCTGGCCAATCGACGCAGCGTCGTGGTCCGTATCAATGACCGCGGCCCGCACGCCCGCAGTCGACTGATCGACCTGTCTCGGGCTGCCGCTGAAAAAATCGGCATGGTGCGTAGCGGAACAGCGCGCGTGCGAGTACAAGGTCTTAGTGACTGACGCCCAGGAGCCCTACCATTTTCGATCTGGCCACCCTCCCCACGTTCAGCCTGCTGCAGCTGGGCATCGCCTTGCTGCTGTTGGTCGCAGGCGCCGAACTGCTGGTACGGGCTGCACTGCGCCTGGCGCAACGCCTTCATGTCCGGCCGCTGATCATCGGGCTGAGCCTGGTGGCATTCGGCAGCACCGCACCCCAGTTGACCCTCAGCCTGCAGGCCGCCTACCAAGGCGCACCGGACGTTGCCGTGGGCAGCGTCATCGGCAGCAACATCTTCAATGTGCTGGCCATTCTTGGCCTGGCAGCCCTGGTCATTCCGCTTCGCGTCTCTCGCCAGCTGGTACGCCTGGATATCCCGTTGATGATCCTGGCCAGTGCCTTGGTCTACGGGTTGGCTGCCAATGGCTATCTGGGACGCGTTGAAGGCGTGTTGCTGCTGCTGGGGCTGGTGGGTTATCTGGCCATGCTCTGGCACCAGTCCCGTCACTACGCACGCACCTACCCTGCCCCGCCATCGGTGCCACAAAGCCCGACGCGCTTCTGGTGCGCTGCGCTGCTGTTGGTGATGGCAGGCCTGGGGCTGCTGAGCCTGGCCGGTCATCTGCTGCTCGACGCGGCCGTGGAGGTGGCCACCGACCTGGGCCTGTCCGAGCGCGTCATCGGCCTTACGGTGGTGGCCATCTGCACATCGTTGCCGGAACTGGCGGCAGCCCTGATCGCTGCCTTGCGCGGTGAACGCGAGATCGCCGTGGGCACGGTGATCGGCAGCAACCTGTTCAACCTGCTGGGCGTGTTGGGCCTGACCGCCGTGGTGACCCCCGAGCCCTTGTCGATTTCGCCCAATGCACTGGATTTCGACCTGCCCGTCATGCTGGGCGTGGCCGCGTTGAGCTTGCCGGTGTTTTATTCGGGTTATCGCATCACCCGGGCCGAAGGACTGGTGTTCCTGTGCCTGTACCTGGCCTACGGCCTGCACATCGCCGCGTTCACCATGGGCATGCCACTGGCCGAGCGCCTGGAGCGCCTGATGCTGCTCTATGTATTGCCCGTGCTGGCGGTGGTGTTGGTGTACACCACGGTGCGCGCCTGGCGCCGCCAGCATTGAGTACCGAGCGTCAGGTCAGCGGCTGGCCTGACGAGCCTTCTTCAACTTGAAGGCTACCCACAGCAGCAGGATCCAGCCCGGGATCAACATCACAGAGATGCGAATAGGTGGCGTCAGGTACATCACCACCAAAATCAGCACGATGAAGGCCAGGCACAGGTAGTTGGTGAACGGATGACCCAAGCTCTTGTAGAAGGGCTGTACTCCTGCCGCGCGCTTGGCCTTGCGGAACTTGAGGTGGGTGATGCTGATGCTGGCCCAGTTGATCACCAATGCCGACACCGCCAGTGCCATCAGCAGGCCAAAGGCTTGGCCGGGCATCAGGTAATTGATCACCACGCACAGGCCCGTGGCCAGGGCAGAAATGCCTAAAGCTGCCAGGGGTACACCGCTGCGGCTGACCTTGAGCAACCGACGTGGGGCATCGCCTTGGCTGGCCAGGCCGAACAGCATGCGGCTGTTGGCGTACACGCAGCTGTTGTAAACCGACAGCGCCGCTGTCAGGACCACGATGTTGAGGACGGTCGCGACCAGGTCGCTGTCCAGTTCATGGAAAATCATCACGAACGGGCTACCGCCTTGTACCACTTTCTGCCAAGGGTACAGCGAAAGCAGCACCGCAAGCGCGCCGATGTAGAAGATCAGGATCCGGTAGACCACCTGGTTGGTGGCCTTGGGTATGCTCTGGCGCGGATTGTCGGCCTCGGCGGCCGTGATGCCTACCAGTTCCAGGCCACCGAACGAAAACATGATCACGGCCAGGGCCATGACCAGGCCGGTCACGCCATTGGGGAAGAACCCGCCGTATTGCCACAGGTTGGCCACACTGGCATCCGGGCCGCCGCTGCCGGTGCTGAGCAACCAGGCGCCGAAACCTATCATGCTGACGATGGCCACGATTTTTACCAAGGCGAACCAGAACTCCATCTCACCATAAACCTTCACCTGGGTGAGGTTGATCAGGTTGATCACCACGAAAAAGATCGCGGCCGTGGCCCAGGTTGGAAACTCAGGCCACCAGTACTGGACGTAGATACCCACCGCCGTCAGCTCGGCCATGCCGACCAACACGTAGACTACCCAGTAGTTCCAGCCAGACACGAAGCCTGCGAACTCGCTCCAGTACTGGTGGGCAAAATAGCTGAAGCTACCGGCGACCGGCTCTTCCACGACCATTTCCCCAAGCTGGCGCATGATCAGGAAAGCCATCAGGCCAGCAATGGCATAGCCCAGCAAGACCGAGGGGCCGGCCAGCTGAATGGTCTGGGCGATGCCCAGGAACAACCCTGTGCCGATGGCGCCGCCGAGCGCGATCAGCTGGATGTGACGATTCTTCAGCCCGCGCTGTAACCGCTCGGGCGTGCTCTGGTCTTGCATGAAGTGTCCTTTCGCTCAGTGAGGCAATGCTGTTGCTGTTGTTTGCAGTCAAGGATCTAGATCCATCCGCCCCACTGCAAGATGAAAATACCAATGTTGGTGGTGATCGCGGCCATTAGCGTGGTGATCACGATGATCGAAGCGGCCAGTTCATGGTTGCCGTTGGCCGCACGCGCCATCACGTAGCTGGCCGCTGCGGTAGGGCTGCCGATGTAGAGGAACAGGATGCCCAGTTCGGCCCCGCGAAAACCACAAAGCCAGGCGCCAAGGGTACCGATCAGCGGCAGCCAGGCCATTTTTACCAGGCTGGCGTCCACGGCCAGCCGGCCGCTGTCGCGCAGAGCCGTCAGCGACAGGGTGCCGCCAATGCAGATCAGGGCCAGGGGCAGCGTCATCTGCGCCAGGTAATCACCGGAGGTAAGCAGCCAATTTGGCAACGGGACTTGGCCGTAGGCCATGGGAATGGCGACCAGCACGCTGAGGATCAGCGGGTTTTTCAGGATACTTTTGAGGATGCTCCACGGGTCGGACTTCAGATCGGGGCTGTAGACCGCCAGCACGATGGCAGACAACGAGTTGTACAACAGGATCACCAACCCGGCCAACACTGCACCCAATGAGATGCCATAGTCGCCGTACAAGCTTGCGGCCAGTGCCAGGCCAATCACGCCGTTGTTGCCGCGAAAGGCCCCCTGGGTGTAGATGCCTCGGTCGGCCCACGGGCTGCGCCAGACGGCCATGCCCCAGGCGATGGCAAATCCGGCCAGGGTGGCCACCGTGAAATAGAGCATGATCCCAGGCCGGACCGCAGCCGCCAGGTCGGCATGATAGATGCCCAGAAACAGCAAGGCCGGCATGCAGACGTTGAACACCAGTTGCGAGGCGACCTTGTTGAAGTTGTCGTCGATCAGGTGGATACGGCGAAGCAACACGCCCAAAAACAACATGGCGAAAACGGGCGCCGTGATGTTCAGCGTCTGGATGAGAAGGGCAAGCATGGGCGCACAATCCTGGAAGGGGGGTTGCCGTTAGGGGGCTAATGATACGCCAACGGCCAGGATTTGCGGGCATTGTGCCGTGATGGCCTTGCAAGCGGCCCTGCTGGAGTACTGAACCGGACGCGATGGGCCGCACAGCGGCCGCAGGATTTCAAACTCGCAGCCCCATTACATCTGGGCTCATCGCGGCCGGTCCGGCGTCCGCCAAGATCGCGCCTGCAGCAGCATTCAGCGCCGCACTGGCCGCTTCTGCAATTTGCGCTGCAATGTCCGGCGGTGCATGCCCAGCGCGCGCGCGGTCGCCGAGATGTTGCCCTCGTGCTCGTTCAGCACGCGCTGGATGTGTTCCCACTGCAGACGGTCCACGGACATGGGGTTTTCCGGCACCAGCGTGTCCAGGTCGGTGTGCTCGGACAGCAAGGCCGCCAGCACGTCGTCAGCGTCAGCCGGTTTGCACAGGTAGTTGCAGGCGCCGCGCTTGACCGCTTCCACTGCCGTGGCGATGCTCGAGTACCCGGTCAGGATGACGACCCGCATTTCCGGGTCCAGCTCCAGCAGCTTGGGCAGCAGCACCAGGCCCGAATCCCCGTCCATTTTCAGGTCGAGCGTGGCGTAGTCCGGCAGGTCTTGCTGGGCCAAGATCAAACCTTCTTCGGCCGAGCTGGCGGTGCTCACCCGAAAGCCCCTGCGGCTCATGGCCCGGGCCATCACCCGGGTAAAGGTAGCATCGTCGTCCACCAGCAGCAGGTGCGGCAGCTCTTCGGTTTCGACCTGGTTTTCTTCACTCATCATGCTTCTCCTCGCGTGCCGTGTGGCAGGCGCAATTCGGTCAGGGTGCCACCTTGTTCATGACTATAGAGTTTCACTGAGCCACCCGCACGGGTGACGCTGGCCTTGCTCAGGAACAGGCCCAGGCCGAAGCCCTTGCCCTTGGTGGTAATGAAAGGTTTGCCAATGGCTTCGGCGATGGCTGGCGGTACGCCAGGGCCATGGTCGCGGATGCTGATGACGATGTCCTGGTGATCCCAATCCAGGCGCACCTCCAGGTCATCGGGACAGGCATCGGCGGCGTTGTTCAACAGGTTGAGCAGCGCCTGGGTCAGATCAGGCGGCGGCGTCAGCCGGGGGACAAGACCATCACGCAGGCGCTGGAAGCGGTAACTGGCTTCCGGGCGCATCAGGTGCCAGCGGTTGAGGGCCTCGTCGAGCCAGACGGTGACGTCCTGCTCGACGATGGCCAGCCGGCGATTGGCCTCGGCTGCGCGAACCAGCTGTTGCAGGGTTTCCTTGCACAGCTTGACCTGGTCCTGAAGGATCTGCAGGTCTTCCTGCAGCAGCGGATCAGTGTGATCCTGGCGCATCTCGTTAAGCAACACGCTCATCGTCGCCAGCGGCGTACCCAGCTCGTGGGCTGCGCCCGCAGCCTGGGTGGCCACGGCCAGCAACTGCTCATCGCGCAGGCTTTCTTCGCGGCGCTCCGAGCGCAGGTGCTCCTGGCGCCGAAGTTCCTCGGCCATGCGCGCGGCAAAGAACGTGATCACCGCGGCGGCCAGCGCAATGCTCAGCCACATGCCGTAGACCTGCATCTTGTCCCGTGCCAGTGGCAGGCCTTCGAGCGGGTAGAACTGCACCAGCAGCAGGCTGTAGGCCGTCAGCGCGATGCCCGACAGAATCAGCGAATACAGCCAGGGCAGCGTAACCGCCGCGATCGCCAGCGGCACCAGGTAATAGGACACGAAGGGGTTGGTCGAGCCGCCGGAGTAGTACAGCAGGGCGCTGTGTATCAACAGGTCGCACGCCAGTTGCAGGGCATATTCGAGTTCGGTGACCGGCAGCGACAAGCGCAGGCGCAGCGCCGTGAAGGCGCACAGCAGCGAGGACAAGGCCAGGGTGCCGGCCAGCGACAGCCAGGGCAGTGGCAACAGCTCGGTCCAGTAGGCCACGCCCACCGAGCCGGCCTGGGCGGCCAACACAAGAACGCGAATGACGGTCAGTCGCCAGAGGTTCTGGCGTGTAGCGGACAGCGGTTGTACGGCGGCGAGCATGAGCTCTCCTGATGAGTGCTCCAGAAAATCGGCTGGAGTATACCGAAGCGGGACATGCTGCTGCAGTGATGCGGCAAACCGCCACACTTTGTCACAGCTTCATGGGGCCAGCGCTGAACCCACTACACTGTTCCCGGTCTGATGGGCCATGCGTGGAATGGATGGCCACACCCCACGCTTTCATCTGCCAAGGAGCACCTTATGCTAATCCAACGTCGCGGCGCTGCCCTTCTCTTGTCCTGCGGTCTGCTGGCCAGCCTGCCAGCGCTGGCCGCCGATGAACCGCGCTTCAACCAGGTGTCGCTGCGCGCCGAAGTGAGCAAGGAAGTGGCACGCGACCTGATGGTCGTGACCCTCTACAGCGAAGCGCAGAACACCGACCCGAGCAAGCTTGCCAAGCAGATCACCGAGACCATGAACAAGGCCGTGCAGCAGTCGCGCCAGGTCAAGGACGTCAAGATCAGCCAGGGCAGCCGCAACAGCTACCCGGTGTACGACACCAAGGGCCAGAAAATCACCGGCTGGCGCGAGCGTGCCGAGCTGCGGCTCGAAAGCGCGGACTTCCCGGCGCTTTCACAGCTCACCGCCGAGCTGCTGCAAGACCTGAAAATGGGCGGCATGGACTTCTCCATCGCACCGGCTACCCGCAAGTCCAGCGAAGACGCACTGCTCAAGGAGGCCGTCGACGCGTTCAAGGCGCGCGCCCAGTTGGCCACCGAAGCCCTGGGCGGCAGCGGTTACAAGGTGGTCAGCCTCAACTTGAACAGCAGCGGCTACCCACGTCCTTACCTGCGCAGTGCGCCGATGGCAATGAAAGCCATGGCAGCAGACGAGGCTGCGCCCGCGCCGGACATCGAGGCGGGCACCAGCGAAGTGAGCATGAACGCCGATGGCTTGATCGAAGTTCAGATGCCCTGACCGCAAGGTGGCAGGGGTTAGGTCCAAGGCCAGCCCCTGACCAGCAGCAGATGCCCTGGCGCCTTCACTGGCCCGCCAGGGCTTTCTTCTTCCCCTAACGGGTAGCCCGCATTTTAAGAGATTTCCTACACCCTCTTAAGCCTTTCCCGACATCTTCCTTTAATCAGCAATATTCTGCAAAAAGCCACCATTCTGCCCTCGCAAACGTTTAACTCCGTCAAAAGTTACACCAATGCGACATTCATGTACTGTCGTGCCACATTTCAAGTCCCGACTAACCTTGTGCATATTGCATTGGGCCCACCCCTGCATAAGTATCCGCAGGTCGGCTCACGAGGCCGCCTCTTCTGAACAATGACAACAATGAGGCCAACATGCTCAAACATGCAGTCATTCCGTTCCTGCTAGGCGCAGGTTTGCTCACCGGCGCCCCGTCGGCCTTCGCCGCTTCCAACCTGGTGTTCTGTTCAGAAGGCAGCCCGGCCGGTTTCGACCCGGGGCAATACACCACCGGCACCGATTTCGACGCCTCTGCCGAAACGGTTTTCAACCGGTTGACTCAGTTCGAGCGAGGCGGCACCGCGGTCATTCCTGGGCTGGCAACGCGCTGGGAGGTGGCGGAGGATGGCAAGACCTACACCTTCCACCTGCGCGAAGGCGTGAAGTTCCACACCACCGATTACTTCAAGCCCACCCGCCCGTTCAATGCAGACGACGTGCTATTCACGTTCAACCGCATGCTCGACAAGGACCATCCGTTCCGCAAGGCCTACCCCACCGAGTTCCCATACTTCACCGACATGGGCATGGACAAGAACATCGCCGGCGTCGAGAAACTGGACGACCATACGGTCAAGTTCACTCTCAACGACGTC
This sequence comes from Pseudomonas parafulva, assembly GCF_002021815.1. Taxonomy (NCBI): domain Bacteria; kingdom Pseudomonadati; phylum Pseudomonadota; class Gammaproteobacteria; order Pseudomonadales; family Pseudomonadaceae; genus Pseudomonas; species Pseudomonas parafulva. The sequence continues at coordinate 3,732,671 of NZ_CP019952.1, forward strand.
GACGCCGCTTTCATCCAGAACCTGGCCATGAGCTTTGCGTCCATCCAGTCCGCCGAGTACGCCGACCAGTTGCTCAAGAATGGCAAGGCCGCCGACATCAACCAGAAGCCGATCGGCACCGGCCCGTTCGTGTTCAGCAAGTACCAGAAAGACGCGCAGATTCGCTTCAAGGGTAACAAGGACTACTGGAAACCCGAGGACGTGAAGATCGACAACCTGATCTTCGCCATCACCACCGATGCTTCGGTGCGCATGCAGAAACTCAAGAAGAACGAGTGCCAGGTCACGCTGTTCCCGCGCCCGGCCGATATCGCCCCGCTCAAGCAGGACCCCAAACTGCAGATGCCCCAGCAGGCGGGCTTCAACCTGGGCTACATCGCCTACAACGTGATGGACCAGGTCAAGGGCAGCAACCAGCCCAACCCCATGGCCCAGCTCAAGGTGCGCCAGGCGCTGGACATGGCCGTGGACAAGCAGAAAATCATCGAGTCGGTGTACCAGGGGGCAGGCCAGCTGGCGGTCAATGCCATGCCGCCGACCCAGTGGTCGTATGACAGCAGCATCAAGGACGCTCCCTACGACCCCGACAAGGCCCGCCAATTGCTCAAGGAAGCCGGCATCAAGGACGGCACCGAAATCACTCTTTGGGCCATGCCGGTCCAGCGCCCGTACAACCCCAACGCCAAGCTGATGGCCGAGATGCTCCAGGCAGACTGGGCCAAGGTCGGTATCAAGGCCAAGATCGTCAGCTATGAATGGGGCGAGTACATCAAGCGCTCCAAGGCGGGCGAACAGGGCGCCATGCTCATTGGCTGGAGCGGGGACAATGGCGACCCTGACAACTGGCTGGGTACGTTGTACGGCTGCGACGCCATCGACGGCAACAACTTCTCCAAGTGGTGCTACAAGCCCTACGATGACTTGATCAAGCAGGCCAAGGCCACCTCCGACCAGGCCAAGCGCACCGAGCTTTATCAGAAAGCCCAGCACATCCTCAAGGAACAGGTGCCGATTACCCCGATTGCCCACTCCACCGTCTACCAGCCCATGAGCGCCAAGGTGAAGGACTTCAAGATCAGTCCATTTGCCCTGAACGCGTTCTACGGCGTCAGCGTGGACAAATAGCCTGAGGGCTGCGCCCGCCTGACGGGCGCCTGACCCACCCAATCCATACCCCGTCGTCCCGCTGCCAAGCGTGCGGGACAGGCGAACTGTTGCCGCGATTCGTGCCCGGAGCCGGCCCCGCACCCAAAAGGACTTAGCATGCGCCACCTGACCCGACTTTCTACACTGCTCGCCCTGGCCCTCGTCGGCCAGACGCCAGCGGTGATGGCCAACAACCTGGTGTTCTGCTCCGAAGGCAGCCCGGCCGGTTTCGATACGGCCCAATACACCACCGCCACCGACAATGACGCCGCCCAGCCGATCTACAACCGCCTGGTGGAGTTCGAACGCGGCGGCACGGCGGTACATCCTGCCCTGGCCACCCGCTGGGAAGTCAGCGAGAACGGCCTGCGCTACACCTTTCACCTGCGCGAAGGCGTGAGCTTTCACAGCAACAAGGCCTTCATCCCCAGCCGGCCCTTCAACGCAGACGACGTGCTGTTCACCTTCAACCGCATGCTCGACAGGCAGCACCCGTTTCGCACGGCCTACCCCACCGAGTTCCCCTACTTCGTCAGCATGGGCCTGGACAAGAACATCGCAGGCGTCGAAAAGACCGACCCATACACCGTGGTGTTCACGCTGCACACGGTAGATGCCGCGTTCATCCAGAACCTGGCCATGAGCTTTGCATCGATCCTGTCCGCCGAATACGCCGAGCAACTGCTCAAGACCGGGCGGCCCAGCGACATCAACCAGCAACCGATAGGCACCGGCCCGTTCGTGTTCCAGCGTTACCAGAAGGACTCGCAGATCCGCTACAAGGCCAACCGTGCCTACTGGGCGCCCGAGCAGGTGAAGCTCGACAACCTGGTGTTCTCGATCAATGTCGACCCGTCGGTGCGCATCCAGAAACTGCGCCGCAACGAGTGCCAGGTCACCCTGCATCCGCGGCCGGCCGACCTGCCAGGGCTCAAGCAGGACCCCAAAGTGCAGGTCTTGCAGCAAGCAGGGTTCAACCTGGGCTATATCGCCTACAACACCCAGCACCCGCCATTCGACCGGCTTGAGGTACGCCAGGCCATGGACATGGCGGTCAACAAGCAAGCCATCCTGCAGGCGGTGTACCAGCAAGCCGGGCAACGGGCGGTTAATGCGATGCCGCCCACACAGTGGTCCTACGACAACAGCATCACCGATGCACCCCGTGACCCGGACAAAGCCCGCCAGCTGCTCGAGCAGGCCGGGGTCAAGCCTGGCACCGAAATCACCCTGTGGGCCATGCCGGTGCAACGCCCCTACAACCCTAACGCCAAGCTGATGGCCGAAATGCTCCAAGCCGATTGGAGCAAGCTGGGCTTTAAAGTGCGCATCGTCAGCTACGAATGGGGCGAATACATCAAGCGCCTCAAGAGCGGTGAGCACGATGTGGCGCTGATCGGTTGGACAGGTGACAACGGCGACCCCGACAACTGGCTGGGCACGCTGTACAGCTGCGATGCCATTGGCAGCAACAACTACTCGCAATGGTGCGACCCGCAGTACGACAGCCTGGTCAAGCAAGCCAAGCAGGTCACCGACCAGGCCCAGCGCACCGCGCTCTATCAGCAAGCCCAGCAGCGGCTCAAGCAGCAGGTGCCGATCACGCCAGTGGCCCACTCAACTGTCAATCAGCCCCTGAGCACCCAAGTGTCCGGGTTCAAGGTCAGCCCGTTCGGACGCAACGATTTTTCCGGCGTCAGCGTCGATTAGCACCGCCGGACAGGCGTGGCGCGCAGGTGGGGAGACCCGCGCGCCATGCATGACCATCGTCCGCTTCAACCTCGGTGATCCCGGGGCGCTCCAGGCAACACGGCAACACCCACCCGGCCCACAAGGCCGGCAATAACTAGAAATGAAAAGGAGCTTCTATCGTGAGACTGTTCAATTCGAGCGCGCTGGCGTTAGCCATAGGCGTGGCAACCTCCACCGCCCACGCCGACCCACAGAGCCAAGCCTACCTGCCGCTCACCGTCGCAGCCCAAAGCGCCCAGGCGCAGGCCAAGGGTTTCGTCGATGGCCAGAGCTTGAGCGGGACGACGCGCAACTGGTACGCCCGCGAACGCGCCACGCGCGCACCGCTATGGCGCTACTACAAGAGCGACGGTACCCGTCACCCCACCCACACGCGTGAAAACTGGGTGCAGGGCACCATCCTCAATTACACCTCGGGCTTTACCCAGGGCACGGTGGGCTTTGCCGTGGAGGCAGCCGGCTACAATGCCATCGCCCTGCAGCAGGATCGCGAAGCGATTGCAGGGCCCAACAACCGTACCCTGACCCACAGCGACGGCGATGCCATCGGCCAGTGGAGCAAACTGGGGTTGGGTAACGTCAAGGCGCGTATATCCAATACCACCCTGACCCTCGGTCGTCAGGCCGTCGATACCCCGATGATCGCTTTCATCGGCAACCGCGCCCTGCCCTCCAGTTTCCAGGGCGCGTTCCTGCACAGCGCTGAATTCGACAACCTGACGTTCGACCTGGGTACCTTCGACCGGGTATCGCCACGTACCGAGCAGAGCCTGAGCAAGTTCCGCAGCGAATACGGGGCGGCCGGGGTGGAAACCGACCGCGCCAGCACGGTCGGTATCAACTACCAGCCCCTCAAGAGCCTGACCACCAGCCTGTACGCCACCAAGGTCGAAGATTTCTGGAACCAGTACTATTTCGGCGCCAATCACCTGTTCGGCGACAGCGCCGTGCTCAGCCTGTCCACGGGTCTTAACTACTACAAGACGGTGGACGCCGGCAGCCGCAAGATGGGCGACATCGACAACGACACCTACAGCCTGTCGCTGGGCCTGACCCATCAGGCCCACACCCTTACCGCCGCCTGGCAGCAGGTCAATGGCAACGAGTATTTCGACTACCTCCACGAAACCAACGGCATCTACCTGGCCAACTCGCTGCTGTCGGACTTCAACGGCCCGAACGAGAAATCGCTGCAGCTATCCTATGTGCTCAACATGGCCTACTACGGCGTGCCAGGGCTGAAATTCAACCTGTACAACGCGCGTGGCTGGGGCATCGACGGCACCCATTACCGAGGCAGCGCCTACGACGTCCAAGGCCTCGATGGCGAGACCCATTACGAGTGGGGCATCGGCACCAGCTACGCGGTACAGAGCGGACCGCTCAAGGACACCAGCATCCGCGCTACCTACACCACGCACCGCGCAAGCAAGGCACAGGGCGATGGCAGCCTGAACGAATTCAGGCTCGTGACCACCATTCCGTTCAACATCCTCTGACCGGCCGCCCGGCCCGCTTGCCAGCGGGTCGGGCGTCAGGCTGGAGCACAACGCAGGGAGAATTGATCCATGCAAGCTGTGACCAAGAAGACATCGGCATTGCGCCTGTTGCTGGCAACGCTGATCCTGGGCAGTACGTCTCAGCTGGCCGCCAAGCCGCTGGTGGTGTGCACCGAGGCCAGCCCCGAAGGGTTCGACGTGGTGCAATACACCACGGCGGTGACGTTCGACGCTGCAGCTGAAACCCTCTTCAACCGCCTGGTGGACTTCAAGCCCGGCACCACGGATGTACAACCAGCCCTGGCCGAGCGCTGGGACATTTCTGCCGACGGCCTGACCTATACCTTCCACCTTCGCCGTGGGGTCAAGTTCCACACCACCGACTATTTCAAGCCCAGCCGCGATCTGAACGCCGACGATGTGCTTTGGAGCTTGCGCCGCCAGCTTGACCCGAACCACCCCTGGCACGACAAGACCAGCATCGGCTACCCCTACTTCGAGAGCATGGCCTTCAAATCGTTGCTCAAGTCGGTGGACAAGACCGACGACTACACCGTGGTGATCACCCTGACCCGGCCCGAGGCGCCTTTCCTGCGCGACATGGCCATGGGCTTCACATCCATCTATTCCGCCGAGTACGGCGATCAGTTGTTGGCAGCCGGCAAAACGGCAGAGCTCAACAGCAAGCCAATCGGCACCGGGCCGTTCATTTTCCAGCGCTACAACAAAGATGCCCAGGTGCGCTTCAAGCCCAACCCGGACTACTTCCGTGGCAAGCCGCCCGCCGATGCCCTGGTTTTCGCCATCGCCACCGACAGTAACGTGCGCCTGCAGAAGTTGCGCGCCAACGAGTGCCAGGTTGCGCTGTATCCCAAACCGGACGATGTGCCGTCGATCATGGCGGATCCGCGCCTGAAGGTCGCGCAGACCGAAGCGCTGGTGACCGGCTACATTGCCATGAACACCCAGCATCCGTACCTGAGTGATGTACGCGTGCGCAAGGCGATCAACATGGCATTCGACCGCCAGACCCACGTCGACCAGCTGTTCGGCAAAGGCAATGCGCTGGTCGGCATCAACCCGTATCCCCCTTCGATGATCGGCTACAACACCGCCAACCAGAACCCGCCACGCGATCTGGACCAGGCGCGTGCGCTGCTTAAACAAGCCGGTGTACCCCAGGGCACGGTCATCACCCTGTTCACCCGCAATGGCGGCGGCCCGACCAACCCAAATCCGCGACTGTCCGCCGAGATGCTTCAGTCCGACCTGGCGCAGATCGGCCTTAAGCTGGATATCCGTGTCATGGAATGGGCCGAAATGCTGCGCCGTGCCAAGAAAGGCGAGGCGGACCTGGTGTCCAGTGGCTGGGCCGGCGACAACGGCGACCCGGACAACTTCCTCACCCCCTTGCTTAGCTGCGAGGCGGCCAGCAATGGCGAGAACTATGCACGCTGGTGCAACTCGAAATTCCAGGCACTGATCACCCGCGCCCGCGAGGTGAGCGACAACGACGAGCGTGCCAGGCTCTATAGCGAGGCATTGACGGTGTACGATGAGGACCAGCCCTGGATCAGCATGGCCCACCCCAAGGTGTTCACGGCCATGCGTGACAACGTGGAGGGCTACGTGATCAGCCCCCTGACCAGCAACAACTTCGCTACCACCCGAGTGAAGTAGAACAACAACGACCGCCGTTGCCCTGTGGGCAATGGCGGCTCTGCCGTGGCAGGTACCTGCCATGCGGCCTGATGAGGTAACTGCGACCATGTTGAGTTTTATTGCCCGGCGCCTCGGCCTGTTGATCCCGACCTTTTTCGGCATCACCTTGCTGACCTTCGCGCTGATACGCCTGATCCCCGGTGACCCGGTGGAAGTGATGATGGGCGAACGCAGGGTCGACCCGCAAATGCATGCCGAGGCCATGGAACGGCTAGGCCTGAACAAACCGTTGCCAGCCCAGTACCTGGACTACATCGGCAAGCTGGCCCAGGGCGACCTGGGCGAGTCGCTGCGCACGCGCGAGAGCGTATGGAGCGAGTTCACGACCTTGTTCCCGGCCACCCTGGAACTGGCCATGGCCGCCTTGCTGTTCGCCGGCGTGGTCGGCTTGCTGGCCGGGGTGATCGCCGCGCTCAAGCGCGGCTCGCTGTTCGACCATGGGGTGATGGGGATTTCGCTGGCCGGCTACTCGATGCCGATCTTCTGGTGGGGCCTGATCCTGATCATGTTCTTCTCGGTGAGCCTGGGCTGGACTCCGGTATCCGGGCGCATCGACCTGCTCTATGACATCGAACCCAAGACCGGCTTCATGCTCATCGACACCCTGCTCAGCGATGAAGAAGGCTCGTTCAAGGATGCGGTGATGCACCTGATTCTGCCGGCCATCGTCCTTGGTACCATCCCGCTGGCCGTGATCGCACGCATGACGCGCTCCTCCATGCTCGAAGTGCTGCGCGAGGACTACATCCGCACGGCGCGCGCCAAAGGGCTTTCCCCGGCCCGGGTCGTGTTCATGCACGGCTTGCGCAACGCCCTGATTCCCGTCTTGACCGTGTTCGGCCTGCAGGTCGGCACCTTGCTGGCCGGTGCAGTGTTGACCGAAACCATCTTCTCCTGGCCGGGCATCGGCAAATGGCTGATCGAAGCCATCGGTGCCCGTGACTACCCCGTGGTCCAGAACGGCATTCTGTTGATTGCCTGCCTGGTGATCCTGGTCAACTTCGTCGTGGACATTCTCTACGGCTTGGCCAACCCACGCATCCGTCATCAGCGCTGAGGCCCCGTCATGACCAACCCGACTGCAAAAAACCTGTCCCCGGTCAGCCCGGTGGACCAGAGCCTTCTCTATCCCTCGCCCTACAAGGAATTCTGGCAGGCATTCGCGCGCAACAAGGGCGCGGTGATGGGCCTGGCGTTCATGTGCGTGGTGGTGTTCTGCGCGCTGTTTGCGCCCTGGGTCGCACCCCACGCCCCCAGCGAGCAGTACCGCGATTTTCTACTGACTCCCCCGGTGTGGCTGGAGGGCGGCACCTGGCAGTTCATCCTGGGCACCGATGAGCTTGGCCGCGACCTGCTCTCGCGCTTGATCCAGGGGGCGCGCCTGTCCTTGCTGATCGGCTTGTCATCGGTGGTGATATCGCTGATCCCCGGCATTCTGCTCGGGTTGCTGGCAGGCTTCTTCCCGCACTTCGTCGGCCCTTCGATCATGCGCCTGATGGACGTGATGCTGGCCCTGCCCTCGCTGCTACTGGCCGTCGCCATCGTCGCCATCCTCGGCCCTGGCCTGATCAACACCGTGATCGCCATTGCCATCGTCTCGCTGCCCTCGTACGTGCGCCTGACCCGCGCCGCCGTGATGGGCGAGCTTAACCGCGACTACGTCACCGCCGCCCGGCTGGCAGGTGCTGGGCTGTGGCGCCTGATGTTCGTGACCGTGCTGCCCAACTGCATGGCGCCGCTGATCGTGCAGGCCACCTTGAGCTTTTCCTCGGCCATTCTCGATGCCGCCGCCCTGGGCTTCCTGGGCCTTGGCGTGCAACCCCCGACGCCGGAGTGGGGCACCATGCTGGCCTCGGCCAGGGATTACATCGAGCGCGCCTGGTGGGTGGTGAGCCTGCCGGGCCTGACCATCCTGCTCAGCGTACTGGCGATCAACCTGATGGGTGATGGCCTGCGCGATGCGCTCGACCCCAAACTCAAGAACGCCGCCTGAGGAGCACAGCCATGTCTTTGTTGCAGATCAACAACCTCAACGTGCGTTTTGGCGACGCGGACGCCGTGCCGGTGGTGGACGGGCTGGACTTGCAGGTTCAATCCGGCGAAATCCTGGCCATCGTCGGCGAGTCCGGCTCGGGCAAATCGGTGACCATGATGGCCCTGATGGGCCTGATCGAGGCCCAGGGTCGGATCACCGCCGATGCCATGACCTTCGACGGTACCGACATGCTCACCCTCAGCGGCCGGCAACGGCGCAAGGTGGTGGGCAAGGATATCGCCATGGTCTTTCAGGACCCGATGACGGCCCTGAACCCCAGCTACACCGTGGGCTATCAGATCGAAGAAGTGCTGCGCCAACACTTGGGCCTCAAGGGCAAGGCGGCGCGGCAACGGGCCCTGGAACTGCTGCAGAAGGTCGAGATCCCGGCCGCCGAGAGTCGCCTGGACGCCTATCCGCATCAACTGTCCGGCGGCATGAGCCAACGGGTGGCCATCGCCATGGCCATTGCCGGCGAGCCCAAGCTGCTGATCGCCGACGAGCCGACCACGGCGCTGGACGTGACCATCCAGGCGCAGATCATGGAGCTGCTGGTCAACCTGCAGCAGGAGCGCAACATGGCCCTGATCCTGATCACCCATGACCTGGCGGTCGTGGCCGAGACCGCGCGCCGGGTGTGCGTGATGTATGCAGGCCAGGCTGTGGAGGTGGGCCAGGTGCCAGAGCTGTTCGACATCCCTGCCCACCCCTATACCGAAGCCCTGCTGGCGGCGATTCCCGAGCACAGCCTGGGTGCCGAGCGATTGGCCACCCTGCCCGGCATCGTTCCGGGCCGCTATGACCGCCCCACGGGTTGCCTGCTGTCGCCACGCTGCCCATATGTGCAGGACAACTGTCGACACCAGCGCCCGGCCCTGGACCCCAAAGCCCAGAGCCTGGCCCGCTGTTTCTACCCACTGAACCAGGAGGTGGCGTGATGGCCGTCGTTCTATCGGCCCGGGACCTGACCCGGCATTACGAAGTCTCCCGCGGGTTGTTCAAGGGCCATGCGCTGGTACGCGCGCTCAATGGCGTTTCGTTCGAACTGGAGGCGGGCAAGACGTTGGCGGTGGTCGGTGAGTCTGGTTGCGGCAAGTCGACCCTGGCCCGCGCCCTGACCCTGATCGAGCAGCCCACCTCAGGCTCGCTGCAGATCGCAGGTACCGAGGTAACCGGTGCCAGCAAGGTCGAGCGCAAGCAACTGCGCCGGGACGTACAAATGGTCTTCCAAAGCCCTTACGCCTCGCTCAACCCGCGGCAGAAGATCGGCGACCAACTGGCCGAGCCGTTGCTGATCAACACCACGCTGAGCAAGGCGCAGCGGCGTGACAGGGTGCAGAAGATGATGGAGCAGGTGGGGCTGCGCCCGGAGCATTACCAGCGCTATCCGCACATGTTCTCGGGTGGACAACGCCAGCGTATCGCGCTGGCACGGGCCATGATGTTGCAGCCCAAGGTGTTGGTGGCCGACGAACCGACGTCTGCGCTGGATGTGTCGATCCAGGCCCAAGTGCTGAATTTGTTCATGGACATGCAACAGCAGTACGGTACCGGTTACGTGTTCATCTCTCACAACCTGGCGGTAGTACGGCACGTGGCCGACGATGTACTGGTCATGTACCTGGGCAGACCGGCGGAGATGGGGCCCAAAGCCGATATCTACGAAAAGCCGCTGCATCCGTATACCCAGGCCCTGCTGTCTGCCACACCCGCTATTCATCCAGATCCGTCCAAACCGCGTATCCGCATTGCCGGCGAGCTGCCCAACCCGCTCAACCCGCCGGATGGCTGCGCTTTTCACAAACGCTGCCCCTACGCGACCGATCGCTGCGCCAATGAAGTACCGGCGTTCAGGCAGGTGGAGACCCGGCAGGTGGCTTGTCACTATGCGGAGCAGTTTCTCTAAGGAAGGTATGGATCGGCCGGTCCGGCGGGCCGGCAAGACCGCTGCCAATTCACTGGCTTTCAGAACCGGTGCAAGACGACAGATCGACAAGTAAGACATAAACGAAAAGGGCCGCTAAGCGGCCCTTTTCGTCAGTGCATGAACAGTGCAATCAGAATGATGATTGGAATCGGTACACCCAGCAGCCATAGCAATATCGAGCGCATGTTCGTTCTCCTTACTTAGCGTTGAATAGTGCGGTGAGCGACGTAGTCGCCTTCAAGCCACTGGACCTGGTCGCGACGACGACCACCGTACAGCGCGGCGAGGCTGGCGAAGAAGGCGCCGCACAGAAGGGCCACGAAGGTCCACAGGGCAGTCCAGGCAGCCACTTTGGCGGCGGTGTCTGCAGCCTGCTTGGCATCGGTCTTCAGTTGTTGAACTTGAGCCATGACTTGGTCGACGCGCGCTTCAGCTTCCGGCTGGGACAGGCGGGTGCGCTGGGCAACCAGCTGCGCCAGGTAGGCACGGTCTTCAGGTGCCAGGGCGCCGTCCCCGGCGAGACCTTTGGCCAAGATGCGAGCGGCAACACCATTGGCCGCATCATCGCTGACAGGCGCTGGGCCCTCGCCACGGAACAGGCCGTCGACGAAGTAGTCCAGGGACTCGTCCGAGGCATTGGAGGCGGCAGCACCACCGGCAGCGGCGGTCATGCCGGCCGCTTGAGTCGCTGCACTGGCACCTGCACCGACGATGTTGCCGGCGGTACCCAGTACCAGCATGGCCGTCACCAAGGTAGCCACGGCCCACGACAGGAAGCCGTGTGCAGTGTCGCGGAAATACACTTCGTCACCGTGCAGATTGGCCCATTTCACGCGCAGACGGCCGGCAATGTAGCCGCCCATGCCCGAAGCGATGATCTGGGTCAGCAGCAACCAGACAATGGTGGAAATACCCAGGGCTTTGGCACTGGCCCCTTCATCTGCCCACGGCGAGGTCGCGGCAAAGCCGAGCCCTGCACCGAGCACTACCAGAAGGAGAGAGATGGCAGCAGCACCGGCTGCGCCAGCGAAGATCGCTGCCCAGGAAACACCTGAGCGGCTTTGAGTATCGACAACGGGATAGTCGGCAGATGAGATCATGATGTGGTCGCCTGTGTTGTTAGCGAGAAGTCCATTCGCGCATTAAACGTTGCAGCCGCTGTGCCAGTTGCCATAAAAAATCCCGCCCTTTTAAATCAATGAGTTACAAAAACAGGTTAATTATTGATCGTGCAAAATGCGCGAATCGGCCTCTAGCATCAGGTGTTCTGCAATTCTTGTCGCCACGCCAGGGAACAGGCATGATCCTGCCATGACCCTGCCCGATGGCCCGTCCCAGACGCCGATCACCGCCGACACCGTGATGCGCTACCACCTGTGCTGGAAGTATCGCGATCTCGATGGCGTGATGGCGCTGTACCACCCCGACATTCAATACCACGACTTCTTCCAGAATCGCGTGCTGAGCCATGCCGAGCTGCGTGCGTACGTGAGCGCCTGCCTGCCCCATGCCGCCGGCGAGGACATCGTGCACAGCGACCGTATCCGCGTCGATGGCTGTACGGCGTACATTCAGTACCAGGTCACCGTGCAGGGCGGGGACGGCCTGGTGGCGTTCCAGTCCAGCGAGGCGATCACGGTAAAGGACGGCCTGATCTGGCAGGTCAATGAGTACGCCACACTGGTGCGTCAGCAAAGTGCCGGCAGCACCCGTCGTACTTCTCGGCCCGCCACCAGCCGGCTAGGGCTGTCCCCGCGTCAGTTGTCGACCATGGCGCAAGACCTTGAGCACTACTTCCAGCGACAACGCCCGTACCTGGATCCTGAGCTGAGCCTGCAACAGGTCGCTCAGGCCAGCGGTTACAGCCGCAATCAGATTTCCTACCTGTTGAACCAGGTGCTGGGCCAGAGCTTTTATCGCTACGTCAACCAGGCGCGCCTGCAGCACCTGATGACGATCCTGGCAACTGACAACGGCCAGTCGTCCATCGATGACCTGGCGTTCAACGCCGGTTTCAACTCGCTGTCCGCGTTCTACAAGTGCTTTCGCGAGCACACCGGGCTGACGCCCAAGGCCTACCTCAAACAGATTTCCTCGCGTGCACGCACGTAAGACAAGCGCTGCCGTTGCCCACTAGCATCGCTCCATCACCTGATCGCTTGTGGAGCCCGGCCCATGCAGCCCCTGCGTACCCTCAGCTTGTGGATGGACCAGCTGCAAGAGCCGCTGCGTGCGCGACCTGCCCTGCGTGAAAACGTCGAGGCAGACGTCTGCATCATCGGCGCTGGCTACACAGGCCTGTGGACCGCTTACTACCTCAAGCGCCAGGCGCCGCACCTCAACATCGTGGTGATCGAGGCCAACATCGCCGGGTTCGGTGCCTCGGGGCGCAACGGCGGATGGCTGATGGGCAATTTGCTGGGTGAAGATCGCCTGCTGGCCAGCCTGTCGCCGCTGCAGCGCCGCGCCAGCATCGACCTGCTGCATGACATTCCGGACGAAGTACAGCGCGTCTTGCACCGCGAACAGCTCGATTGCGACTACCGCAAGGGCGGCGTGTTGTACTGCGCGGCGCGGTATCCCGAGCAGGAGCGAAGCCTGCGTGCCTACCTGGACCACTTGTTCAACCTGGGCATGACCGAGGACGATTACCGCTGGCTGCGCCCAGCACAACTGCAGGGCCAGTTGCGCGTGAGCAACGCCTATGGCGCCATCTACAGTCCGCACACGGCCACGATACAGCCGGCCAAGCTCGTCCGTGGCCTGGCCAGCGCGGTCGAGGCCATGGGGGTGCCAATTTACGAGAACACACCGGCGCTGGACTGGCAGCCTGGCGAAGTGACCACCCCGTTAGCACGCCTGCGGTGCAACTGGATCGTCCCGGCGGTGGAAGGCTATGCCGCCAGCTTGCCGCCGTTGGGCAAACACCAGTTGCCGGTTCAGAGCCTGATGGTGGCCACCGAACCCTTGCCGCAAGCCACGTGGGCGCAGATCGGCCTCGACCAGGGGCAAGCCTTCAGCGAGGGCAGCCGGCAAGTGACCTATGGTCAGCGCACCGCCGACGATCGCCTGGTGTTCGGTGCCCGCGGTGGCTACCGCTTCGGTGGCAGGTTACGCGAGGACTTCAACCTCCAGGCCCATGAGATCGAGCTGCGTCGCTACCTGTTCAGCGAGCTGTTTCCACAACTGCGCCATGTGCGCATCACCCATTCGTGGGGCGGCAACCTGGGCATGGCGCGGCGCTTCCGGCCGCACATGCTGTGCGACCGCCAGCGGGGTATCGCGTTGGCAGGTGGCTACGGCGGCGAAGGCGTAGGCGCGACCAACCTGGGCGGTCGCACCCTGGCCGCACTTATCCTGAATCAGCAGAACGCGCTTACCGGACAGCCCTGGGTACACGACAACAGGCCGCTATCGAGCTTGGCCAGCTGGCCTGCGGAGCCCAGCCGCTGGCTGGGGTACAACGCCATCATCCAGAGCTTCGTCCACGAGGATCGCACCCTGGCCAACCCCGCGACACCGCCATGGAGACGGCAACTGGCCACCAAGCTGGCAGATTTCATGGAAGGCTTCATGCACTGATTCTTCACCCAAACAGGATCGACCTGTCATGAGCATCACTCAGTTCAAACGGGCAGACAGCGCCGTTTTACAGTCCAGCAGCCCTGTTGCCGTACCCCTCGGCCAGCCCGTGGCGGTGACATCGATCACGTGCGTGCAACGCAGCGATGGCGTGGAAACGGGCATCTGGGAATGCACCCCAGGGCGCTGGCGACGGCAAATCACGCAACAGGAGTTCTGCCATTTCATCAAGGGCCGCTGCACTTTTACCCCTGACGATGGCGAGCCCCTGGTCATAGAAGCCGGAGACGCATTGATGCTACCGGCCAACAGCACCGGCACCTGGGATATCCAGGAAACCGTGCGCAAGACCTACGTACTCATCTTCTGATCCGCTGATCGCCTGCCTTCGATAACAACACACAAAGCAAGGTGACCCGACATGCGCACGCTAATCATCGCCCCCTTGATGCTGGCCGCCAGCGTGGCCAGCGCGGCAGAAACCGTCAAGATCTACAACTGGTCCAGTTATATAGCGCCCGACACTTTGAAGCAGTTCCAGCAAGCCACCGGCATCGTGCCCACCTACGACGTCTACGACAGCAATGAGACCCTCGATGGCAAGTTGATGACCGGCAATTCCGGCTACGACGTGGTGTTTCCCTCCAACCATTTCATGGCCCGGCAAATCCAGGGCAAAGCCCTCAAGCGGCTGGACAAGTCGCAGTTGCCCAACTGGAAGAACCTCAACCCGGTGCTACTCAAGGCACTGGAAGGCAATGATCCGGGCAACCAGTACGGGTTCCCGTACCTCTGGGGCAGCACGGGCATTGGCTACAACATCGACAAGGTCAAAGCCGTATTGGGCGACGACGCGCCGGTCGATTCCTGGGACCTGATCTTCAAGCCGCAGTACATGAGCAAGCTCAAAGGGTGTGGCGTGGCGGTACTGGACAATGGCCCCGAGTTGCTGCCCATCGCCCTGCACTACCTGGGACTGCCCCACCACAGCCAGAACCCGGCCGACTATGACAAGGCCAAGGCGCTGCTGATGCAGGTGCGGCCGTACATCAGCTATTTCCACTCATCCAAGTACACGGCGGACCTGGCCAATGGCGACGTCTGCGTCGTGGTCGGGTTCTCGGGGGATGTGCTCCAGGCAAAAAATCGCGCCGAGGAGGCCCACAACGGGGTCAAGGTCGGCTACTCGATACCCAAGGAGGGGGCGCCGATGTGGTTCGACATGGTGGCCATGCCCGCCGATGCGCCGGACGAAAAGGCCGGGTATGCCTACATGAACTACCTGCTGGAGCCGCAGGTGATGGCCGCCATCAGCAACCACGTGCAATACGCCAACGCCAACCTGCAAGCCGATGCGCTGGTTGACCCGGCGCTCAAGGCCAACACCATGATCTATCCGAGCGAAGCGGTGATGGGCAAGTTGTACGCGCTTGAAGCGATGCCAGCCAAGATTGACCGTATCAGGACACGTATCTGGACCAGTGTGAAGGCGGGCAACTGATACCTGCCCTTGCGGGGGCGGCGTCAAACGGTTGAGATGAGCGAGACGGGCGTCGAGCCGCCCTCTTCGCCCAACGGCCTGGCCACCGAAGTGGCCGGGCCCTTTACGCTCAGTGGTGCTCGCGCGTGGCGCGGAACTTGACGTCAGGCCAGCGCTCTTCCATCAGCGACAGGTTGACCCGGGTAGGTGCCAGGTAAGTCAGGTGCCCGCCACCATCGATGGCCAGGTTCTCCATGGCCTTGTTCTGGAATTCCTCCAACTTCTTCTTGTCATCGCAGGCGATCCAGCGCGCCGACCATACGGTGATGGGCTCATAGGCGCACTCGACCTTGTACTCTTCCTTCAGGCGACTGGCCACCACGTCGAACTGCAGCACACCGACCGCACCGAGGATGATGTCGTTGCTGCGCTCGGGGAAGAACACCTGGGTAGCACCTTCTTCGGCCAGCTGCTGCAGGCCCTGACGCAACTGCTTGGATTTCAGCGGGTCTTTCAGGCGCACGCGGCGGAACAGTTCCGGGGCGAAGTGCGGGATACCGGTGAAGCCCAGCGCCTCGCCTTCGGTGAAGGTGTCACCGATCTGAATGGTGCCGTGGTTGTGCAAACCGATGATGTCGCCGGCGTAGGCTTCTTCGAGCTGCTCACGCTCGGAAGAGAAGAAGGTCAGCGCATCACCGATGCGCAGGTCCTTGTTCAGCCGCACGTGGCGCATTTTCATGCCCTTTTCGTACTTGCCCGAGCAAATGCGCATGAAGGCGATACGGTCGCGGTGTTTCGGGTCCATGTTCGCCTGGATCTTGAACACGAAGCCGGTGAATTTCTCTTCCACGGGCTCGACGGTACGCTCGTGGGCAACACGGCCCAGCGGGCGCGGCGCCCAGTCGACGACGGCATCGAGCACGTGGTCGACACCGAAGTTACCCAGTGCGGTACCGAAGAACACAGGGGTCAGTTGACCGTTGATGAATTCGTCCTGGTCGAACGCGTGGCAAGCGCCCTGCACCAGCTCCAGCTGCTCGACGAACGCGTCGTACTGGTCGCCCAGGTGAGCGCGGGCTTCGTCCGAGTCCAGCTTGCGAATGATCCTGGCTTCGGTACGCTCGTGGCCATGGCCCGGCGTGTAGACGATGATGTAGTCACCGGTCAGGTGGTACACACCCTTGAAGTCACGGTAGCAGCCGATAGGCCAGGTAATCGGCGCGGCCTTGATCTTCAGAACGGCTTCGATTTCGTCGAGCAGTTCGATCGGGTCGCGGATGTCACGGTCGAGCTTGTTGATGAAGCTGACGATGGGCGTATCGCGCAGGCGACACACGTCCATCAGGGCAATGGTACGCGGCTCTACACCTTTACCGCCGTCGAGCACCATCAGCGCCGAGTCCACGGCCGTCAAGGTGCGATAGGTGTCTTCGGAGAAGTCTTCGTGGCCGGGGGTGTCGAGCAGGTTGATCATGTGCTCGCGGTACGGGAACTGCATCACCGAGGTGGTGATGGAGATGCCGCGCTGCTTTTCCATTTCCATCCAGTCGGAGGTGGCGTGGCGGTCGGACTTGCGCGACTTCACGGTGCCGGCGACGGAGATGGCCTTGCCCATCAGCAACAGCTTCTCGGTGATGGTGGTCTTACCGGCGTCGGGGTGGGAAATGATTGCGAAAGTGCGGCGCTTCGCGACTTCGGCGGCCTGGTTGGTCATGGGAAATCGCCTGACTGGGGGATCAAAAAGGGGCAGCATCATACCTGAAATTCGACTCGGCGAAAATCGGCCAGTGGCGGACGGTCGGGTACCGCCCCGTCCCTCGCTGGCAAGTCAGCGCCTACCTGAGGTGCGCAAACGCCTGCCGTGCGGGGATGGGAACTGGCGCTGCACAGGCAGAACGCGAATACGTGCAAGACCAGTGCTTTCAACGTCTACAGCTGCATTTATCGATTCTTTTCACTTGCTAGATCGCTGTTAACCAGTGATTAGTGCTGGCCAAACGCCCCCTGAGATGGGAACCTTTGCGCCCGAGGAGACGTCCACTCCCCTGTAAACCGCTTCGGTTGGGGAACGGTTTCACCAGCGTTTTCGAACCCGACGGGGTTTGGCTCATGGCCTGATCGGCGCCTATGGCTCGCATCGGGCTGCTAATCGCGAACACACCACCGCTGCCTCCCGGGGCTGGCCAAGAAGAAGTGTGCTCGCCGACGACAAGAAGGAGTCCACCTGTGGCGACACGCTACGGAAAAGGGCTGTTGGGATGGGCCGCCGTGCTCGTCATCCTGGCCCTGCTGGTCCACTGGATCGGCCTCGACACGATCGCGCGCTACCGCGATGATCTGACGTTCTACCTGCAAGCGCACCTGGTTCTGGTGCTGGCTTCGATGGCGGCGGCATTGGCCGTGGGCATCCCCGCCGGCATTGCCTTGAGTCGACCGCATAGGGTCGACAAAGCCGAGCGGTTCATGCAGTTCTTCAACATTGGCAACACCATCCCCCCCTGGCTGTACTGGCCATCGCCCTGAGCGTACTAGGTATCGGCGCAGGCCCTGCCATTTTCGCCCTGTTTCTCGCCTCCCTCCTGCCCATCGTGCGCAACACCTACGAAGGGCTTAAAAACGTTCCCGCCTCGCTCAAGGAAGCCGCTACCGGTATCGGCATGACGCCGCGCCAGCAGTTGTGGCAGATGGAGCTGCCCAATGCCGTGCCCATCATCGTCGGTGGCGTGCGTGTAGCACTGGCGCTGAACGTGGGCACCGCCCCGCTCGCCTTCCTGATCGGTGCCAACAGCCTGGGCAGCCTGATTTTCCCCGGCATTGCCCTTAACAACCAGCCCCAGCTCTTGCTGGGCGCCGCTTGTACGGCACTGCTGGCATTGCTGCTGGACGCACTGGTGACGTTCGCCAGCAAGCGCTGGCTGGAACGTGGCCTGGCCCAATAACCCGAGGAAAACCATGAAGAACGCAATCGCCTTGCTCCTGGGCGCGGTCCTGCTGTCGGCGGGTTTTGCCCAGGCGGCAGACAAACCGTTGATCCGTATCGGCGCCCGGGTGTTCACCGAACAGACCGTGCTGGCCGAAATCACTGCTCAATACCTGCGCGCCAATGGCTTCGAGGTGCGCGTCACTGGCGGCCTGGGCAGCAGCCTGGCCCGTCAGGCGCAGGAAACCGGGCAGCTTGACCTGATGTGGGAATACACCGGGGTCTCGCTGGTGTCCTACAACCATGTGGAAGAACGCATGCCCAGCGCGGCGGCCACCTATGCCCGAGTCAAGGCTCTGGATGCCGAAAAGGGACTGGTCTGGCTCAAGCCTTCCAAGTTCAGCAACACCTATGCATTGGCATTGCCCAGCGAAGTGGCCAAGGCCTACCCGCAGGTCAACACCATCAGCCAGTTGAACCAGGTGTTGATGGACGAGCAGGCGCGCAAGCATGTGGTTGCGCTGGACACCGAGTTCGCCAACCGGCCCGACGGCCTGGATGGCCTGCAGGCGCGATATGGCATGCACCTGGAGCGCGCCAACATCCGTCAGATGGACGCAGGCCTGGTCTACACCGCGCTGCGCAATGCCCAGGTGTTCGCAGGCCTGGTGTACACCACCGATGGCCGACTCAACGCGTTCAAGCTCAAGCTGCTTGAAGACGACAAGCACTACTTCCCGGATTACACGGCAGGCCCGGTGGTGCGCAAGGCCGTGCTCGACGCTCATCCGCAGTTGGCCAGCCTGCTCGCCCCCCTTGCCGAACAATTGGACGACGAGACCATGCGCCAACTCAACGCCAAGGTCGATGTGCAGCACCAAAGCCCCTCCTCGGTCGCAGCCGCCTTCCTGCGAGAACATCCCCTGAAGGAGGTGACGCCATGACATTGTTCGATACCTTCGCGCACCTGGACTGGGCCCTGGTGTTGCAGCTGACCTGGCAGCACATCATGTTGGTGGGCGTGGCCGTGGGCCTGGCCATCCTGATCGGCGTGCCGCTGGGCATCGTCATGACCCGCTTCCCCTTCCTGGCCGGGCCCGTGCAGGCCAGCGCCACGGTGCTGCTGACCATCCCGTCGATCGCCCTGTTCGGGCTGCTGTTGCCGTTCTACTCCACCTTCGGCCAGGGCCTGGGCCCGCTGCCTGCCATCACGGC
Source organism: Pseudomonas parafulva (assembly GCF_002021815.1). Classification (NCBI taxonomy): domain Bacteria; kingdom Pseudomonadati; phylum Pseudomonadota; class Gammaproteobacteria; order Pseudomonadales; family Pseudomonadaceae; genus Pseudomonas; species Pseudomonas parafulva. Next base: position 3,751,949 of record NZ_CP019952.1, read on the forward strand.
GGTGTTCCTCTATTCCCTGCTACCAATCTTGCGTAACACCTACCTGGCGCTGACCAACGTCGAGCCCGGTATTCGCGAGGCTGCCCGGGGCATCGGCATGACCTTCGGTCAACGCCTGCGCATGGTCGAGTTGCCCATCGCAGTACCGGTGATCCTCGCCGGCGTGCGTACTGCCGTGGTGATGAACATCGGCGTGATGACCATCGCCGCCACCATTGGGGCCGGTGGCCTGGGCGTACTCATCCTCACCTCCATCAGCCGCAGCGACATGTCGATGCTGCTGGTCGGCGCAGTACTGGTCAGCCTGCTGGCGATCATCGCCGACCTGCTCCTGCAAACCCTGCAACGTGCCCTGACTCCAGAAGGAATGCGCTCATGATCGAACTGAAGAACCTCAGCAAGACCTTCAACGTCAACGGCAAGGACGTCAAGGCCGTGGACGCGGTCAGCCTCACGGTCAACGAAGGCGAAATCTGCGTGTTCCTGGGCCCGTCAGGGTGCGGCAAGAGCACCACACTGAAGATGATCAACCGCCTGATTACCCCCACCTCGGGGCAGGTGTTCATCAATGGCGAAGACACCAGCGGCCTGGACGAAGTCAGCCTGCGTCGTCACATCGGCTATGTGATCCAGCAGATCGGCCTGTTTCCGAACATGACCATCGAGGAGAACATTACCGTCGTGCCGCGCCTGCTCGGGTGGGACAAGCAGCGCTGCGCCGAGCGCGCCCGCGAGCTGATGCACATGATCAAGCTCGAGCCCAAGCAGTACCTGCAGCGCTACCCCCGCGAACTCTCCGGTGGCCAGCAGCAGCGGATCGGGGTGATCCGCGCCCTGGCAGCCGACGCCCCGGTGCTGTTGATGGACGAGCCGTTCGGCGCCGTGGACCCCATCAACCGGGAGATGATCCAGAACGAATTCTTCGAGATGCAGCGGGCCTTGAACAAGACCGTGATCATGGTCAGCCATGACATCGACGAAGCCATCAAGCTGGGCGACAAGATTGCCATCTTCCGGGCGGGCAAGCTGTTGCAGCTGGATCACCCAGACACCTTGCTAGCGCACCCGGCCGATGACTTCGTGAGCAACTTCGTCGGCCAGGACAGCACCCTCAAGCGGCTACTGCTGGTACGTGCCGAAGATGCGGCTGACAATGCCCCGGCGGTGAACCCGCAGACCCCAGTGGCTGATGCGCTGGAACTGCTGGACGAACATGATCGCCGCTACGTGGTGGTGACCGACGCCACGAACAAGGCGCTCGGCTATGTGCGCCGACGCGACATGCACCGCCAGCAAGGCACGTGCGCCGACTTCCTGCGGCCATTCAACGCCACGGCGGCACACGATGAAAACCTGCGTATCCTGTTGTCGCGCATGTACGAGTTCAACCGCGCCTGGCTGCCGGTACTGGACGCCGAGCAGGTGTTCCTGGGCGAGGTCACCCAGGAGTCGATTGCGGCCTACCTGAGCTCGGGCCGCTCACGCGGGGCGAAATCCACCATTGTCTCGCCCGCCGAGATGGTGACGTCCTAAAAGCCTTTCATCGCAAAAAAGGCGTGACGAGGGCGGACGGAATAAAAAATTCATGGACCGTTTTCTGAACGCCAGTACCAGGCTCGGGTGGCCATAAATATGAACACCCGAGCCTACCTGCCGCACCGCTCGATCATCTCCAAATGCGCCTCGTGCCCAAGCGGAGGGGCTTGGGTTTACGCACCCTACCCAGGGCTATTCCACAATTCTTTACGTCTGACGCGCACTGGGGAACACCAGCCGTTCACATGGGTCGTTAATCCCAGGCGTGGCAATTCGAACATCGCCGATTCGCCAGGGATTGCCTGTTGATTCTGCCGAGTTCACGCCCTAAAGTGCGCGCCGAACGTCCATGCTGGAAACGATCCATCCGGCTCAAGTACTGAGTAGGCGAACCAAAGTGGGGATACGGAGGGCGTTCAGTTTGCAGCCACTTAAATTTTCAGTTTGCCCATGGAGTCCCTGAGCATGTCGATCCAGGTCGAAGACTATTTCGCACGCGACACCTTCCAGAAGATGAAGGCGTTTGCCGACAAACAGGAAACGCCGTTCGTACTCATCGATACCCAGATGATCAGCAAGGCTTATGACGACCTGCGCGCCGGCTTCGAATTCGCCAAGGTGTACTACGCCGTCAAGGCCAATCCAGCCGTCGAGATCATCGACCTGCTCAAGGACAAGGGCTCGAACTTCGACATCGCCTCCATCTACGAGCTGGACAAGGTGATGAACCAGGGTGTCAGCGCCGATCGCATCAGCTACGGCAACACCATCAAGAAATCCAAGGACATTCGTTACTTCTTCGAGAAGGGTGTGCGCCTGTACGCCACCGACTCCGAGGCCGACCTGCGCAACATCGCCAAGGCCGCGCCGGGCTCGAAGGTGTATGTGCGTATCCTGACCGAAGGCTCCACCACTGCCGACTGGCCGCTGTCGCGCAAGTTCGGTTGCCAGACCGACATGGCCATGGACCTGTTGATCCTCGCCCGTGACCTGGGCCTGGTGCCCTATGGCATCTCCTTCCATGTGGGCTCGCAACAGCGCGACATCAGCGTGTGGGACGCCGCTATCGCCAAGGTGAAGGTGATCTTCGAGCGACTCAAGGAAGAAGACGGCATCGAACTGAAGCTGATCAACATGGGCGGCGGCTTCCCGGCCAACTACATCACCCGTACCAACAGCCTGGAAACCTACGCCGAGGAGATCATTCGCTTCCTCAAGGAAGACTTCGGCGACGACTTGCCGGAAATCATCCTGGAGCCGGGCCGTTCGCTGATTGCCAACGCCGGCATCCTGGTCAGCGAAGTGGTGCTGGTAGCACGCAAGTCGCGCACGGCCGTCGAGCGCTGGATCTACACCGACGTCGGCAAATTCTCGGGCCTGATCGAAACCATGGACGAGTCCATCAAGTTCCCGATCTGGACCGAGAAAAAGGGCGAAACCGAGGAAGTGGTCATCGCCGGCCCTACCTGTGACAGCGCCGACATCATGTACGAGCACTACAAGTATGGTCTGCCGCTGAACCTGGCAATCGGCGATCGCCTGTACTGGCTGTCGACCGGTGCCTACACCACCAGCTACAGCGCGGTGGAGTTCAATGGGTTCCCGCCGCTCAAAGCCTACTATCTGTAATCCATGACGGGGCCCAAAGGCCCCGTTTTCATGCCTGCGCAATAAAGCCGACCGCACCTCGATCCCCGGCGTCACACCAGCAGCTAATCACCTTGTGAATGTGAACGAATCTCAATTGCCGCGTGCAGGAGCTTCCATTAACATCCGCCAGCGCTACGCAGGGTGCGGCGGCGATACAAGGTGAACGAAGGTGCTGAAGAAGACGCTGTTCCAGCTGCATTGGTTATTCGGCATCACGGCCGGGCTGGTACTTGCAGTAATGGGTATCACTGGGGCGCTCTATTCGTTTCAGGACGAACTGCTGAGCGCGCTCAATGCCGATGTGCTGCGCGTAGAGGTACGGCCTGACGGCGTGCTGCCGCCTGCTGAGTTGGTGCAACGTGTCGAATCCCAGCAACACGACAAGGTCGCCATGCTGTGGGTCGACGTTCGTGAAGGCGAAGCCGCGAGGATCTTTTTCACCCCTGCACCGGGCGAGCGGCGCGGTCCGTTGCGCTACGCAGACCCGTATACGGGCCAGCTGCTGGGCGAGGTGTCGGGGCAAGGCTTCTTCACCCTCATGCTTACGCTTCACCGCTTTCTGGCCATGGGCGACACGGGCAGGCAGATCACCGGTGCCTCGACGCTGCTGCTGGTGTTCTTCTGCCTGTCGGGCCTGTACCTGCGGTGGCCGCGCCATGCCACAAACTGGCGAACCTGGCTGACGCTGGATTGGGCCAAAAAAGGCCGTGCGTTCAACTGGGACCTGCACGCCGTAGCAGGCACCTGGTGCCTGCTCTTCTACCTGTTGTTCGCCCTGACGGGCCTGTTCTGGTCCTACGAATGGTACCGGGAGGGTCTGAACCGGCTACTGGCCGATCCGCCGGTCGCCGGGCAGCCGCAGCCGCAACTGAAAAAAGACCGGCGCTCCGGAGCTGCGTCTATCGACCCAAAGGCACCGGCGCTGAACGTCGACTACGACGCCATCTGGGCCAGCCTGCGCAACGCCGCAGGTCCACGCCTTGCCAGTTACAACCTGCGCCTGCCCCCAGTCGGCGGTCAACCTGCCAATCTGTTCTATCTGCTGGATAACGCCGACCATCCCAGGGCCTTCGACACCTTGGTCCTGGACCCTGCCAGTGGCAAGGTCAGCCTTCACGAACGCTACAGTGATAAATCATTCAAGGCCCAATTGCTCCAGAGCGTGTACGCACTGCATGTCGGGGAATACTTTGGCCTGGTTGGGCGCATCGTCCTGACCTTGGCCAGCCTGGCCATGCCGGTCTTCTTCGTCACAGGCTGGCTGCTCTACCTGGATCGACGGCGCAAGAAACGTCAGGTTAGGGCTGCCCGCCGCCACGTGACCCCCGATGAAGTCAACAGCGAGAGCTGGCTGATCGGCTACGCCAGCCAGAGTGGTATGGCCGAGCAGCTGGCCTGGCAAAGCGCCGGGCAACTACAGGCGGCAGGCTTGCCAGTGCAGGTCAAGGCGTTGGGTACGTTGTGTGAAGAAGATCTGCGTGCGGCACGCCGTGCGTTGTTCGTCGTCAGTACCTTCGGGGATGCAGAAGCCCCTGACAACGCGCGAGGCTTTGAGCGCAACGTGCTGGGTCAGCCTTTGCCCTTGCAGACCCTCAGCTATGCCCTGCTGGCGCTGGGTGATCGTCAATACCCACAGTTCTGCGGGTTCGCCCGTCGGCTTCAGACGTGGTTGACCGAGCGTGGTGCTCGCTGTGCATTTGACCCCGTGGAGGTCGACAACGCCGATCAGGCAGCCCTTCAGCAGTGGCATCAGGCGCTGGCGCTTCTGACCGGCACCGCGCCGGTATCCGCTTGGCAAGCCCCCCGTTTCGGCAACTGGTCGCTGACCCGCCGTGAATTGCTCAACCCTGGCAGCCAGGGCCAGCCGGTGTATCTGCTCGGCCTGCAGGCGCAGGAGCCTGCTGTGTGGGAAGCCGGCGACCTGGTGGAGATTATGCCGCTCAATGGTCGGTCGAGGGTCGATGCCTTCGTCAAAGGCCTGGGCCTGGACGCCGACACGCGAGTGCAGGTCGAGGGGGTGGGAGAAACGCTCGCTCAGGCACTGGCAGGCCGTCAGTTACCTGCCGTCGGTGGGCATCTGGTCGGGCTGCATGCCCAGGCGGTGGTGGACGCACTGGTGCCGCTCGGCAGCCGCGACTATTCCATCGCCTCGATTGCCAGTGACGGGGTGCTGGAGCTGATCGTGCGCCAGGAGCGACACCCAAGTGGCGACTTGGGCGTAGGCTCTGGTTGGCTGACCGAATACCTGCCGCTCGATGGCACACTGAGCCTGAGGCTAAAGCGCAACAGTGGCTTCCATATGCCCCAGGGCAATGTACCGATGATCCTGATCGGCAACGGTACTGGCCTGGCGGGCCTGCGCAGTCTGCTAAGGGCCCGCGTCGCTGCGGGCGAGCGGCGTAACTGGCTACTGTACGGCGAACGCAATCGCGCCCATGATTTTCTGTGTGGCAACGAGCTGCAAGGGTTGCTCGCCGCTGGGGATCTGGCACGGCTGGACCTGGCGTTCTCTCGCGACCAGGCCGAAAAAATCTACGTGCAGGATGTGTTGTTGCAACAGGCCGCGCTGTTCGAACGCTGGATGGATGAAGGTGCCTGCGTGTACGTCTGCGGTAGCCTGCAGGGCATGGCCGCTGGCGTCGATGCGGCACTTGCAGGCCTGCTTGGAGATGCTGCCGTGCAACGTCTGATCGAAGAGGGGCGATACCGGCGGGATGTGTACTGATCGGCAACGAGCAAAGCCGGCGTCCTGGCAGTAATCCTCCAGGACGCCGGCGCTGCGATCAGTGCAACTCGAAGGTATCGGCATCCAGGTTGGCCGGGAACTTGGCTCTGTAAGCGGCCAGTTCCGAGGCACTCAATACCACGGTGAACACGCCATCGGCCTCTCCAGCACTGAGCAAGCTCTCGCCCTGAAAATCCAGCACCTGGCTGTCACCGCTGTACGCGAAGCTCTTGCCGTCAATGCCCACCCGGTTCACCGCCGCCACATAGCACAGGTTTTCGATCCCTCGCGCCGGCAATAGGCGGTTCCAGTGCAGACGCCGCGCCGCCGGCCAGTTGGCTGTGTACAACAGCAGGTCGGTGTCGGTGGCATCCCGGCTCCAGACCGGGAAGCGCAGGTCGTAGCAAATGAGCGGGCGAATGCGCCAGCCCTTGAGCTCGAACTGCACCTGCCGCTCGCCTGGCGTGTAGTGCTCGTGCTCACCGGCCATGCGGAACAGGTGACGCTTGTCGTAGTGCAGGATCTCGCCATCAGGCCTTGCCCAGAGCAGGCGGTTACGGTGGCTGCCATCGGCCGCCTGAATGATCACGCTTCCCGTGACCACGGCGTTGCACCTCTTCGCCTGAGCCTTGAGCCACTTGTACGTGGGGCCATTCTCCGGCTCGGCGAGGCTTTCGGACTGCATGGAAAACCCGGTGGTGAACATTTCCGGCAAGATCACCAGGTCCACCTCCCCCACCTGCTCAAGCAGCACGTCGAAATGGGCGAAGTTGGCTTCCCGGTCGTGCCAGGCCAGGGTGGTCTGCACCAGAGCCAGCCTGAGGTCTGGCAGCGTACTTAGATCGCGCATAGTTTCTCCGCTGCCTGACGCAGCGTCTCCTCTCGTTTGGCAAAGCACAGGCGCAGCAGCCGTTGACCGGGAACAGCTTGCTGATAGAACACCGAGATCGGGATGGTGGCCACACCATGCTCGCGGGTCAACCACGTCGCCATCTGCACGTCATCGAGGTCCGGACGAATATGCGAATAATCAACCAGCTGAAAATAAGTGCCGGCCGTGGGGGTGAACCTGAATCGCGAATCTTGCAACAAGCCGCAGCACAGGTCGCGCTTGGCTTGATAGAAAGCCGGTAACGCATCGACATGTTCGGGATGCTCGGCCATGAAGTCAGCCAGGGCGTACTGCAAAGGAGTCACGCCACAAAAGTTGACGTATTGATGCACCTTGCGCAGTTCGGTGGTGAGGGCCGGCGGTGCGATGACATAGCCCGTCTTCCAGCCGGTGACGTGATATGTCTTGCCAAAGGAACTGACCACGAACGCACGTCTGTAGAGCTGCTCGTGAGCCAGTACGCAAGCATGCTGCACGTCGTCATAGACCAGGTGCTCGTAGACTTCATCGCTCAGTACGTAGATGTCTCGATTGGCGATCAGCTGCGCCAGCTGGTCCAGATCCTTCCGGGACAGCAAGGCACCGCTTGGGTTATGGGGCGAGTTGAGCACGACCAGACGTGTGCGTGGCGTAAGTGCGTCCGCGAACTGCTGCCAATCGATGGCAAAGTCGCTGGGGTCCAGCTGCAGATGCACGCAACGGCCCCCGGCCAGTGCCACCGAGGGCGCGTAGCTGTCGTAACAGGGGTCGAAGATGATGACCTCGTCCCCTGGCCGCACAACAGCCTGGATAGCGCAGAAGATCGCCTCCGTCGCGCCGGGCGTAATCGTCACTTCATGGTCGGGGTCTACCGTCGCACCATAGAGGCGCTTGACCTTCAAGGCCACCTGCTGGCGTAAGGCTGCAAGGCCCGACATTGGCGCGTATTGATTGTGACCCGCCATGACATGTCGGCCCACCGACTCGAGCAGGGCCTGGGGCCCGTTGAAATCCGGGAAGCCCTGCGAAAGGTTCAGCGCCCCGGTCTGGGCGGCGAGCTCTGACATGGTGGTAAAGATGGTCGTGCCGACGTTCGGCAATTTGCTGGGGATCATGGCGCCCTCGCTCCTGGTGCAGCCGGCACGGGAAGAAAGCACGAGCATAGCGGATCGTTTCGTCGGTAAGAAGCCGGTCAGAGCGTGAGTCGCACGTCACAAGCTTTCCCGACGATCACTGTCGGGGCTAGCTCCACCCTATGCCTGGGTGACGAACTCCAGTATGAAAGTCGCTGCGGGCGCCACATCCGTAGTATGGAAACGCAACCTGTCGCTTGGCTGGCTCTCCCAGACAGGTATGTTTTTCGTATCATTAGGCTTGATGCTGAACCAGGTCCAGCCAACTGGGACTTTTTTGTAGCCGACTAACACGCGATCGTGGGCCGAGACATGGCGGGCATCGAGGGTTTGCAATTGAACCTGATTCACATTGGGCTCGCCGTCAATGTTCCCGGCCAGGTGGATAATTTGCAGGGCAGGACCGGGCGTGCCCAGCTCTGTGTCCGATGCATGAAGGACACGCCCACCACGTCCAGTAACCTGCTTGCCTGCTGACGTTCGAAATTCAAACGCCATACCCCCCTCGAGCGATGGGTGAGCGAGCATTCCGATGTCGAAGCACTCGGGCGTATCAAGCGTTCCGGCTACCTGCAGTTCATTCAAATGATTGACGATAATTGCGTGACGTTCGCCATCCTTGAGCAGATAGAGCTTACCCTTGGCTTTTTGTAAAAAGATATCGTTCATGATGTTCCCTTTGATTGATCCAGCACAGCATTCACAGGTACGTGAATAGCCAATGAGCCACCAATGAGGAGCACAGACTCAGCGCCTCGTGCACTACCCGCACACAAACTACCGGTGCAAAGTGGAAGGCGGCATAGATCAATGTTTCCTCCCGAGCTTGGCGGCATGGCCGTACTCGTGAGGAAACAGGAAACAGGGTGCGGCGCTGGAGACGCGCGGCACGGGGGGCGAAGCATGGAACGGGCAGCGTGACGCGCCCAGCAGGCGCCTATCGCTTATCGCGACGTTTCTTCTCAGCCTTCTTGTGGTGCGACATCAAGCGACGCTTCTTGTTGACCTGGCGGTCTGTGAGGGTGTTCTTCTTGCCCTCGTACGGGTTCTCACCGCCCTTGTACTCGATGCGAATCGGCGTGCCGACCAGCTTGAGCACGCGACGGTAGGTGTTTTCCAGGTAACGCGAGTACGACTTGGGAATGCTGTCGGTTTGGTTGCCATGGATCACGATCAGCGGCGGGTTGGCCCCACCCAGGTGCGCATAACGCAGTTTGATGCGACGGCCGTTGACCAGCGGCGGCTGGTGCTCGCTGACGGCGTCTTCGAGGATCTGCGTCAGACGGCTGGTCGGCCAGCGGGTCACAGCCGAGGTGAATGCGGCCTGCACCGACTTGTACAGGTTGCCCACGCCGGTGCCGTGCAGGGCCGAAATGAAGTGGATATCGGCGAAGTCAACGAAGAACAGCCGGCGCTCCAGTTCGGTCTTCACATAGGCACGCTCACCCGGCTCCATGCCATCCCACTTGTTCAGGGCGATGACGATGGCGCGGCCAGCTTCCAGGGCAAAGCCCAGCAGGTTCAGGTCATGATCGACCACACCTTCGCGAGCATCCATGACGAAGATCACCACGTTGGCGTCCTTGATCGCCTGCAGCGTCTTGACCACCGAGAACTTTTCGACTTCCTCGTGGATCTTGCCGCGCTTGCGCACACCGGCGGTGTCGATGAAGGTGTACTTGTCACCATCACGCTCGAACGGGATGTAGATACTGTCGCGGGTGGTACCCGGCTCGTCGTAAACCACCACGCGCTCTTCACCGAGCATGCGGTTGACCAGGGTCGACTTGCCGACGTTGGGGCGACCAATGATGGCGATCTTGATGCCATCCTTTTCGCTTGGGCCAGGGATGCGCACGGCCTCTTCGCCTTCGGCGACATCCTGGTCCAAGGCTTCTTCTTCGGCATCGCGCGGCAAGTGGCCGAGTACGGCCTCCATCAACGCATTGATACCTCGACCCTGGGAGCCTGCTACCGGAATGGCATTGCCCATGCCCATCGGCGAGAACTCGGCGCGGGCAACGTCAGCGTCGATATTGTCGATCTTGTTGGCGACCAGGATCGCCGCCTTGTTGCGCTTGCGCAGGTGCTCGGCAATCATTTGGTCTGCCGCCGTCATGCCTGCACGGGCATCGACCAGGAACAGCACATAGTCGGCTTCTTCGATGGCCATGAGCGACTGCTCGGCCATTTTTTCGTCCATGCCCACTTCATCACCGGTGATGCCACCGGTGTCGATGAGGATGAAGGAGCGACCCTGCCAGCTGGCATCGCCGTACTGGCGATCACGGGTCAGGCCCGACAGGTCACCCACGATGGCATCGCGGGTCTTGGTCAGGCGGTTGAACATGGTGGATTTGCCGACGTTCGGGCGGCCCACCAGGGCGATTACGGGAACCATTCGGCTCTCCACTCTTGAATTCTTGAAAATACAAAGGCCGCTGCAAGGCAGCGGCCGGAGTTCGGGCGGCGTGTCCTACGCCGCAGCCTGAAGCCGCACGGCTTCAAGCATAGCTTCAGCGGATAGTCAGTGCCTCGAGCTTGCCGCTGTTGCCGAAGACATAGATGGTATCCCCAACCACCAGTGGCCGTGCGCGCAGGCCACTGCTGTCGACACGCTCACGGCCAACGAAGCGACCGTCGACCTGGCTGAGCAGGTGCAGGTAGCCTTCGAAGTCGCCTACTGCCACGTAGCTGCTGTACACCTCGGGGGCGGTCAGCTGGCGACGGGCCATGGCATCGTTGGACCACAAGGCGCTAGAGGATCGCTCATCGACGCTTTCCACGGTACCCGAGGCTTCGCTCACGTAGACGTTGCCAAAGCCTTGGGCGACCCCTACGTAGCTGGAGGCATCACGCTGCCAGAGCACGCGGCCGCTTTCCAAGTCCAGGCCCGCAACGCGCCCCTGGTACGTGCTGACGTACAGGGTACCACCAGAAAGCAGCAGGCCGCCGTCGATGTCGACGACACGCTCAAGCTCCGAACGGCCCTGCGGGATCGCCACACGGCTTTCCCATACAGGTACGCCATTGCTGATGTCGACTGCCACGACCTTGCCGGTGGAAAGGCCCGCGACTGCCAGGCGGTTGGTCACGACGGGCGCGCCGGTGCCGCGAAGGGTCAGTACCGCCGGGGTGCTTTCATAGATCCAGCGACGGTCACCAGTGGCGGCATCCAGCCCGATCAGGCGATCGTCCTGGGTCTGCACCACCACTACATCACCGTTGTTGGCCGGAGGCGCCAGCACTTCGCTGGTCACGCGGGCGCGCCAGCGCTCCTCACCGGTGCTCGAATCCAGGGCGATCACTTCACCCTTGAGGGTGCCGAGCATCACCAGGCCATAGCCTACGCCAACCGCACCGGAAACCGGCAGGTCAAGGTCCTTGTTCCACACCACGTTGCCCGTGATGCGGTCCAGGGCATAGACATCCCCAGTGACGTCGGAGGCATAGATCCGGTCATTCTCGATGGCCGGCACGAGGGTATTGTAGGTTTCACCCTGGCCATCACCGATGGAGCGGCTCCACTGCTTCTTGAGCACCACTTCCTCGGTGAACTTGGTCAGCTCGGCAGGAGGCAGTTCCTTCTTGCTGTTGCTGCTGCACCCTGCGGCCAATACCGCCAAGGTCAGCACTGCTGCTTGTTTCCAACCGATCACTTACGCGTCCCCTCTGGCCAGATCATCGAGCTTCAACTGCAAGCCACCCACTGCCGCCTCGTCGGACAACGCAGCCTTGGCCTTTTCGTAGGCACCGTGCGCGTCAGCAGTGCGGCCCAGCTGTACCAGCAGGTCCCCTTTCAACTCCTCGCGACTGGCGAGGAAGGCTTTCTCGGCATCCCCATCCAGCAACTTGAGGGCATCCTCGGCCTTGTTCTGGGCAGCCAGCACACGGGCCAGACGCTGGCGTGCGATCTCGCCAAGGGTGGCGTCTGCTGGCTTGTCCACAATAGCCTTGAGCTCGCCAGCGGCATCGTCGAGCTTGCCGCTCTCGACCGCTACCTTGGCCACGAACAGGCTGCCGTACTGGGCATAGGTCGTGCCGCCGAACTCGCTCTTGAGCTTGCCGGCCAGTTCCGCAACCCGGGTGGCGTCCGGCTGACCCGTAGGCGTGAGGCTGGTTTCCAACAGCGCCTGATACAGCTGCGAGGCACCTTGCGACTGGTTGTTCTGGTACTTGTGCCAGGTGTTCCACCCCAGCACCACCACGCCGGCGAGCAGCGCGCCGGTCAGCAGCGGCTTGCCGTTACGGTTCCACCAGTCCTTGACCCCTGCCAGGTCATCATCATCGGTACTCGACACCCCAATACTCCTTTTCGCCTATTCGCTCGTTGAACCGCGTTACGCGTGTGCGATCGCGGTTTCCAGGTGCCCTGCAAGGGCATCCCAGGCAATGTTCTGTTGTTCGCCCTGACCACGCAGGGGTTTGAAGCCGACTTCCTGTTTGGCCAACTCGTCATCGCCAAGAATCAAGGCGAACAGCGCGCCGCTCTTGTCGGCTTTCTTGAACTGGCTCTTGAAACTGCCCCCGCCCGCATTCACGGCCAGACGCAGGCCGGGCAGACGGTCACGCACCGCTTCGGACAGTCGCAGGCCCGCCAACTCGGCCTGCTCGCCAAACGCGCAGAGGTAGACATCGACCTGACGGCTGATGGAGTCCGGTACCTTGCCCAGGGTTTCGAGCAGCAGAATCAGACGCTCGATACCCATGGCAAAGCCAACGCCAGGGGTAGGCTTGCCGCCCATTTGCTCCACCAGCCCATCGTAGCGGCCGCCGGCACATACGGTGCCCTGGGCGCCAAGCTTGTCAGTGACCCATTCGAAGACGGTCTTGCTGTAGTAATCCAGCCCCCGCACCAGCTTGGTGTTGAGCACGAATGGAATGCCGGCAGCGTCCAGGCGGGCCTTCAGGCCTACGAAGTGCGCACGGGATTCTTCGTCCAGGTAATCTTCGAGCTTCGGCGCATCGACCAGCACCGCCTGGGTATTGGTGTCCTTGCTGTCGAGGATGCGCAGCGGATTGCTCTTGAGGCGGCGCTGGCTGTCTTCGTCCAGTTGCTCCAGGCGCGCGGACAGGAACTCTACCAACGCGTCGCGGTAGCGGGCGCGCGCTTGGCTGGTGCCAAGGCTGTTGAGTTCGAGCTTGACCGCATCCTGAATACCCAGCAAGCCCCACAGGCGCCAGGTCAGCATGATCAACTCGGCATCGATGTCCGGGCCATCGAGGTTGAACACCTCCACACCGATCTGGTGGAACTGCCGGTAGCGGCCCTTCTGGGGGCGCTCGTGGCGGAACATTTGCCCGATGTACCACAGCTTCTGCACCTGGCCATTACCGGTGATGCCATGCTCCAGCACCGCGCGGACGCAGGCCGCCGTCCCTTCCGGACGCAACGTGAGCGAGTCGCCGTTGCGGTCCTCGAAGGTGTACATCTCCTTTTCGACAATATCGGTCACTTCACCGATCGAGCGCTTGAACAGCTCGGTGAATTCCACGATGGGCGTGCGGATCTGGCTGTACCCGTAGGTGTCCAGCAGGCCGGCAACGGTACCTTCGAAATAGCGCCACAACGGCGACTGCTCAGGCAGGATGTCGTTCATGCCACGGATGGCTTGCAGCGATTTGCTCACGAATGATCCTTACGAATTCTGTGTATCAGCCACGGACGATCAGTGCCGCGTCGGCTTCGACCTTCTCGGCCGCTTTCTGTCGGATGAGCCTTTCGAGATCATCGACCAGGTTGTCGTTGGTCAGTTTCTGCGCAGGTTTACCGTCGATGTAGACCAGGTTGGGCGTACCACCGGTGAGGCCGACATGCGCTTCCTTGGCCTCCCCCGGGCCATTGACCACACAGCCGATGACGGCCACGTCCAACGGAACCAGCAGGTCCTCGAGGCGCCCTTCGAGCTCGTTCATGGTTTTTACCACATCGAAATTCTGCCGCGAGCAGCTCGGGCAGGCGATGAAGTTGATGCCTCGTGAACGCAAATGCAGGGACTTGAGGATGTCATAGCCTACCTTGACCTCCTCCACCGGGTCTGCCGCCAGCGAAATGCGGATGGTATCGCCAATGCCTTCGGCCAGCAGCATACCTAGGCCAACGGCAGATTTCACCGTACCCGAACGCAGGCCACCGGCTTCGGTGATCCCCAGGTGCAGGGGTTGCACGATTTGCCGCGCCAACAGGCGATAGGCTTCGACGGCCATGAACACGTCCGACGCCTTGACGCTCACCTTGAAATCCTGGAAGTCGAGGCGATCAAGGTGCTCCACATGACGCAGCGCCGATTCGACCAGGGCAGCAGGCGTAGGCTCGCCGTACTTTTTCTGCAGGTCCTTTTCCAGTGAGCCTGCGTTGACCCCGATACGGATCGGGATACCGCGGTCGCGGGCGGCGTCCACGACGGCCCTGACCCGGTCTTCACGACCGATGTTGCCGGGGTTGATGCGCAGGCAGTCCACACCCAGCTCGGCCACGCGCAAAGCGATCTTGTAGTCGAAGTGAATGTCGGCGACCAGCGGCACACTGACCTGCTGCTTGATGCGGCCGAAGGCTTCGGCTGCGTCCATGTCAGGTACCGAGACGCGAACGATGTCCACACCGGCATCGACCAGACGCTGGATCTGCCCCACCGTGGCGGCGACATCATTGGTATCGGTATTGGTCATGCTCTGCACTGCAATGGGCGCATCACCACCCACCGGCACATTGCCGACCCATATCTTGCGGGATTCGCGACGTTTGATCGGGGATTGGCCGTGCATGAATTACTGTCCCAACTTCAGGCGAGCGGTTTCGCCACTGGTGAACGGGGCAACGTCGACGGACTGGCCGTTGTAGCTGACCTTGGCGCCACGGGCAAAGCCCAGGCGGAGCGCAAAGGGCGCCTTGCCAGTCAGCTCGAGGTTGTCCCCCTTGCGCTTGATGCCGCTGAACAGCACCTTGCCGTTGCCATCGGAAACCTGAGTCCAGCAATCGGCGACGAACTCAATCGCGACCTTGCCGCTGCCCGCTGGCGCAGCTGCGGGCTCGGCTGCGTCTGCGCTTGTCGCAGGTGTGGCTGCCGTCGGCGCGCTGACAACAGGGGTAGCAGTGGCCGGCACCGGAGCCGGCTGAGGCGTTGCGGTGCCAGTTACCGGAGCCGACCCAGCGGCTGGCGTGTCGGCCGCCGGTGCCTGACTGGTACTTGCAGCCTGCTGCTCGTCGGTGCTCTGGGCCAGCGGCAGGGGGGCGCTTTCAGGTTGCTGGGCGGCAGAGACGGCTTGGTCTTCGGGTTCGTCAAGCGGGTGAATCTGGGTGGTGCCGTCGGCGCTTTCGACCTCAACATGCTCAAGGGCAACGCTAGACAGGTCCTTGCCGCGCATGCTGCCCTGGTCCTGCCACCAGACGAAACCGCCACCCACCACAGCCAGCAGCAACAACAGGCTGACCCCGCGCAGGATATTGTGGGACAACCGTGAAGGCTCTTCGATACGCCCCAGCGAATGGACGTCGCTGCCTTTGGCGTGAGTGCCGGTGTAGCGATCGAAGGCTTCGACCAAGGCGGCCTGGTCCAGCTCCATCAACTTGGCATAGGCGCGAATGTAGCCTCGGGCGAAGGTATGCCCGGGCAGCTTGTCGAAGGCGCCGGTTTCCACATGGTTGAGCGAGCTGACAGTAAGATTGAGCTTGCGGGCCACCTCGGCTTGGGACCAGCCCCGTTTCTCACGGGCCAGGCGCAACAGCTCACCAGGGTTCTGGCCAGGCGCTACAGCTACTTCGGGATGCGCGGCGTTCATCGTTGCTCCGACAGGTATTGCTGATATTCCGGCGTACCGGGATAAAGTCGTTGTAATTGCTGCCCCAACTCGGCCACCGTGCCTTGTTCGTCGAACACCTTGGCAAGGCGGCTGCCCAGCAGCAGGCTCCGGGCATCGTGGCCACTCAACCGGCTGAAACGATCGTAGTAATCCCGGGCCGGCACATAATGCCTGTTTTCGTAGGACAACTCAGCCATTTCCAGCAACGCTTGTGGTTGTCGCTGGTTAAGCTGCAATGCTTTTTGCAAATAGGCGTGGGCCTGATCGCGCTGGCCGAGCCTCAAGGCTGTCAGGCCAAGGTTTTCATAAACCCGTGAACGCTCAGGATACAGGGTATCGGCGCTGGCAAGGCGAAACATCTGCTGCGCTTCGGCAAACCGCCCTTGAGCATAAAGGAAACTGCCGTAATTGTTGCGAATTCGCGTGGTGCCGGCACCCGCCGCGAGCGCTTGCTTGAAATGACGCTCCGCCAACAAAGGCTCGTCTTCGGCCTGATAGACCAATGCCAAGGCTGCATGCGCGTCGGCATCGTTGCCATCCAGCGCCAATGCCTTTGCCAAGGGCGCCTTGGCCTGGCCTAGCATCCCCTGTTGCAGGTAGCCCAGCCCCAGTTGCACATAAGCGCGCCCGGCCTCGACCCTGCGCTGTTCAGCCACCTGCGCATCGCTCCCTCCACCCGACATGCAGCCGGCGAGCAGCGAAAGCGCAAGGATCGGCAGCGCAGCGCGCAGGTTCATAGGCCAGCTCCGGTCAGTGGGCGGCCGGGCTGTCCGACCGCTCGGCGTCTGCCGACAGCTGCCGGACGGCGATGTAACGTTCGCTGCGCCGGGTGCGGTCATTGACCTGCCCCACCAGCTGACCGCAGGCTGCATCGATGTCATCACCGCGGGTGGTGCGCGTCGTCACGTTGTAGCCGCCGTGGTGCAGCAGGTCCTGGAAACGACGAATGGCGTTGTTGCTGGGGCGCTCGTAGCCGGAGTGCGGGAACGGGTTGAATGGAATCAGGTTGATCTTGCACGGCACGTCGCGCAGCAGTTCGATCATCTGCGCCGCATGCTCGGGCTGGTCGTTGACGTCCTTGAGCAGGGTGTACTCGATGGTGAGCACACGCTTGCCACCCAGGGTCGCCATGTAACCCATGCACGAGTCGAGCAGCATCTTGAGCGGATACTTCTTGTTGATCGGTACCAGCTTGTTGCGCAGCTCGTCATTGGGCGCATGCAACGACAAGGCCAGGGACACATCGATGTGCTTGGCCAGCTCGTCGATCATCGGCACGACACCCGAGGTGGACAGGGTGACGCGACGCTTGGAGATGCCATAGCCCAGATCTTCCATCATGATCTTCATGGCGGCGATGACATTGTCGAAATTGAGCAGGGGTTCGCCCATGCCCATCATGACCACGTTGGTGATGGCGCGGTCGATCTTGGCAGGCACGGTCCCGAAGGATTTGTTCGCAAGCCACACCTGGCCGATCACTTCGGCGGCGGTGAGGTTGCTGTTGAAGCCTTGTTTACCGGTGGAGCAGAAGCTGCAGTCCAGGGCACAACCGGCTTGCGACGACACGCACAGGGTGCCGCGATCGTCGGTGGGAATGTAGACGGTTTCGACGCAGCTGCCAGAGGCAACGCGGATCACCCACTTGCGGGTGCCGTCTGCGGAAATGTCTTCGCTGACCACTTCCGGCGGGCGAATTTCGGCAACGGCCTCGAGCTTTTCACGCAAGACCTTGCCGACGTTCGTCATGGCGGCGAAATCATCGACGCCAAAGTGGTGAATCCATTTCATCACCTGACCGGCGCGGAAGCGCTTCTCTCCGATGGAATCGAAGAATTGTTCCATTTCCTGCAGGGTCAAACCCAGCAGGTTGATTTTGTCAGTCGATGTCGTCATGGATTCACCCTCACCCGTAAGCTTGCGCTTAGCGAGTGGTTACCTCGGTAGCAGCGAAGAAGTAAGCGATTTCGCGAGCGGCAGCAGCTTCGGAGTCCGAACCGTGAACGGCGTTGGCGTCGATGGACTCGGCGAAGTCGGCGCGGATGGTGCCGGCAGCTGCTTCTTTAGGGTTGGTAGCGCCCATCAGCTCACGGTTCTTGGCAATGGCGTTCTCGCCTTCCAGGACCTGAACGACAACCGGACCGGAAGTCATGAAGGCAACCAGGTCACCGAAGAAGCCGCGCTCACGGTGCTCGGCGTAGAAGCCTTCGGCCTCGGCCTTGGACAGTTGCTTGATTTTCGAGGCAACGATTTTCAGGCCGGCTTCTTCGAAGCGAGTGGTGATCTTGCCGATGACGTTCTTGGCAACGGCGTCAGGCTTGATGATGGAGAAAGTACGTTGAACAGCCATGGAAAACTCCAGAATATGAGTGTTACGAAAAATTAAACCCGCGAATTATACGCGGGTTCCAGGGGATTGCCTAACCTGCGGTACGTGTTCAGTCGGCTTCGTCGATCCAGGCGGCCTGGATGGCCTCGAGTACCTTCTCGCCGGCGCGCGAAGGATCGTCGCTGAAGCCAGGCAATGCCACCACCCAGCGGTGCAAATCGACGAAATTCACATACCGAGGATCGACGTCCGGCTTGCTTTCTGCAAGCTCGATGGCGATATCAAGTACATCAATCCATTTCAGACTCATGTCCAGGACCTCAGTGCGGCGCTTCGGCAGCGTGGTTGAGCGAATACTTGGGGATCTCGATGGTGAGGTCCTGATCGGCTACCACCACCTGGCAACCCAGGCGCGACTGCGCTTCCAGGCCCCACGCCTTGTCCAGCATGTCTTCTTCAAGCTCGTCGGCTTCTTCGAGGGAATCGAAGCCCTTGCGCACGATGCAGTGGCACGTAGTGCAAGCCTTCACACCGCCGCAGGCGCTCTCCATCTCGATGTGATGGTCGTGGGCCAGCTCCAGGATGTTTGTGCCGGCAGGCACGTCCACGGTCAGCCCGTCCGGGCAGAACTTCTCATGCGGCAGGAATGTCACCAGCGGCATCGGTTACTCCTCGATCTCATTCAGGTTGCGCCCGGCCAGTGCGGCTTTGACCGTCGAATCAAGGCGTCGGGCGGCAAATGCGTCGGTCACCTGCGACAGACGCTTGGTCTGTTGCTCGATGGCAGCGCCATCGGTGCCCGCCAGCAAATCACGTAGTTCTTGCATCTGGAATTCAATGGCATGGCGCTCTTCTTCGCTGAGCAAGCGCTGACCATCGGCGTCCAGGGCGCCCTGCACCGCTTCGAGCAGCCGCTCGGCGTCCACCTGGTGCTCACGCAACTGGCGGGCCTGCTTGTCGATACCGGCATGCTCGAAAGAGTCCTTGAGCATGCGCGCGATTTCGCCATCGGTCAGGCCGTAGGACGGCTTGACCTGAATGCTGGCTTCCACGCCCGATGCCAGTTCGCGGGCAGCGACGCTGAGCAGGCCGTCGGCATCGACCTGGAAGGTGACGCGAATTTTCGCCGCCCCTGCCACCATGGCCGGGATGCCGCGCAGTTCAAAGCGCGCCAGTGACCGGCAATCGCTGATCAGTTCGCGCTCGCCCTGCAGCACATGGATCATCATGGCCGACTGGCCGTCTTTGTAGGTGGTGAATTCCTGAGCGCGCGCCACCGGGATGGTGGTGTTGCGCGGGATCACTTTCTCCATGAGCCCGCCCATGGTCTCAAGGCCCAGCGACAGTGGAATCACATCGAGTAGCAACAGCTCGCCGCCTTCGCGACGATTGCCGGCCAGGGTATCGGCCTGGATCGCGGCACCGATGGCCACGACCTGATCGGGGTCGATGGAGGTCAGCGGGCTACGACCGAACAGGCCACCGACGGCATCGCGAACACGAGGCACGCGCGTGGAGCCACCAACCATGACCACGGCGCTCACGTCCTCGAGCTCGACACCGCTGTCACGCACGGCACGGCGGCAGGCCTTAAGGCTGCGCGCCACCAGCGGCTCGATCATCGCATCGAAACCGGCACGGGTGAGCTCACCCTGCCAGGCGCCATGGGTGACGCTCACCACCTCGGCATCGGTCAACGCTTCCTTGGCGGCGCAAGCGGTCTGCAGCAGCGCACGCTGGGTAGCCGGATCAAGGTCGGAGGACAGGCCCGCCTGCTCGATGATCCAGCCTGCAATGGCGTGGTCGAAGTCATCGCCACCCAGTGCGGTATCGCCGCCGGTGGCCAGCACCTCGAACACCCCCGCCGTCAGGCGCAGGATGGAGATATCGAAAGTACCACCACCCAGGTCGTAGATGGCGACCACGCCCTCGGCGTTCTGGTCAAGGCCATAGGCCACGGCGGCAGCAGTGGGCTCGTTGAGCAGACGCAGTACGTTCAGGCCAGCCAGGCGTGCCGCATCTTTGGTGGCTTGGCGCTGGGCGTCGTCGAAATAGGCTGGAACGGTGATCACCGCACCTACCAGTTCACCTCCCAACGTCGCTTCGGCGCGCTCGCGCAGCACCTTGAGGATGTCTGCCGACACCTGCACCGGGCTCTTGGGGCCCTGTACCGTGTCGATGAAGGGCATGTGCGATTCGCCACCGACGAAGCGGTAGGGCAACTGCTCGCCCAACTGCTTGACGTCGGCCAGGCCGCGACCCATCAGGCGCTTGACCGACAGCACGGTGTTCAGTGGATCGCTGGAGGCGGCGTCACGCGCTGCTTGCCCGACGTCGCTGCCGCCAGCTTCGAGGTAACGCACCGCCGAAGGCAGAATCACATTACCTTGCGCATCGGGCAGGGGCTCGCTGACGCCACTGCGAAATGCAGCAACCAGAGAATTGGTGGTGCCCAGGTCAATCCCTACCGCCAGGCGGCGCTCATGGGGCTGGGGCATTTGACCGGGTTCGGCAATCTGCAATAGGGCCATGCTTATCTGAATACCTTAGGTGCCATCACGGGCAGCACCGGGTTAATCGTCGAGGCGCTCTTCCAGTTGGCGCACTTCTTGGGCGAGCTTGTCGAGGAATTGCATGCGGCGCATCAGGCGTTCGGCCTGTTCACGCGCGTCGGCAACATCCCAGCAGGCGGCGAAATCCTCGTTGAGCGTGTCCTGAGCAGCCTTCAGGCGCTTCTTGAACACGGCCACGCCATCGAGGTCGGCTTCGTCCTGGAGGTCTTCGAGCTCTTCACGCCACTGCATCTGTTGCAACAGGAAATCCGGATCATGGACCGTGACCTCCTGCGGCACTTCGTGGCCACCGATCGCCAACAGGTAGCGCGCACGGCGTGGCGCACTGCGCAGCGTCTGGTAGGCGTCGTTGAGGGCAGCGGATTTCTCCAGCGCGGAGCGTTGCTCGCGCTCGGAGGCGTCGGCAAACCGATCAGGATGGACTTCGCGGGCCAGCTCGCGGTAGCGAGTGGCCAGCATCTCCAGGTCCAGTCGAAAACTCGGCTGCAGGTCGAACAGTGCAAAATGACAAGGAGTACCCACGATCGGCCTCAGACGTTGAAGCTTTCGCCGCAGCCACACTCACCGCGCACGTTGGGGTTGTTGAACTTGAACCCTTCGTTCAACCCTTCCTTGACGAAGTCCAGCTCGGTGCCGTCGAGATAGACCAGGCTCTTGGGATCGATGATCACCTTGACGCCATGGTTCTCGAACACCTGGTCCTCGCCCGCCAGCTCGTCGACGAACTCCAGCACGTAGGCCAGGCCCGAGCAACCGGTGGTGCGTACGCCAAGGCGAATGCCTTCACCCTTGCCACGCCCTTCCAGGGAACGCCGCACATGGTTGGCGGCGGCTTCTGTCATGCTGATAGCCATGAGAACTCCTTACCTTGCAACGGGCGACGTTAGATCAAGCCTTTCTTCTGCTTGTAATCGCGAACAGCAGCCTTGATGGCATCTTCGGCGAGTACCGAGCAGTGGATCTTGACCGGCGGCAACGCCAGTTCTTCAGCCAGCTGCGTGTTCTTGATGGTCTCGGCTTCGTCCAGAGTCTTGCCCTTCATCCACTCGGTGGCCAGGGAGCTGGAAGCGATGGCCGAACCGCAGCCGTAGGTCTTGAATTTGGCGTCTTCGATCACGCCCTGCTCGTTGACCTTGATCTGCAGGCGCATCACGTCGCCACACGCCGGTGCGCCGACCATGCCGGTGCCGACATCCGGGTCCTCGGCATTCATCTTGCCGACGTTGCGCGGGTTTTCGTAGTGGTCGATGACCTTTTCACTGTATGCCATGGTGCAATTCCTTCCTCATCAGGGAGCCGCTCTTGCCGGCGACTGCTTAGTGGGCGGCCCACTCGATCTTGGAGATGTCGACGCCGTCTTTGTACATGTCCCAGAGTGGGGACAGTTCACGCAGCTTGTTCACGGCCTCGCAGACTTTCTGCGCGGCGTAGTCAACTTCTTCTTCGGTAGTGAAGCGGCCGAAGGAGAAGCGGATGGAGCTGTGTGCCAGCTCGTCGTTACGGCCCAGTGCACGCAGCACGTAGGACGGCTCGAGCGAGGCGGAGGTGCACGCCGAGCCGGACGAGACGGCGATGTCCTTAAGCGACATCAGCAGCGATTCGCCCTCGACATAGTTGAAGCTCAGGTTCAGGTTGTGCGGCACGCGAGCAGTCAGGCTGCCGTTGACGTACAGCTCTTCGAGGCTGGAGACCTGCTTGAAGAAGCGGTCGCTCAAGGCCTTGATGCGTGCGTTTTCAGCCGCCATGTCCTGCTTGGCAATGGCGAATGCCTCGCCCATGCCGACAATCTGGTGAGTTGGCAGCGTACCCGAACGCATACCGCGCTCATGACCACCGCCGTGCATGGCTGCCTCAAGGCGTACCCGCGGCTTGCGGCTGACATAGAGCGCGCCAATCCCCTTGGGGCCGTAGACCTTGTGCGCGGAGAACGACATCAGGTCGACCTTGAGCTTCTGCAGGTCGATTTCGACCTTGCCGGCAGACTGAGCGGCATCGACATGGAACAGCACGCCGCGCGAACGGGTCAGTTCACCGATGGCGGCGATGTCGTTGATCGAGCCGACTTCGTTGTTCACGTGCATCAGCGACACCAGGATGGTGTCGTCACGCAGGACCGCCTCGACCATGGCCGGGGTGACGATGCCATCTTCGCCCGGCTCCAGGTAGGTGACCTCGAACCCCTCACGCTCGAGCTGGCGAGCGGTATCGAGTACCGCCTTGTGCTCGATCTTGGAGGTGATGATGTGCTTGCCCTTGGTCTGATAGAAGTGCGCAACACCCTTCAGGGCCAGGTTGTCGGACTCGGTGGCACCGCTGGTCCAGACGATTTCGCGCGGATCGGCATTGATCAGCTCAGCGACCTGACGGCGACCGTTCTCGACCGCTTCCTCGGCCTTCCAGCCAAACACATGGGAACGCGAAGCCGGGTTACCGAAGTTACCGTCGGCCGTCAGGCACTCGGCCATCTTCTGGGCTACGCGTGGATCGACCGGGGTGGTCGCGGAGTAATCGAGGTAGATCGGCAACTTCATTTTTCTCTCCTATCAGGCGGTGGCGTCGCTCGTCGTCCCGAAGGATCAATCGACGGCGGACGTCTCAATCTTGTCCAGCGGGGCAGACAGACCGGCGACGCGACGCAGGTCCTGGCGCTGGGCGACTTCCTGCACCTCGCGGCGCATGACGAGGTCGGCCAGACTGATGCCACTGAGGAACTCGTGGATCTGCTGACTGAGGTCGCACCACAGGTGGTGGGTCAGGCAGGTATCACCGGCATGGCAGTCCCCGAGCCCTTGGCAGCGGGTGGCATCGACCGATTCGTTGACCGCGTCGATGACCTGGGCGACCTGGATGGTTTCCATGCCGCGCGACAGCTGATAGCCGCCACCGGGGCCGCGAACACTGGAAACCAGGCTGCTGCGGCGCAGCTTGGCGAACAGCTGTTCCAGATAGGAAAGGGATATGCCCTGGCGCTCGGAGATGTCGGCCAAAGACACCGGCCCATGCTGCGCGTGCAACGCCAGGTCGAGCATGGCAGTCACGGCGTATCGGCCTTTGGTAGTCAGTCGCATGGCTATTGGGTACCACGGGAGTTACGGGATGTGTGCAAGTATGCGATTCCCGAGCATTTAAGTCAACTATTAGACCTAGTGCCTTAGTCGGGTTTGCATGAGGGGAGGCGGCCGCGATTGTAGCAGACACGGGGGCGATAACACACGCCCCTGTGCCAGACACCGCGCCTGGCGCGGCGGGATCAATGCGGCTGGATGTCGCGCTTGGCCAACTGCGCCTGTTCGGTGAAGTCATCTT
Organism: Pseudomonas parafulva; assembly: GCF_002021815.1. Lineage (NCBI taxonomy): Bacteria > Pseudomonadati > Pseudomonadota > Gammaproteobacteria > Pseudomonadales > Pseudomonadaceae > Pseudomonas > Pseudomonas parafulva. The sequence continues at coordinate 3,775,872 of NZ_CP019952.1, forward strand.
CTGGCAGCGCAGGAAGCTCCTTGGCACAGTAATCGCTGCCCATTCGCGTGAGCGCCCCGCACATACCCTCCAGGCGCTCATCGACGGCCTGCAGATGATCGAGCATCTGGCCAATGGCGCGGGCGACCGGGTCAGGCATATCGCCACTGACCCCATAGGCATCGAAACCGATCTTCTCGGCCATGGCCTTGCGCCGTGCCTCGACATCGCCCTGCTCGTCCTTGACGATGATGCGCCCGGGGATGCCGACAGCCGTCGCACCGGCGGGCACGGCCTTGGTCACGACCGCGTTGGAACCGATCTTGGCCCCAGCACCCACGGTGAATGGCCCGAGCACCTTCGCCCCTGCCCCGACCACCACGCCATCTTCGAGCGTTGGGTGGCGCTTGCCTTTATTCCAGCTGGTGCCGCCCAGCGTTACGCCTTGGTAGAGCGTGACGTCGTCACCAATCTCGGCGGTTTCGCCAATAACGATGCCCATGCCGTGGTCGATGAAGAACCGCCGACCGATGGTGGCGCCCGGGTGAATCTCGATACCGGTCAACCAGCGACCGAAGTTGGACACCAAGCGTGCCAGCCACTTGAAATCCCGCCGCCACAGGGCATTGCCCAACCGGTGCAGCCAGATGGCATGCATGCCGGGGTAGCAGGTCAGCACCTCGAAAGCGTTGCGCGCCGCCGGGTCACGGTGGAATACACTTTGAATATCTTCACGCAGACGTTCCAGCATCTGTCAGTCCTTCCGTTTATGCGGCTCACCCCGGACCACCTTCTGGGTCTCGGTAAGAATGCCGCGCAAAATGCTCATTTCCGTGCGCTCCACTGCCACCCGACCGTATAGCCGGCGAAGACGCGGCATCAGGTGCTTGGGCTTGTCGGGGTCAAGGAAACCAATGCCAACCAGGGTTTTCTCCAGGTGGTCGTAGAACAGCTCCATCTCATCCATGGTCGCCAAGGCATCGGCGTCGGGCTTCTCGACCTGGGCCGGCGAGCGGTCGGTCGCAAGGCTGGCCATGCGCACTTCATAGGCAAGCACCTGAACGGCGGCGGCCAGGTTCAGCGAACTGAATTCCGGGTTGGACGGAATATGCACATGGAAGTGACATCGCTGTAGCTCTTCGTTGGTCAGCCCGGCATGCTCGCGCCCGAACACCAGGGCGATCTGCTCGCCCCCGGCGGCGTGCTGCACTGCCTTGTCGCCGCACTCACGAGGGCCGATGAGCGGCCATGGGATGCTGCGCTCGCGTGCGCTGGTGCCCATCACCAGGTTGCAGCCGACCAGCGCCTGCTCCAGGCTGTCGACAACGACGGCGTCATTGAGCACATCGTCCGCGCCGGAGGCGCGAGCACTGGCCTCTTCGGCAGGAAACTGCCTGGGCTGCACCAGCACCAGACGCGACAAGCCCATGTTCTTCATGGCGCGCGCAGCGCCGCCGATATTGCCGGGGTGGCTGGTATTGACCAGCACGACACGAATATTCTGCAGCAAGGTCTCGTGCTCACAGTGGCGGAAATCAGGGCCTGGAATCTTACAGAACCGACAGGCGTAACGCCACGCACGCGAATGCGCACTTCTGCCGCCCTATTTTTCTGATAGAATGTTCGGCTTTCTTCTTTAACATCTCCAGGTGACCCGCCCATGCAGCCTATGCTGAATATCGCCCTGCGCGCCGCTCGCAGCGCCAGTGAACTGATCTTCCGCTCCATCGAACGCCTGGATAGCATCAAGGTCGATGAGAAAGAGGCCAAGGACTACGTTTCCGAAGTCGATCGTGCCGCCGAACAGAGCATCGTCAATGCTCTGCGCAAGGCCTACCCGAACCACTCCATCCTGGGCGAGGAAACCGGCCTGCACGCCGGCTCCGGCGAAGAAGGCAAGGACTACCTGTGGGTCATCGACCCGCTGGACGGCACCACCAACTTCCTGCGCGGCATCCCGCACTTCGCCGTCAGCATCGCCTGCAAGTACCGTGGCCGCCTCGAACACGCCGTGATCGTCGACCCGGTTCGCCAGGAAGAATTCACCGCCAGCCGTGGCCGTGGCGCCCAGCTCAATGGTCGCCGCCTGCGCGTCAGCTCGCGTACCAGCCTGGACGGCGCCCTGCTGGGCACCGGCTTCCCGTTCCGGGACAATCAGATGGCCGACCTGGACAACTACCTGGGCATGTTCCGTAGCCTGATCGGCCAGACCGCCGGCATCCGCCGCGCTGGCTCAGCGAGCCTGGACCTGGCCTATGTTGCCGCAGGCCGTTTCGATGCATTCTGGGAGTCGGGCCTTTCCGAATGGGACATGGCCGCAGGCGTGCTCCTGATTCAGGAAGCGGGCGGCCTGGTGAGCGACTTCAATGGCGGCCATGACTTCCTCGACAAAGGCCACATCGTCGCCGGCAACATCAAGTGCTTCAAGGCAGTACTGACTGCCATCCAACCGCACCTGCCAGAAAGCATGAAGCGTTGAACATTTGACGCAGGAAAACAAAAGCACCCCTCGGGGTGCTTTTTTCATGCCTGCCAGCCATGCATCAGTGGCGCCGGCACAGGGCCAACGCCGGCAGCAAGATCACTGACCCGCGTCGCTGAGAATCAACTTGCCGTTCTTGTCCACCGGAATGGTGGGCCCTGGCTCACGATTCATTTTCACCTGGCCGACCTGATCGCCGATGGTGTACTTGACGTTGTAGCCCACCACTTTTTCACTGACGTCATTGACCGTGTTGCAGCGGGTTTGGGTCGTGGTATAGGTGTCACGCTGCTGCATGCCCTCCTGCACCTTGTTGCCCGCATAACCACCACCCACCGCACCGGCCACGGTCGCGATTTTCTTGCCAGTGCCGCCGCCGATCTGGTTGCCCAACAGGCCACCGGCCAGCGCGCCGACCACGGTGCCGGCGATTTGATGCTGATCCTTGACTGGCGCCTGGCGAGTAACGGTCACGTCCTTGCACACTTCGCGCGGGGTCTTGACCTGCTGCTTGATCGGCTGCACGTCGGTGACCTGAGCATACTCAGGCCCTTTGTTCACCAAGCTGTAGGTCGCCACAGCACCTCCGGCAGTGACACCGACAGCACCTAGCACCGCACCCACCAGCATTGATTTATTCACGTGAACCTCCTGATCGTACATACGGGACTTGGCCCGCTTTCTCCTTGCCTTGGAGCAAAAAAAAGGGCGCGAGTTCAACACTCGCGCCCTTTCGTCCGCCAAGCGGAGCGTCAGTGGGTCATGGACGGTCGTCCACACCCTCGGTCTTGGCCGGCGGAATCAGGTCTTCACTGTTCAGGTTGAGCCAGATCAGCACCACGTTGGCGATATAGATCGACGAGTAGGTACCGGCCATGACGCCGATGAACAGTGCCAGCGAGAAGCCAAACAGGTTGTCACCGCCGAAGAACAGCAAGGCAGCAATGGCCAGCAAAGTGGACACCGAAGTCGCCACGGTACGCAGCAACGTCTGGGTGGTGGAGACGTTGATGTTTTCGATCAGAGACGCCTTGCGCATGACCCGGAAGTTCTCGCGCACCCGGTCGAACACGACAATGGTGTCGTTGAGCGAGTAGCCGATAATGGCCAGCACCGCTGCCAGCACCGTCAGGTCGAAGGTGATCTGGAAGAACGACAGAATGCCCAGGGTCACGATCACGTCGTGGATCAGCGAGATGATGGCCCCCACAGCGAATTTCCACTGGAAGCGGAACGCCAGGTAGATAAGGATGCCACCCAGCGCCAGGAGCATGCCCATGCCGCCCTGGTCACGCAGCTCTTCACCCACTTGCGGGCCGACGAACTCAACACGCTTGACGGTGGCAGGGTTGTCACCGCCTGCCTTCTGCAGGGCCGCGGCTACCTTGTTGCCCAGCTGCGGGTCGTCACCCGGCATGCGCACGAGCAGGTCGGTGGTGGCACCGAAGCTCTGCACCACTGCTTCGTGGAAACCCGACTCGACCAGCTCGGCCCGCACCGCCTTGAGATCGGCCGGGCGCTCGTAGGTCAGCTCGATCAACGTGCCGCCGGTGAAGTCCAGGCCAAAGTTCAGGCCCTTTTGCCACCAGCTGAACAGGGCCAGCACGGTGAGCAGTACGGTGACGCCGAAGGCGACATTGCGTACGCCCATGAAATTGATGGTTTTCATCGCAGCTCCCTCAAACCCACAGCTTCTTGATGTCACGCCCGCCACAGGTCAGGTTGACCATTGCGCGGGTCACCATGACGGCGGTGAACATCGAGGTGAAAATCCCGAGGGACATGGTGACCGCAAAGCCCTTGACCGGGCCGGTACCCATGGCGAACAGGATACCGCCGACCAGCAGGCTGGTCAGGTTGGCGTCGATGATCGCGGTATAGGCGCGGTTGAAACCTTCATGGATGGCGCGCTGCACCGACATGCCGGCTTTGAGCTCTTCGCGGATACGCGAGAAGATCAGTACGTTGGCGTCCACCGCCATACCCATGGTCAGCACGATACCGGCAATACCCGGCAGGGTAAGGGTGGCGCCAAGCAACGACATCAGGGCCAGCAGCAGCACCATGTTACCCGCCAGGGCGATGGTGGCTATGACACCGAAGCCGCGGTAGATGGCAATGATGAACAACGAGACGAACAGCATACCCCACAGCGAGGCGTCGATGCCCTTGGTGATGTTGTCGGCACCCAGGCTTGGGCCGATGGTACGCTCTTCGGCAAAGTACATCGGTGCGGCCAGGCCACCAGCACGCAGCAGCAAAGCCAGCTCGGACGATTCGCCCTGGCCGTTCAGCCCCGTGATACGGAACTGGCTACCCAGCGGCGACTGGATGGTCGCCAGGCTGATGATCTTCTTCTCTTCCTGGAAGCTCTGGACCGCAACGTCCTTCTCGACACCGTCGACCGTCTGCTTCACGTAGCGCGTGACAGGCTTCTGCTCGATGAAGATCACCGCCATGCTGCGACCGACGTTGCTGCGGGTAGCGCGGCTCATCAGTTCGCCGCCATGCCCGTCCAAACGAATGTTCACCTGCGGGCGGCCATGCTCATCGAAGCTGGCCTGGGCGTCGGTCACCTGGTCACCGGTGATGATCAGGCCACGCTCGACGGGCGCCGAACGCCCCCCTTCACGGAACTCGAACACTTCGGTGGTGGCTTTGGACGCGCCCGGCTCGGCACCGAAACGGAACTCCAGGTTCGCCGTCTTGCCCAGGATACGCTTGGCTTCGGCAGTGTCCTGCACACCCGGCAGCTCGACCACGATGCGGTTGGCGCCCTGGCGCTGCACCAGTGGCTCGGCGACGCCCAGCTCGTTGACACGGTTGCGCACGGTGGTGAGGTTCTGCTTGATCGAGTATTCGCGAATCTCGGCCACTTTCGCCTGAGACAGCGCCAGACGCAGCACGGCGAGGTCGTTGCGCTCGGTGGTGGTCAGGTCGAAATCGTTGAAATTCTTGCGGATCAGGGCGCGTGCCTGTTCGCGTGTAGCATTGTCAGCAAAGCCGAGCATGATGCCGCCGTCCTGCTGCGGCAGGCTGCGGTAGCGGACCCGCTCCTTGCGCAGCAAGGTCTTGACCTCGCCTTCGTAGACTTTCATGCGGGCGCTCATGGCCTTGTCCATGTCCACTTCCAGCAGGAAGTGCACGCCACCAGACAGGTCCAGGCCCAGCTTCATGGGGCTGGCACCCAGGTTGCGCAACCACTGCGGGGTGGTTTGTGCCAGGTTCAGCGCCACGACATAGTCATCGCCCAGCGCCTTGCGCACCACATCCTTGGCGGGCAGCTGGTCTTCCTGATTGGTCAGACGAATCAGGCCACTGCCCTTCTCACCCAGGCTCACGCCTTTGACTGCGATGTTCGCATCGACCAGCGCCTTGCTGACGCGATCGAGATCGGCCTGGTTGACCTGCAGCGCCGAGCTGGCACCGCTGATCTGCACGGCCGGGTCATCCGGGTAGAGGTTGGGAGCGGAATAAATGAAACCGATCGCCAGCACCAGCAGGATCAGTGCGTATTTCCACAGAGGGTATTTGTTCAGCATCACGCCGCCCGTTCAAGACGCGGGGCGCGTTGCGCGCCCCGACTGGAAAAATGAAACCGGTAACTCAGATAGCCTTGAGCGTACCTTTTGGCAGGGTCGCGGCAATGGCGCCCTTCTGGAACTTCAGCTCGACAGTGTCGGACACTTCCAGCACCACGAAATCATCGGCCACTTTGACGATCTTGCCGGCGATACCGCCGTTGGTGACAACTTCGTCACCTTTTTGCAAGTTGCCCAGCAGGTTCTTCTGCTCTTTGGCGCGCTTGGCCTGTGGACGCCAGATCATCAGGTAGAAGATGACCAGGAAACCAACCAGGAAAATCCACTCGAAACCAGTACCGGCGGGGCCGGCGGCAGGGGCTGCAGCGTCCGCGTATGCGGCGGGGATCAAGAAGCTCATGGGTGCACTCCTAATGCAAATATTTTAATAATGGATGCAGACAGTCAGTCCAAGGGCGGTACAACAAGCCCGCGCTTGGCGTAGAAGGCGTCGACGAAGGCGGCCAATTTACCTTGTTGAATAGCCTCGCGTAAACCGGCCATCAAGCGCTGGTAATGGCGCAAGTTATGGATGGTATTCAACATGCTGCTGAGCATTTCGCCGCACTTGTCCAGGTGATGCAGATAGGCGCGGGAGAAGTTGCTGCAGGTGTAGCAGTCACAGGTCGGATCCAGTGGCGATTCATCATGGCGATGGAACGCGTTGCGGATCTTGATCACCCCCGTGTCGACGAACAGGTGGCCGTTGCGCGCATTGCGCGTAGGCATCACGCAGTCGAACATGTCGACGCCGCGGCGCACACCCTCAACGAGATCCTCCGGTTTGCCTACCCCCATAAGGTAACGAGGTTTGTCAGCCGGCATTTGCCCTGGCAAGTAGTCCAGCACCTTGATCATCTCGTGCTTGGGCTCACCCACCGACAGGCCGCCAATGGCCAGGCCGTCGAAGCCGATGTTCTCGAGCCCCTCCAGCGAGCGCATGCGCAGGTCCTGGTACATGCCGCCCTGAACGATGCCGAACAGCGCGGCGGTGTTGTCGGCATGGGCGTTCTTCGAGCGCTGGGCCCAGCGCAGCGACAGCTCCATGGAGGTACGAGCGATGTCGTGCTCGGCAGGGTACGGGGTGCACTCGTCGAAGATCATCACCACATCCGAGCCCAGGTCGCGTTGCACCTGCATGGATTCCTCCGGGCCCATGAACACCTTGGAGCCGTCCACGGGAGAGGCGAAGGTCACGCCTTCTTCCTTGATCTTGCGCATGGCGCCCAGGCTGAAGACCTGGAAGCCACCGGAATCGGTAAGAATCGGGCCTTTCCACTGCATGAAATCGTGCAGGCCGTTGTGCTTCTTGATTACCTCGGTGCCTGGGCGCAGCCACAGGTGGAAGGTGTTGCCCAGGATCATCTCGGCGCCAATGGCCTCGATGTCACGGGGCAGCATGCCCTTGACCGTGCCATAGGTGCCCACCGGCATGAACGCCGGGGTTTCGACCGTGCCACGGGGGAAGGTGATGCGGCCACGACGGGCCTTGCCGTCGGTGGCCAGCAGTTCGAAGGACATTCGGCAGGTGCGACTCATGCTTGCTCCTCGGGGCCGCGAGGCGCCGGATTGCGGGTGATGAACATGGCATCACCGTAACTGAAGAAGCGGTACCCCTGCTCGACCGCCGCCGCGTAGGCAGCCATGGTCTCGGGGTAACCGGCGAAGGCCGAGACCAGCATCAGCAGCGTGGACTCGGGCAGGTGGAAATTG